>CAZLHV010000148.1:0-2575 GCA_964559205.1 uncultured Bacteroidaceae bacterium
ACAGTATGAAAGGCTGGGTTCAATACGAACCACAGAACAATGACATTTGCCTCATTGGGGCTTTTCTGTTAAAGGAAAATAGTGGCAACTGGGACACCATCGCCATTGCAGGTTTCGATACCACTGCAACCCTACTTACGTGGACCGAATTTGAAGCCGTTTTCGATTACAGAAACAGTGATATTCCAACTCACCTGAATGTGCTTCTTCTTCCTGCCGATCGCGATAATCCGCAACCAAACAGCACTTTGTATGTTGACGACCTTAGTTTTGTTTACATGGCTTCATTGGACGATCAGAGCGAAATCCCGTTCATATCATACGCCATTGAGGATGGAAAGCTTACTGTGCAAGCTGAAGGTGTAAACAACGGCAAGGTCTCAATGCGTGATTCGCAAGGTCGCTTATTACGCGAAACAGAACTGACGGATGGCAATGCGTGGCTTGAAACATCAGGCTTTGCTCATGGTGTCTACCTTATTTCTGTAGAGGCTACTCAATTCAGCACTACTCGTAAAATTTTATTGTGATGAATCTTTTGAAGTCACTTATGCTGGCAGCACTCTTGCTGCCGGCAATTTTTATATCCGAAGCACAAACCAGCAGCCAAACCCGGGTTAATATAAAAACAAATCCTTTCGCTGCCATGGTATATATGATTCCTATTGGGGTAGAAGTATTTGTGTCTCCAAAGTTGAGTATTGGTGCAAACACCTTTCTCATCAGCTCAGAAACAGGTGTTGATGCATCCTATTTCGATCAGCAAGGCTTTGGTGTTTCACCCGAATTGCGGTATTATTTTCTGGAAACAGAAACCAAGGGGCAGAAAAACAAAGTATATTTTGGCGGAATGTATCAGTACGAAGAAACAGCCAACACCACACTCGATCGGTATGAAGATCCTATTCCAGGCTGGAGTCATGCCATCGGTGGATCATTGGTCTTTGGAAATCAATGGTTTTTCAAAAATCGTTTCACCCTTGACGTATTCATGGGTCCAGCCTATATGAAATATGTGAAAAATGCCAATTACGACACCAACCTTGCAAAAGGAGGTTTTTTTCTAAGCATGACTGGAGCAAAAGCATCGGGCACCCGGGTGAAATTTGGCTTTAGCATTGGCATCGCATTTTAATTCTACTGGCTTCAACACACAGCTTTCTCTTTTGGCTATGGCCATGGGCTTAGCATCAATGAACTTTCATGAAATTATTTGAATCCATTGAGAGGAAAAGGAGTTTTTGTTGGCTTATTTTCCTACCTTTGTCCACCAAACTACTAGACAATGCAGATCCTTGCCGCTACTTTCATTTGGAATAACCTTGTTTGGTCCGACAGACTTTGGATTGTAACCGGGGCAATCTTTCTTATTGCCGGCCTGATCGGTTGTTTTGTAAAAAAAATGCCCGGAACGCCTCTCACCTGGGCTGCCCTGCTCATGCTTCAGCTGCTTTCTGATCCTCCCTTCTCCACTCTTTTCATCCTGCTGATGGCTTCAGTGACCATCATAATGATTATGGCCGATTATGTGGCACCGGTGGTTTCTGAAAAGCTTCTGGGAAGACAAAAAACTGGAATGATCATCAGTAACTTTATGAAATTCATCGCAGGTCTTTATATGGCATATGAATTCATCTCTGTCCTGGTGGTTTGCAGCTGAAAACAGGTTTGTCATGCCCGATATGGACAAATTGATTTGCCCCACCCTGTTCGCACCTCCCGCCTCAATAATCGCGCTTATGGCTCAATATGGGCAAGTGATCATTGATCTTCACGAAACCTGGCCAAAACAAACATTGCGGAATCGATGTGTTATCGGGGGTCCCAACGACATTCAAATTCTCACTGTTCCTGTAAAAAAACTTTTTGGTTCGCATACCAAAACCAGTCAAATCACTGTTGATTATACCGAACCATGGCCTTCACTTATGTTGAAATCGCTGAAAACCGCCTATTCAAAAAGCCCGTTTTTTCTTTATTATTCTGATGCGCTTATCCATGAACTTAATCAAAAGCATGAATTCCTGCATGAACTGAATGCAAGACTGTTCAAATTGATGATGAATTGGCTGCAACTCTCCATCGAAGTCAATCATTCTGAATCATACATCAGCGATGCTCATTCGATGGCTGATCTGCGTCCATTGTCGAAGCATCATTCTCAATGGCCATTTCAACAGGTCTATTATCAGCCGTTTTCACAACGATTCGGATTCCGAAATACATTATCGGTTTTTGATATTATCTTTAACTTAGGGCCCGAAGCAGGTTTACTCATTAAAAATCAATTGCAGCATGCAAGTATACCGAATCACTGAAGCCATTGTGCCTGTACGGAAAGAAAAATCACACCGCTCTGAAATGGTGAACGAGTTATTATATGGTGAACTCATTTTGATTAAAGAACAATACGATGGATGGCTCGAAATCAATTGTCACGAATATGATTATTCGGGTTTTATTCCTGCCATTACATCCATGCACGAAGCTTCGGGTGATCTGAACAAGCCATTTAAATTCGTGTATACTGCCTCAGGGATCATTCTGCAGGAAGATGGCAACAAGCTTGATCTTC
>CAZLHV010000148.1:2585-8133 GCA_964559205.1 uncultured Bacteroidaceae bacterium
TGGCTGTCCATAGTGTGAAGGATGTTCCCACGGATTTGCCCGAGGGATTGCATCTCTCTGCTATTACAAAAAGAGAAGACCCAAGGGATGTCCTTATCTCAAGAAAAGGAAAATCGCTCAAAGATCTTCCAAGAGGAGCGAGAGTTACCACGGAAAAAACCGATAGTGGATGCTTCAGGGCATTCGACCCGATTGAATCGATGGAAGACGTGATCAAAACTGCAAAATTCTATCTTGGCAATCCCTACCGTTGGGGTGGTCGCAGCCCATTCGGAATCGATTGTTCGGGTTTCACTCAAATGGTATGCATGCTTAATGGGATAACCATTCCACGCGATGCAGGTCAACAGGTTGCCCATGGCAACGAAGTGGCTTTTGTTTCAGAAGCACGGGCTGGTGATCTGGCGTTTTTTCAGAATGAAAACGGTCAGGTCGTCCATACTGGCATCATGTTGAGCTCAAACGAAATCATTCATGCTTCAGGACGCGTACGCATCGACACTATTGATCATCACGGAATATTTAACCGGGAGCTCAACCGTTATTCGCATGTATTGAAAGTGATCCGCAGGTTGAGCTTGAAATAGTCACGATGCAGCATTACATGCCTGTGACAAGAAACTCTGTTCGGCGATTCATCGCTCGCCCGGCTTCTGTGTCGTTTGTGTCAATCGGGCTGCTTTCTCCAAAGCCCTTATAACTTAACCTTGAAGCATTTATCCCTTTACTGATCAGGTATTCATAGACACTCTTTGCCCTGTTCTCAGACAGCATTAAATTACTGGCATCGCTCCCAATGTTGTCAGTATGTCCCTGTATTTTCACCTGAATATTCGGGTTCTCGCCAAGAAACTCAGTAAACTCATCAAGAACCTTTTTCGACTCAGGTTTTAAATCTGCCGAGTTGCTTTCATAATAGATGTCCTTCATGCGGTATGCTTTTCCAATTTCGACCGGCTGAAGGTCGACATTGATGCTCGACGGTGCATCGAAAGTACTGTCATCCATCGAAATATAGGTGCTCTCATACACAAAATCGGGCTTCTTAACGGTTAGGAGATAATCCGTCTCAAATTTCATAGCAGCCACATAGGTGCCGGTTTCGAAATCTACAGGAATTTCTTTCACCTCGCGGGTGGCCATGTTTTTAATTTCAATTTTCGCTTCCACCGGACGATCATCCTGCTCGTTCTTTACCGTGCCTTTGATAAACAAAACCTTTTCAGGTCTGGCTTCTTCGTACAACTCGAACGAATAAAAGTCCCATCCACCTATTCCCATGGTCATGTTGTTGGATCCAAAATACCCGTATTTTCCATCAGTACTGACAAAAAAACCAACATCATCGTATTTTGTATTGATCGGATAACCAATATTGGCAGGCTTGGTCCATTCGCCCGAGTCTTGTTTTCTGCAATAATAGATGTCGTATCCTCCCATACCGGGTCTTCCCTGAGAACTAAAATAAAGAGTCTGGCTATCGGTGTGAATGAACGGACTTTTCTCGTTTCCTTTGGAGTTGACGGTTTTGCCCATGTTCACAGGGATGCTCCAAACCCCGCTTTCATCCCTGGTACTGGTATAAATATCATAGCCGCCTACTCCTCCGGGACGGTCGCTGATGAAATAAAGTGTTTTTCCATCACTGGAAATTGATGGCTGACTTTCCCAATGATCAGGGGTATTCACATTGGGGAGAGGAACGATGTCGCTCCAGTCGCCAAATTCGAATTTAGAGTAATACAAATCGCAATTGGTATAGCTTGCCGGATTCTTTGGATCCACCAGTCTGCAAACTGTATAAATCAGTTCCTTGTTGTCGATAGTTATAGTTGCGCCACCTTCATTTTGCTCCATGTTAAAAGGTGCGGGCATCTCAATTCCCTTGTCAAAAGGAATATTACTCCAGCTGACTCCTGCCTGCGGACTTCGGCTGCTTACAAAAAACTTCTCTTTGTACTGCAAATCGCTGGCCCATGCACTATGGTTATCTTTAATTTCAGTTTTGCGCGTAAAAAACGCCTTTTCATTGTCAGGGCTGATAATCACAAGGTATTCATCGGTGTTGCTGCTGATACCGGATACAACGTGCGGGTTAAATGGTACCGGATTGTTCAACAGCCGAACTGCTTCGGCCGACCAATCGTACAGCAAGCGGGCTTCCGATTGCAATGAGTCATCTACAATCAACTCAGGTTTATCAAGATACTTTTTTAAGTATCGTGATGCAGGATCCATTCTGTCCATGCTGAAGTAAAGTTTTCCTAACTGAAAATATGCATCGTGCATCCCATCAGGACACAACTCAATAGCCTTGAGGAAATACTTTTCGGCAAAATTGAAACTGCTTTCCTTTTTGAAAATACTAATGCATCCAAGAAAATAATATGTCGGAGCATAATCGGGTTGTTGCTCCATGACCTGCTTGAAAAGCATGTTTGACTCTTTATAATACACCTCGGCGCGGTCGGGAAAAGCGGCATATGCACGCGCCTGCTGATAGTTTGATAGCGCCGACTCCCAGGTCTTGTTCAGTTTTTTATCTACTTTGCCACACGGATCTTCATCCTGTGCATGAAGAAGGCCTGCCTGAAAAATCATGAAAACCGATAGCGTGTAAAGAAAATACTTCATAATAGTTTCTCCGATTCATACATCATTTGCTGCAAAAACAAATCCATAATAGTCACAGCTGCCATTGAAGTTACCACGACCGCAGCGCGCGGCACAAAGCAAGCATCGTGCCTTCCTGAAACCACAATCTGAGCTTGCTTTCCACTGGCATCGACAGTTTGCTGAGCTAAACCAACCGAGCTGGCCGGACGGAAAACACTGTGCATTTTAAGGACGTTCCCATTGGAAATCCCCCCAATAATACCGCCGCTGTGATTCGATGCAAACCCTGGTCCGTTTGATTCTTCAATCATGGCATCATTGTATTCGATTCCAGTGATTTCCTTCCCAACTAAATTGTCTCCAAACCACACTCCTCGACAACTGGGTATACTGAATACCGCCTGTGCAAGCCTTGCCGATAGCTTATTAAAAACAGGTTCTCCCAGTCCTGCAGGAACACCCCGGGCCATGGTGGTGATTTGACCTCCAATGCTGTTTTTACCTGCTGAAACCTGCTTTAAAAATGCTTCCATCTCTTTGCTGGCTTGCTCATCAGGACAACGCACCCTGCTCTTTTTTATTGCATCTGCATGAGGAAAAGTGTCTGTCAATGCCATCGTAACGGGTCCGATTGCTGAAACGAAACTCAAGATTTCAATCCCCTTCTGATTTAAAAAATCCAAAGCAAAAGCACCTGCAACCACACGCGCAACCGTTTCCCTGCCCGATGCTCTTCCTCCTCCTGAAGCAGAAAGCACTCCATACTTTTTATAATATGAATAATCGGCATGTCCCGGGCGGAAAGCTCCATGCAGGTTTTGGTAATCAGCTGGGTTCACATCGGTGTTTCTTATTAGAAATGCGATGGGAGTCCCCAAGGTTTTCTCCTGATGAATGCCACTCAGAAATTCAACTTTATCGGTTTCGAATCTTGATGTTTCGTACTGCTCCCCTGCCGGTTGCCGCTGCCCGATCATTTCCTCGATCAGGTGAAACGGAACACTTTGCTGCGAAGGAAACCCATCGATTACTGCCCCAATAGCCTCACCATGCGATTCTCCGAAAAGAGTCAGTTTTAAGATTGTCCCAAAACTATTACCAGCTGACATGTTACTACGTTTGTCTGAATCTATTCTACATCGGTCAGGCGACCAGAACTTTCTACGAAGTACAGGCCATTCGGGTTACCAGATTCGTCTATTCAATAATGGTAAACTTCTTTTCAACCGGATCAGTGTTGTCGGTTCCAAGATCCATCACAACTTTATACTTTCCCAGTGGCCAACCTGAGGAAGGAGCCCACAGTCTCGAATAAATTGGAAATGAGCCGGATTCATCCTTGATGTCGAGATTCAGATCAGCAATTTTTTCGTTGTTATTATCGAGATAAAACCACGTGATGTTGACTTTAGTGCCTCTGGGGGCATTGCGCAACACTGCAGTGGCATAAATGGTGTCGGTCTCTGATGCTGAAAACTGATCACGATTTTCAGAGCAAAGGTTGTCATCGGCCATAGCGCTACAAACTTTTGCGTCATCGATACTGGCGGTAGATACCGAGCATGAATTTAAGGAACATGCTCCAATGAGCAAGCAAAGTGAGATAAACAAATTCTTTTTCATTGACATTTGATTTTATTGAACTACAAATTTCTTTTCAATGGGTTGAAATCCTTCTGCATCCAGATCTATCACCACTTTATAATCACCAAGAGGCCAGCCATCACTCGGAGGCCACAAACGTGTATTAATGGGGTAATCAACCACATCTTCATCGGTTTGTATCGATACTGCACTGATTTCCATTTCTTCAGTTTCAATATAATACCAATTAATGCTAAGAGTGGTTCCTTTTTTTACATGATTAAGCACTGCAGTCAAATAAAGCGTGTCTGTCTCATTCGGATCAAATACATTCATGTCTTCCTCACATGTAATGTCATGGGTGGGATTATTGCACAAATTCACATGGTCAATGGTTGGGTCCATGCTGCACGATCCCATGAGGATTAATAAAAATCCAACAAATAAAAAAACGGGTTTACGCTGCTTCATAGTTGTTAAATTGAAGCGGTAAATATACTTAAATTTAATCAATACATCTACAAAGTATACATGATCCTTCCTAAAAATATCAAATTCAAATTGCACTTCAATCAGTGTGCTCGCTAACTAGTAATCCCACTTCCTGCTGAAAAGATTGTATGTGCTGATCCCAAATTTCAGAGTAAAATCTGCTCTGTTGATACTATTGTCAGATGTTACGGCGTAAACGCCTAATCGAAAAAGCTCCCTGCGAATTCGAATTGGCTTTTCCAGACCCGCGAAAAACTCGCCATGCCTGAAATGATTCTCATCCATGAGCAAAAATCCAAACCCTCCGGCGACACTCATTTTCATACGTCCCAGCAGAGGTACCTTGTCGAAAATTCCTTCGAAATGATGAATGTAATTTCCACGCACAAATGCAGAATTTGTACTTAATGTGGGTCCAAGAAGCTGAAACGAAGCAAGTGGATTGCTGAACAAATAATTGTCACTGCCACGAAAAAATTTATTTTCCAGAATCCTGAGATTTCGTTTATTGGCATATGTTCCTGCAAGAAAACTCCAATTCGATGTACCATAACGGTTCAGCTTAATGTAATCGCCAGCTGCGAACTCAAAATAATCGAAATTCACTTCACTGTTCAGTAAGCCAGGAACACCTTTTCTCCAGGTGAACGATAAATCGGGCCAGCGGCTTCCCAGCAGGATTTTCCTGTTACCCTTGATCATATACCGTTGGCCAATCCGGTAAACAAGATTCAGCTTGAACTCACTTTTTACATATCGCTCAAAATCAATCGGTTCGTTTATTTCTCCAAAAAGCTGATTCGACCATCCATCCATTTGCATGCCGCTGATGGCTTGCTGATCGGAATGTTCGAAT
>CAZLHV010000149.1:0-8077 GCA_964559205.1 uncultured Bacteroidaceae bacterium
AGAGCTCCAGAAAACGACCGATGGCACAAGAAAAACTGCAGCAAAAAGAGATGTTGTTTTGTTACTGAAATACTTGCTGAACATTTTAAACAAAGCCATTAGCCCTATGAAGCTAAGAATAATAAAAAAGATATTGTGTACATGAAAATAACCAAACGACACCAATCGAAACAAGGCATTTAACCTAATAATGGTGTGACTGTCGTTATAGGTCACTGTTTCATATTTCCGGTACCAATGATTCATATTGGAATAATACAATGAATCAAATTCCGAATTGTCGTTATTAATTCCCGTCACCATTCTGACATAGTGGATGGGTTCATGCCGAATGGCTTCGTACATCACTTCGCTATCGTCGAAATATTTAAATATGTCGGCTTTGCTTCGATCAGGGTAATAACTTGTGTAAATAAAGGTCATGAAAAACCCGGCCACAATTTTTATCAGGAAAGCGAAAAGCACCCATTTTTTACTTATTCCCGGGAGGCTGAAAGGTCTGAACCTGAAGATGAGATAAGTCATCAGTCCTATGAGGCCAAGGCAGTATAAAACTTCACCTATACTCATTTCGCGGGATTGGTTTCCAGCCATTCGCGGGCAGCCACAAAAGCATCGGCCCATGGCGACACCTGATCACAGGATCTTCCCGGCTCATAATGTGCCCATTGCCAGGGGAATACCGATCGTTCAATATGAGGCATCATGGCCAAATGCCGACCATCGGCACTGCTGATGGCGGCAGCATTAAAATCGGATCCGTTTGGATTGGCCGGATAGGAGGTATGAGCATATTTCATTGGAATATGATATGCCGATTCAGGTCCTTTGAGCGCAAAACGGCCTTCTCCATGTGCGATCCAGACACCAAGACTGCTTCCGGCAAACTGATGCAACATGATGCTTTGGTTCTCCGGAATCTCTACCTGAATAAATCCAGATTCAAACTTGTGAGAGTTGTTCCAATGCATTTCAGGAGCAGGAACGTTGCTGGTCGAAAACAGCCCCAGCTGAACCATCAGCTGACAACCATTGCATACGCCAAGGCTCATGGTATCGGGGCGGGCATAAAAGCGGTCCAAAGCACTTTTGGCCTTATCGTTAAAAAGAAAACCTGCCGCCCAGCCCCTTGCAGAGCCAAGCACATCGGAGTTGCTAAACCCACCAACGAAAACAAGCATTCTGATGTCAGAAAGGTCTTCGCGGCCTTCCATCAGATCGGACATATGCACATCACGCACACTCATTCCTGCCATGTACAGGCTGTAGGCCATTTCGCGGTCACCATTTACCCCTTTCTCGCGGATGATGGCTGCTTTAATGCCTGTTTTCTCAGCAGCATTTCTATCGGGAAGCTTGCCGGTGAAAAATTCATGGAAGCGATACTGAAGCACGTGCTTGTGATAATTTTTGAAACGTTCTTCGGCAAGCTCAGGTTTGGTTTGAATTCTATCGAAAAGAAATGATTTTCTGAACCATGTATCGCGAAGCTCATCAATGTTGAAATACTCATACTGAACATTTCTGATGATTTTAAACACACGTTCATTCAACACTCTGGCAATAGGATAGAATACCACATTGCGGCTATACAGAAAATCGACGACCTGTTTTGTTTCACGCACCTGAATGACAACGCCGGGTTTTTCGGAAAACAGCACCGAAGGAATATCCTGTTCGGGAAATGGTGAAATATTAATATCAAGTCCTACTTCGGGATTGGCAAAGCACATTTCGAGCAAAGTGGTTATTAATCCACCCGCAGAAACATCATGCCCTGCTAAAATTTTATTCTTTGCAATAAGGCTTTGCACTGCCGAGAATGCCTGCGCAAAATAGATGGGATCAGGGACATCGGGTGCAGTTGAACCTACTGCATCGAGTGTTTGGAAAAACACACTGCCTCCAAGGGCATAACTGCTTTTTGTAAAATCGATATATATGAGCATGGAATCATGCTCACTGACTAAACATGGGCTAATGGCTTTGGTGAAATTGTTCACCTGACCTACCGCCGATACAATAACAGTACCCGGAGCTTTAACCATTTTACCGTCGGGATATTTCTGGGTCATGGAGAGGGAATCCTTGCCTGTAGGCACATTGATTCCCAGCGCAACGCAAAACTGGCTCAGGGCACTCACGGCGTCATAAAGCCTGGCATCTTCTCCTTTGTTTTTGCATGGCCACATCCAGTTTGCACTGAGCGAAACGCTTCGAAGTCCATCCTTGAGTGGAGCCCAAACCAGATTGGTAAGTGCTTCGGCCACACTGAGCCGCGCACCTGCTCCTGCGTGAATGAGCCCGGCAACGGGAGCATGACCGATTGATGTGGCAATGCCGGATTTCCCTGAATAATCAAGTGCAGTAATTCCCAGATTGTTCAAAGGCAGTTGAATTGGGCCACATGTTTGTTGCATGGCGATTCGGCCAGTGACTGAACGATCGACTTTATTTGTGAGCCAATCCTTGCATGCCACTGCTTCATGCGAAAGTACATCCTTAAGGTATGCATTAAAATCGCGCAATTGATATGCCGGATCGGCATATGTATTTGCCATGCGCTTATCGTCGAGAACTGTCTTGGGGGTGCAGCCAAAAAGATACTGCAATTTCATATTGAAAGGTTTCTCCCCTTCCCTGCTTTCAAAAACAAGCTTGTGATTTCCTTTCACTTCACCAATGACATATAAAGGAGCCCGTTCCCGCTCAGCAATTTTTTTCAATAAAGGCAAGGATTTTTCACGAATGACAAGCCCCATGCGCTCCTGCGATTCATTTCCGATGATTTCGAGTGCTGAAAGGGTTGGGTCTCCCTTAGGCAGCTCATCGAGATAAATGACGCCCCCGGTATCTTCGACCAGCTCGCTCAAACAATTCAGGTGCCCTCCCGCGCCGTGATCATGAATCGAAACGACCGGATTATCGGCCGATTCGGCCAATGCCCGAATGACATTATAGACGCGTTTCTGCATTTCGGGGTTTGCCCGCTGAACTGCATTCAACTCGATTGCATTTGTATATTTTCCGGTTTCAACCGACGATACAGCTCCGCCGCCCATGCCAATCCGGTAGTTGTCGCCGCCCATAAGGACGATAAGATTTCCGGGCGCAGGTTTTCCTTTGATCGCCTGAAGCTTCACACCGTATCCAACCCCACCAGCGAGCATAATGACTTTGTCGAAAGCCTGCAGCACATCGTTTTCCTGATGTTCGAAGGTGAGCAAACTGCCGCAAATGAGAGGCTGACCAAACTTATTTCCAAAGTCAGAGGCACCATTCGAAGCTTTGATTAAAATTTCTTCAGGTGTCTGATAGAGGAATTTGCGTCGTGGTTTCCCGTCAAGGCCCGTTTGATCAATTTCCGGTTCAAGGCAAGGTTTAGATGTCATGTACACTGCAGTTCCTGCAATAGGCATGCTCCCTTTCCCTCCGGCCATACGGTCACGGATTTCGCCACCACTGCCGGTTGATGCTCCGAAAAAAGGCTCGACTGTGGTAGGAAAGTTGTGGGTTTCGGCCTTCAACGAAATCACCGATTCGGTTTTTCTCACCTGAAAATCAGAAGGGCAGTCATCACGCGAGGGCGCAAAAAGCTCAATTTCAGGTCCATCGATGAAAGCTACATTGTCTTTATAGGCCGAAACAACATCGTTCGGATTTTCGCGTGTGGTTCGTTTTATCCATTCAAACAGGCTCATTTCCTGCTCAACACCATCGATGATAAACAGGCCATTGAAAATCTTGTGCCTGCAATGCTCGGAATTGATTTGAGAAAACCCAAAAAGCTCGCTGTCAGTAAGCTTCCGGCCAATCTTTTTGCTTACAAATTTCAGAAACCGAATTTCTTCACTGCTCAGAGCAAGCCCTTTTTCCTCATTATACTCTTCGATCCTGTCGATGAACCTGATGGGTTCAGGATTTCTGTTCTGATCAAACATCTCAGGGGAGAGATTCTGATATTCCATTTCCAGCATGGGGTCGAGGCGTCCGCCTGAACGGCGGAAAAACTCAATGCGACGAATGCCCGTCAGCCCCATGTTGAGTGTTATCTCTGTGGCATTGGTGCTCCAAGGGGTAATCATTTCGCGGCGGGGCCCAATAAACTTACCTTCAACCCCTTCGGTGGAAACCGAGTCGAACCCTTCAAACAGCCAGCGAAATTTTTCGATGTATTCTTTACTAAGCCTGGATTCACTTTCAACCACATAAACCAACGAAGCTGAATCTTTCGGGAAAAATGTAAGCATGGCCTTCCGGGATTTTTTGCAAACCTACTTCAAAAATCGGAAATGTGCAAAAAAACCTTTGCAGCCACAAAGCCCAAAAACGAACAGGTCATTGAGGAAAACAGGCTATTCGCCCATGTTGAACTTCACAATCAGGTGAAAAAAGAAGGTGTCGTTGTCGATCACGGTGAAGGCAAAATCGAGGGGCATACCAGCCTTTCGGCGAATTTCAAGTAAACCCAGGCCATGATTTGGTTCAACCGACATATCGCCTTCGGCAAGCGATTGCCGGAGATTATCGCGCATGCTTCCTCCGGCTTTGCGGTTGGCATCGCGGATGCGCTTTTCAACAACAGTGCGGCGTGTGATGCTGACAGAATTGCCGCAATCAATCCGGAAACCCTGGCGTGTTCGCGTTGCCAGAAACACAGCAGGATACAAAGGATACTCATTGTGCCTGATGACGTTGTTGAGAATTTCGGTAGCAGCGATAAGAATACGTTTTCTGATTTTCCTTTCAGCTTCACCGAAAAGGTCCTCCATATTGTCGATAATGCGGTCCGATTTTCTGTCGGTGATGGTGCCCTTGAATTGTGCCAGCAATTCTGCAGCAGCAGTGTTTTCCCTGACAAAATCATCAATATTGAATTTCGAGCCGGGCTTCATATGCAAAAGGTTAATTCATTCCCCTGTATTTCAGTTTTTTGAAGACAAACACCTGTCTTGAATCAAATTCAGGGATGCCAAAGATAGCTAAAATTATTTCGGAATCAATATTTTTTTATTAATTCTTGTCATTTTCAACCCATTCAAAAAAAAACATACACCACGCCGAAGACCAGCAACCAAAAATGTAAAACCGCCGCCGGGTTATCTCAACTAAATTTTTTCACTTACCGAGGCCATTCGGCCGGTACACCTTCGAAACCCTTGATGGTTTTTGTCACCATACAGACTTCATGCTTTGCATCGTGTTCAAATATGATGTGCCAATCGGAATCAGCGGCTGCACTTAAAAATTCTTCCTTTTCCTGCAAGGCGAGAATCGGTTGAATATCAACTGATGCCACCCAGACCGGAGCCACATGAGCTATGGAAGGGATGAAATCGCTGCTGTAGAGAAACCTGCCATGCTCAGTATGCAGCACAGGAAGCATTTGCCCTTCCGTGTGGCCGTTTCGCAAAAGAACCCCGATGCCCGGAATGATTTCGGTTTCATGATCAACCAAACGCAGGAGTCCGGCATCTTCAATGGCCTGAATGTTATCGTGAAAATAGGCGGCTGATTCGCGCTTGTTGGGAGATTTTGCTGATAGATACTGCGCACGGCTAACCCAATGATTGGCATGAGGGAATAAGGGTTCAAAGCCATTTTCGCCTGATGAAATCACTGCACCACCGCAATGATCATCGTGCAGATGAGTGAAGACCACATCGGAAACCTGCCCTAAACTAAAGCCGGCTGCGGAAATTGCTTCGGAAAGCGATTTTCGCTGATGGATGTACTTATACTGATAATACTTATCGTCGCGTTTTGAGCCAAACCCGGTTTCGATCAACACGAGGCGCTTGTCGGTTTCGACCAGCAGACAACGATTGACCATATCGAGCAGGTTGTGTTCATCAGACTCATAAAAGCGACTCCACAACGATTTAGGGATGACGCCAAAAGCTACGCCGCCATCAATTTTCCAACGTTCAGTAATAATGGGTGTAATGTTCATGTCCAATGCCTTGAGATTATCCGAAAATGATCTTCCAGACGTCCTGAAGGCTTTTCACAGGTTTAATCCTGATCGAACCTTTGTGATATCCGAAAGATTTGCTGTTGGCTTCGGCCACCAGCATGGTGCTGAATCCAAGTTTGTCGGCTTCCGAAATTCTTTGCTCAATTCTGTTCACTGGCCTAATCTCTCCCGAAAGGCCCACCTCAGCCGCAAAACAAATTTTTGAATCAATGGGAAGATCATGTGCTGAGGAAGCCAATGCACTGACCACAGCCAGATCGACTGCGGGATCATCGACCCTGATTCCCCCGGTGACATTCAAAAAAACATCGTTAACGCCCATTCTGAATCCGCTGCGTTTTTCGAGCACCGCCAGGAGCATGGAAAGTCTGCGCTGATCGAACCCATTGGCACTTCGTTGCGGGTTTCCGTAAGGGCTTGGACTCACCAGAGCCTGAATTTCGAGCAGAAGCGGCCGCACCCCTTCGATGGTGGTTGCCACCGCTGTACCGGGCATTCCAAGGGCACGATCGGACAACAATACCTCGCTGGGATTCTTTACTTCGCGCAAGCCATCACTGAGCATTTCGAAAATGCCAAGCTCTGATGAAGACCCGAAACGGTTTTTCAGTGTTCTTAATATCCTGTAGCCATGATGACGATCGCCCTCGAACTGAAGAACGGTATCAACAATGTGTTCCAAAATCTTTGGTCCGGCAATACTGCCTTCCTTGGTGATATGACCAATAAGGAAAGTAGAAATCCCCGATTTTTTTGAGAATTGCTGCAATTCCGAGGCACACTCTCTCACCTGACTGACCGAACCTGATGACGACTCGACACGTTGCGTGTTCATGGTCTGGATGGAGTCGACCACCAGAATATCGGGATGAATGGACTCGCAGGCAGCCATGATGCTTTGCGTATCAGTCTCCGATAAAAGATAGGTGTTGTCGTTTTTCAAACCAATGCGCTCGGCACGCATTTTTATCTGAAAAAGGCTCTCTTCGCCAGAAACATAAAGTGTTTTGATGGACGGATGGGCGACAGTTACCTGAAGCATCAGTGTTGATTTTCCAATACCGGGCTCGCCCCCGATCAGAACAACGGAACCTTCGACCACCCCCCCTCCCAGGACACGATCGAGTTCTTCGTTGTTTAACGAAAGGCGCTTACCGGGGTTGTATTCAATCTCCGAAATTCTTACGGGTGTTGCTCCCTGCCGAATTGCGGATTTTGTAGCCTGAGCCACCACAATTTCCTCGGCAATGGTATTCCATTCTCCACATGAGGGACATTTTCCAAACCATTTTGAATGGGCTGTGCCACACGACTGACAAACAAATGCAGTCTTTTGTTTTGCCATATTATTCGATGACAAACTCACGGTAAAGCCAACCACCATCAGTGGTGTTGAGAATCACCATGATTTCCTTATTCAATTTCAGCACTTCCCAGTCGCCGTTGAAAGAGGTGTTTGTAAAATCCTGAACGGTGATAATGGTCTTTGACAAACCGCTCTGCACTGAATATAATCCCTGGTCAAGGGTATCGAGATTTGAGCTCGCAGAATCTCTTGTCATGCGAATGACACTTTCGCCGTCAAACTGCCACAATTCATACCAGGTGATGGTGGAATCGACATCAACCCTGATGAGTCTCCAGGTTTCAGCAATGCGGTCTTCCTGCCTTTTGGTGCAGGATGAAAATATGAGAGTAAGAAACAAAACAAAAACAAATCCGGTGGCAATTATGTTTTTCATCGGCGCGGTTTTATGAATATGCAAACATACAAACAATTTTTATTTTACCTGCTATTTCCTTATATTTAAGTAACTGTCTAAAATCATTTTGCTTAGTTTCACGAAGAACACAAAGAAGACACTTCCCGACGCTGCCAGTCAGGACTTGAAGAAGAACACGACGTACAATATTTGCACTAAATCAGCCACAAGAATTTAACCGCAGAGAGCAGAGAAACCGCAACGCATCGTTCGCAGAGAACAGATAGTTCATACAAAAGCCGTTTACATGCATTCACAACAGCGTTGTGAATAATCCATTGCTGTTTCCGGAAATTCGCAAGCTCGCTTGAGAATTTTTAAAAACAGCAATGGATAA
>CAZLHV010000150.1:0-7898 GCA_964559205.1 uncultured Bacteroidaceae bacterium
TGAAATTTCCAAGCGGAGAGTTGTATTTCACCTGCGCAAAGGTAAAAATGGCAACAAGAAAGGCTAATCCCGTGAAAAACAGTTTCTTCATTTCTTTAGTTTTTAAGTAGTTTAACAGAATCGGCCCAACCATCTCCGTTAACCCGAAGGATGTATACGCCTGAAGATAAGCGATTCAGATCAGTCAACAAAGAATAATTATAGCCTGGCTTGAGGTTCATTTTGTCTTTTGTGAGTACGGTTTTTCCTCCATTGTCAACAAGGCTAAGTTTTACTTCCATGGACGATGTGACATACAGGACCACATCGAGTTCATCGCTGAAG
The DNA here is from genome assembly GCA_964559205.1 of uncultured Bacteroidaceae bacterium. GTDB lineage: Bacteria > Bacteroidota > Bacteroidia > Bacteroidales > DTU049 > GWF2-43-63. Next base: position 325 of record CAZLHV010000150.1, read on the forward strand.
GGATTTGGATTGACAATGATTTTATTGCCGCTTTCAGGTTGTTCGTATGGAGTTCCGCCAAGGATCATATGAGCAATAACCATGCTTGGGATACCATATCCATAGAGACTATCAGGAGTGGAATATCGGCTGGCACTTTGTTTCACAGCATCGATCACCTGCATGTTTGAGAATGATGGATTAGCTGACCACAAACATGCAACAGCACCAGCCATCACGGGAGAGCTGAACGAGGTTCCGTTGCCCGGATAAACTCCGTCGCTGCTGGAGACCACAAAAGTGCCCTGACCCTGTGCTGTGACCGTGGGTTTCACCTGACCATCGTAACTAGGACCATGCGATGAAAACGAAGCGCAATTACCATAGGCATCGACGGCTCCAATGGTGAGAATGCTGTCAGCATCGGCTGGTGCACCTATGTACTGCCAGCTATCATTTCCACTATTGCCAGCGCTGTTGACCACCAGAATGCCTTTCGAAGCGGCCATGTCGGCACCACGCGAAACACGTGTGGTGTTTCCATCCATATCGGAATAGGTATGGCTTTGTGTTGGGTCATCAAATTTGGTATATCCCAAGGAACTGTTGATCACGTCGGCACCCACACTGTCGGCAAATTCGGCAGCAGCAATCCAGTTATCCTCTTCAACAATGTTTTCGGATGAAGCATCTTCCGATCGCAGCAACCAGTATGAAGCACGAGGCGCAGTTCCAACAAGAAGTCCGGGAACATTCCCTCCCATGATCGACATCACCTGCATGCCATGACTGGATTCTTCAAAAAGATTGTTTCCCGGCAGCACAAAATCGTAGTATCCGAGAAGGCGACCATCGGAGCGAAGGCTATCGAACATATCGAGGGTATTGACATGATAGAACCCAGCGTCGAGAACTGCAATGACGACGCCTTCTCCTTTGAAACCCTGACTATGCAGGTAATCGACCCCAATCATATTGGCCTGATTGAATCCATTGCCATAATCAGTGAGAACACGCTTGAGTAGAGCACTGGTGAACGCATTGTTCAGCATCTCGACAGGGTTTGTCAAATACAGCCCCTGAGGAAGAGAGTTGCCTCCACCACGCAAGGTTTTCTTTTTCCTTAATGCCATCCAGGGACGGGTTTTATTCACATCCTGAACATAAGGAAGAGCCTGAATTACAGGGATGATTGAAGTGTCGCTTACCAGCACTGTGGCTGAATTGAACCAGCGAGATTTATTCAGAATAACAGCTCCGGTTGCTGTAATGCCATCGAGATATGACTGAATGACAGGGATATCGCTTTCGTCGATTGCAATTCCCTGTTTTGTACGGCGGTCAATGGCTCTCTGTGTGAGAAATTCCTGAGGATTATTAATCGAATAAGGGCTGCCGTTTTTATCGGTGAAGTCAACCCTGTAAACTGCACCATAAGGCTGAGCCTCAGTTGCAAAAAAGGTGAACAGCATGAAGCTGAAATAGAAAAGCATTTTCATGATCTTGTCAGTTATGTCCGTACTCCGAAAGAATATATGTGAAATCGGTACCTGCAACAATATTGCCTGTTACAAATTCCTTTTCAACGTCCATGAATTTTTTAAAAACGAGGCCTACACCACGAGCATAAATCTCATATTGATTCTTCTCCTCGATGAGGTTTGAACTTTGCTCCTGCAATACGGTGACCGTTGAATCGAACGAAAGAATTCCATTGCTATAGAATTCATCGATGTTTTCGTATTCACAGATTTGCTGAACATTCTCGTTAAAAGCGTTGATATCCCATTTTGTGCTGCTCCTCACAGGAAATGCAAGTCGAATAAAACGCACATTTTCTTCCACTTTTTCGGCCCGAAAATCGGTCATACATGAATACCAGACGTCTCGAAGATACCAGTCGGTGCTGTCGTTTAGTTTCACCCAACGTTCAATTCTAAGGCATTTTCGGTTTTGGGCATCATAAAACCACGACTCGAAGACTTCTTTCAGTTGAAACTCAAAATGCTTCACCGAATCGAGAAAATCGTCATAATAAGTCGAGTCAACATTATATATGCGGTAATCGCCCGGGGTATAGGGAAAAAACGAATGTCCCAGATCTTCATCAGGCAGGTTGCTATCCTTTTTACAGGAGCCCAATGCCAAAAGAAGCATGAGGAATGGGAGGAATATGTATACTGTTTTTTTCACAGGTATCAAAGTTAATCAAATTTCAATAACCGTCATATCGTGGATCATTGATACCGTTATCGGGCGATGTTTTTCCTCTGTTTTTCAGTTCAAGTTCCGAGTCCTTTTCTTTTAAGAATTCAGGATCCTTTTCTTTCTGATAAACTTCGCGTTTTTCGACAATCCCTGCTTTGAAAGATTCTTTCACAATAGGTTTTCCCTGTTCGTCATTCAGCATCCAATCCCCTTCACGCAAGTCGTTTTTATACAGACCTGAGCTATAAACCAAACCATTTGGATGATAAAAAGCAAAGATGCCATTGCGCTTACCGTTTGCATAGGTGCCTTTGATTTTCAGGACACTGTCAGGGAAGTACTGAACGTAGTTTCCGTGCCTTTGACCATTCTCGTATTCGGCAACTTCAAGCAAGCCTCCTTCCTGATAATAAGTGATGCTTTTTCCATGTTTCAGGCCTTGTTTGTATTCGACACGGGCAATCACATGATCATATCCGTCGTAGTTAAGCCATGTACCTTCGCGCTTTTGCGACACAAAATTCCCTTCACTAAGCTTAGCTCCGTTAGGAAAATACATCACAGTGCTTGCATTGACACCCTTGTTGGTGTAGGTAGTTTTAGCCTTAATTGTTTTATTGTAGTAGTAATAGACAAACTCACCAACTGGTATTCCGTGATCAAAACGACCCTCATAACGAAGGGTGTCACCGTCATATTTTTTCCAATAACCGTGTTTGTTTCCGCTTGCATCGACCTTATTAAGGGTATCTGAGTCTGACTGAGCTGACATGTTTGCCATAGACAAACAAAAGAAAAATAACAGGAGGATTCGCGTTTTCATGACAAGTGATTATTATTGAATAACGGAAAGCGAATTCAAATCTTTTACAAAATCAGAAAATGATGGGTATGCAAGATCGAAAAGATCGTTGCCGATTTCCTCCTCTTCCGGATTTCCGATAAACACAGCCCTGATTCCAAGAGAGCGGGCAAATTGCATATCTGATGCAGTGTCGCCGAGCATCACCGACCTCTTAAAACTGATTTGCGGAAAGTCGCGGGCTGCCTGAACTGCCATGCCCGGGTTGGGCTTGCGCATTGGATGATTGGCAGATTCGAGAAAAGGACTGAAATACACGGCATCGATTCTGCCGTTGTTTTCACTGACTTTCTCAATCATATGGGCATGAATTTGTTCAAGGGCGTGTTCGGTCATGATGCCTTTTCCAACACCCTGCTGATTGGTGACAATGATTATGTTTTGAAATAGACGTGATGCCAGCGAAAAAGCCTGAAGAACCCCGGGTAAAAATTCAAATTCATCGGGCATCATGATATAAGAACCTATTTTCCTTTCGTTGACGACACCGTCGCGATCAAGAAACAAAGTCCATCCTGACCCAATGTTCCATTGTTTAAGAATTTGAATGTTGCTTCTTGATTCTTCCATTTGAAAAGTATTATTTTTTAATGTCTTTGCCAAATAAAGCTGATTCGACTAACTCACAAATAATATGCCCTATCATGATATGTGCCTCCTGAATGCGCGGAGTTACATGGCTAGGCACACAAATACAGAGGTCTGCATCATGCAAAAGTGTGCCACCGGATTCACCAGTTAAAGCAATGGTATAAACTCCTGCATCTTTTGCTGCTTGAATGGCCTTGACCACATTTGCCGAGTTTCCTGAAGTGGAAAGGCCAATCAAAACATCACCTTCTCTGGCCATTGCTTGAACCATTCGGCTGTAGATATCTTCAAACGAATAGTCGTTTGCCACAGCAGTGAGGTAAGATGTATTCACTGTAAATGACTCAGCCGGAAGAGCCGGACGGTTCAGGTAGAACCGACCACTGAATTCTGCTGCAATATGCTGTGCATCGGCTGCACTTCCGCCATTTCCGCACAACCAAAGTCTATTCCCATTTCTAAATCTATTGGTAATTTCATTGATGGCCAAAGCGATTTTATCCAAAATGGGTTCTGAGCCAAGAATGGCCTGCTTCACCATGACAGATTCAGTGATGATTTTCTTAATCATGGGCAGGTAAGTTGATTTCATCTTTAATAATATATCGGTTCCTGTCGGGTGTCGCCCTGCCAATCATTTCTGCCAGAAAACCACCAATAAAGAGTTGTGCCCCTATCACCATGCAAAGCAGAGCCAGGTAAAAAATGGGCAAATCTGCAATGCGATGCAAATCATTAAATATTTTCTGATAGGCCAGATATCCCGCGATTACAAAGCCCGCAAGAAACAAAATGCTTCCCCAGAGCCCAAAAAAATGCATGGGTCGCTTGCTGAACTTTCCCACAAACATAATGGTAATCAAATCAAGGGGACCCCTGATGAAACGACTCATTCCAAATTTACTTTTTCCATACTGACGTGCACGGTGCTGAACAACTTTTTCGCCAATATTCGTGTATCCTGCCCACTTGGCAATCACAGGTAAATAGCGGTGCATCTCACCATAAACCTCAATGCTTTTCACTACTTCGTTGCGATAGGCTTTCAAGCCACAATTCATATCGTGAAGCTTAACCCCGCTGAGTTTTCTCGTAGTCCAGTTATAAATCTTGCTGGGAATGTTTTTTGTGAAAGTGTTGTCGTAGCGCTTTTTCTTCCAACCCGAAACAAGATCAAACTCACCCCCGATAATCATTTTATACAACTCGGGGATTTCGTCAGGGCTATCCTGCAAATCGGCATCCATGGTAATCACTACATCGCCCTGAACTTGCTGAAATGCCACATGTAATGCTGCTGATTTGCCATAATTGCGGCTGAAACGGATTGCCCTGATGTTTTCGTTGGCCTTTTGCAAGGTGCGAATCACATTCCACGATTTATCAGTGCTGCCATCATCAACAAACAGTATTTCATACGAAAAAGAATTTTCCGTCATTACACGGTGAATCCAGGCGCTAAGCTCCGGTAAACTTTCTTCTTCGTTTAATAAAGGAATAACAACAGATATATTCATTACATGGCGTTTAAGCTATCTTCGTATCGGTCTTTCTTTTTCGCTGCAAGGGCTACAATCAAGGAAGAAAATGCTGTCAGAATCGCCGGGAATATAAGCCCCATCAGAACCGACACGATGTTTGTTTCCTCAATGGACTTGAGCCCCTTTCGCATTTGCTCCATAACTTTAGGGTCGTTGTTGGTTTGTTGAGCAACCTGTTGCATCAGCTCCTTGTATTTTGCAATGGTGAAATCCATGTCAATCACATAGAGAATCAGTGCGCTAACCGTAAAGTGAATCAGTAGTGCAAACAAAATAACACCAGCGCTGACAGCCCAGGCCTGTAGAAAGGAAAGCGTTTTGTCAGGAATGACCTTTCTTGTTTCGGAAACAGCAATAAATCCAATGATAAATACGACTGCAAGTTGAACAATAAAATTCAGCAACCACATCATCGGGCTGAAAATGTTCATGTCAAAAATGTATGTCAAAAGAAAAATACCGGCCAGTATGCCTCCGGCAATGAGGCCAAACCGAATGATCGAGTTTTTAATTTGTTCCTGCATAACAATTGATTGATTTGCAAAAATAATCATTATTTCATTGATTAAATCATGTGTGTTTTGAGTTAGGGAATATGAGAAAACAGGTTTGGCCGGCAAATGGCGCGAATAGCTGTGTGATAATCAATAGCCAGGCTGTGATTACTGCTTTGAGCAAAAATATATCAAATCATTAAACACAATTAAATGCGCTCAAAATGTCATTTTCGATTCTTTTTGACATGGAAAGGTGATCTAAAAATATTTTAATCATTCAAAAATATGGTTCTTTTTGTATTTCAATTCATTCCAAATTATCAACATAAACAGATTTTTTTTCATTCTTACAAAAATAATCCTTAACTTTGTCGACAAAATTGATATAGAATGACAGAAAAGTCATCTGAAACGCTGTACAACAGGCTAATGTCCGATATTCATATGCAGGAAGGACTGAGTGCTTGTATCAACTGTGGTACCTGCACTGCGATTTGCCCGGCTGCCATGTTTTATAAATATGATCCCCGCGAAGTTGCAGTTATTGTTCAAAGCCGCGACGAAAATAAGATCGAGGCTTTGCTGAAAAGCGATACCATTTGGGCTTGCGGCGAATGCATGAGTTGTAAAACGCGTTGCCCGCGCGGAAATGCGCCGGGCTTGGTGATCATTGCCCTCAGGGTTCTGAGCGAAGAGCTTGGTTACTTCACTGAATCTGAAAAGGGACGACAGGTGTTGGCCATCAAGCGCATGATTGGCCAGAGCATTCTCGACACCGGATATTGTGTTTGGTTCGACCATTTGAATCTTGATGCTTTTCCTGAACAAGGGCCAAACTGGCAGTGGGTTCGTGATCACAATTCCGAAGTGCTGGACCGGACAGGAGCGAATTACCGGAAGGATGGCGCTGGTGCACTAAGAACCATTCCTCAGGCTGATCTTGACGAATTGCACGAGATTTTCAAAGTTACTGGTGGTCTTAAGCGCTATGAAACCATAGAGCATTTCTCGAAAATCAAGGCCGAAGAAATGGGTCTGCAGTTTGACGATACAAATGAGTGTGAGTATTTTAAGCATGTATATCATTTTAACAGTCATCAACTTGAACACGAATGAAAGCGGAAGGTAAAAAACATATCTGGAAAGATTATCAGAAAGACATTGCTGATGATAAATATTGGTATGCAAGAAGTTGCATCAGGCAAAATTTCTTTCCCGGATCAGAAACAGCATTCCTGAGGATTCTTCGCGAAGAACTTGGGCGCGATGTGCACGATTCGGCTTGCCATACCACTTGTACCGGCATCGGATATCACTGCGATGTTGTACCTTTCGAAACCACCATGGCAGTGGTGGCACGTCAGTTTGCACTGATGAGCGAAAAAGGATATCGCAATTATGCCGCAAGTTGCATTACTTCTTTTGGACTTTATACTGAAATTATCGAAACATGGGAGTCACATCCTCACATTCTGGAGCAAACGCGCGAGCATCTGTTTAAAGCGACAGGACGCGAGTTTTCTATTCCCGAAAATCTGTCACACACAAGCGACATCATCTTTAAGTTTCGTAGCGAAATATTTCAAAAACGAAAATACAGTCTCGTCAATGCATTGACAGGCAAGCCGTTGCGCGGAGTGGAACATATAGGCTGCCATTATGCCAAAATGTTTCCTCATAAAGGAGTTGGTGGAGCTGAATATCCATATGTGCTGGCCGGTATGATCGAAGACTGGGGTGGAGAAGTGGTCGATTATCCTGAACGCAGGCATTGCTGTGGATTTGGATTCAGGCAATATGCAGTCAAAGCCAATCGCGGCTATTCGGTTGCCAACTCACATAAGAAATTTGAGAGCATGGAGCCCTACAAGCCCGATTTTATTCTGACGAATTGTC
>CAZLHV010000151.1:0-7889 GCA_964559205.1 uncultured Bacteroidaceae bacterium
TATGACATTCCGATGACCTATCATATATTCCAAATTGGTATCATAGCTCAAACCTAATTTATCCGCGGCATTGCACTTTTTTTCATAAACCGCAGCAAATCCGACACATCGTAAAAACGATTCGTCATCATCATTGCAGCAATCACAAAAGGTTTATAGCCAGCTTCTTTATAGGTGGCAATGCGATATTGTTCGAAAACCTCAGCCGACACTTCTCCGGCTTTGCAGCTCACATCTGTGATGTCGGCTGGCAGGCAATGCATATAGAGCGCATTTCCGTTGCGGGTCAAATCCATCTTGGCGCGGGTGCATTCCCAGTCCTGATGTTTTGCGTTGTTGGCAAGTGCTTCTTTCTCAAGCTCTTTCAGACCATCCTTATCTCCAGCCCGAAGCAATTCGGTGCGGCGGCCCATGATGTGAAAAGGCGCCCAGCTCTTCGGATAAACAATGTCAGCATCTTTAAATGCTTCGTCCATGCTATTCACCACTTCAAAACTTCCTCCGCTTTCAGCTGCCTGCTTTCCGGCCAGTTCAACCACTTCGGGAATCAGCCCGTAACCTTCGGGGTGGGCGAGACTCACATTCATGCCAAATCGTGTCATCAGTCCGATAATGCCTTGAGGCACTGAGAGAGGCTTGCCGTAACTCGGGCTGTATGCCCAGGTCATGGCAATTTTCTTTCCTTTCAGTTCTTCGAGCGAGCCAAACCATTTGCGCAAATGCGCCAGATCGGCCATGCTTTGTGTCGGATGATCCACATCGCATTGTAAATTCACAATGCCCGGCCTTTGTGGCAGCACTTTGTTGGCATAGCCGTCGTCGAGCGCTTCTCCCACTTCTTTCATGTAGCTGTGGCCTGCACCCAGGTACATGTCATCGCGAATGCCGATGATTTCAGTCAGGAACGAAATCATGTTGCTTGTCTCTCGAACGGTTTCTCCATGCGATATCTGCGATTTTCCTTCGTCGAGGTCCTGCACGGTTAATCCAAGCAGGTTCGCTGCCGAAGCAAACGAAAACCGTGTACGGGTGCTGTTGTCGCGAAACTGCGAAACGGCAAGCCCGCTCTCAAAGCAACGGGTCGAAATGTTTTTCTTATACAGTTTACGCAATGCTTCTGCAACAAGCAAAATCAGCTCAAGCTCCTCACGACTTTTGTCCCAGGTGAGCAGAAAATCTTTCTGATACAGGTTGGCATTGGTGGCATCGATCTGAGCCATAATTTCCTTAAACTTTGCCATAGGATATGTGTTTTTAAGTTACCGCTAAATAATTTGTGCGTACATGGCATAGAATGCAGCCGCAGCTTCTAGATCCGACACAGGTGTCTTTTCGTTGGGAGCATGGGCCATCACTTCGTTGCCCGGTCCGAATCCGATGGTCGGTATTTGATGGATGCCGTTTGTGGCAATGCCATTGGTCGAAAAAGTCCATTTGTCAACCAGCGGCGCTTTGCCAAACAGGTCGTTGAAAGCCTTCACACCAGTTTGAACGGCAGGATGATCTTCGGGCATTTTCCAGGTGGGATAGTATTTTTCCATGCCATATTTCAGACCTGTAAAAGCCACACCGTCGTACCACAACACTTCTACTTTCGAATCAGGGTGATTCACGGCTTCTTTCACTTCGGCCACTGCGCTTTCTTTGGTTTCGCCCCAGGTCAGCCTGCGGTCGAGATGGAAGCGTGCAAAATCGGCTACGGCGCACAACGAAGGACTTCCGCTCACGAATTCACTGATGGTCACACTGCCTTTTCCCAGAAACTCATCATTGGCCAGTCGCTCATGCAGCTTTTCAATTTCGAGCGCAGCCTTCGATGCCATATACACGGCATTCTTTCCACGCTCGGGTGCGGATCCGTGTGCCGACAGTCCCCTGAACGATACATGCATTTCCATCCGTCCGCGGTGACCACGATACACATTCAGGTTTGTGGGCTCGGTGCTGATCACAAAGTCGGGACGAAAACCGGTTTCTTCGATAATATACTTCCAGCACAGGCCATCGCAATCTTCTTCCATCACGCTCGAAACAACCCAAACGCTGATGTCGTTCTGCAGGCCAAGCTCCTTTAAAATACGTCCGGCGGTGATGGCCGAAGCAATTCCGCCCTTCTGATCAACCGTGCCGCGTCCGTGCACAAATCCATCGGCAATCAGACCCGAGAATGGATCAATGTTCCAGTTATCAATATGGCCGACATCAACGGTGTCAATATGTCCGTCAATGGCCAGCACCTTTTTGCCTTGTCCGATGCGTCCCAGCACATTGCCAAGGCCGTCCATCTTCACTTCGTCAAATCCAGCCTCATGCATTTGGCGCATCACTTCTTCCTGCACATTTTTTTCTTCACCGCTCAGCGAGCGGATTTTAACCAGTTTTGAAAGGTTTTCTGCTGTATATTCGCGGTATTCAGCAACTTTAGCCATAATGGCCTGAGCCAGTTCTTTATGATTCATATCCATGAGTAATTTATTTCGGTCAAAAACAGCCTGCAAAGATACAAAACATGCCATTACCCATACCCTTGATTTTTTTATGCCAACTTGAAATCGATGATCGTCCAAAGGAATATCATGCTTTCAAATTACAGCTATATGCTGAAAGAAATGCATGGACTAACAAAAAATTCCCTTCGGCATTAATAAATCTTTAAGATTAATTGAAACATTTTTCCGCATCTATCGTTTCAATGATCAAAAGTGGCAAAGATTTTGTAAATTCGCCCGGTCTTAAAAAAATTAAACCTATGAAAAAACTGTACGTTGTTGTTGTTGCAGCCTTCATGCTTGCATTTGCCAACCAAAGTGTGGCACAGACAAACGCCGTAAAACTGAACATTTTCAGTTTGGCAATCGGAACCTATAATGTATCCTTTGAGCACGCTCTGGATGATATGCATTCGGCTCAGCTTGGATTCTATTATCTTGGTTATAAATATGGTTCAGGAGATAATAAAACCAGTTTCACCGGTTTTGGTCTTACTCCTGAGTACCGCATTTATTTCGACGAGGCGTTGAGCGGCTGGTATGTGGCTCCTTTCCTTCGTTATCAGAATTACACACTTAAGTCAGATTACACCGACACTGATACAACTACTTTTCAGCCTGTAACAAGAACTGCAAAAGGAACGCTTCAAACTTTTGGTGGTGGTGTCATTGCTGGTCATCAGTGGCTCCTTGGCGAGCATTTCACAATCGACATTTTCCTTGGACCTTCCTACAATGCCGGAAGTGCAAAGGTGAGTGATGATTCAGATGACCCGGATTATGAGTTTAACACCGGAGCATTCGATGGTTTTGGTCTCCGCTGGGGTCTCACCTTCGGATTTGCTTTCTAAGCAAACGATATTTCTCAGGGGCTGTTCTTGCAAAAGGGCAGCCTTTTTTTATTTTCACACTTTTTCATTAAGTTTGCCCGCAATACGACTCTTATGCCGAAACACATCCTCAATCCCTATCTGGCCGTCGACGGCTATCATTGCTTCGGTTGCTCCGAATCAAATCCCATTGGGCTTCATCTTCATTTTGTCGACGAGGGCGATTTCGTTTCTGCCACATGGATGCCCGCCAAAAACTACGAGGGCTGGATCAATGTCCTTCATGGAGGGATTCAGGCAACCCTCATGGACGAAATAGCCAGTTGGCTGGTGTTCACAAAACTTGCCACAGCCGGTGTGACCCGTCAACTCGATGTTACATACAAAAAGCCGGTACTCATCAGCGATGGACTCATTACATTGCAGGCACGCCTTACTTCATTCAGCCGGCAACTGGCCGAAATGTCGGTATCACTCCATTCTGGAGGAATAATCAAGGCTACTGCTAAAATCGTATACTATTGTTACCCAGAAGATCAGGCACAGAAGACTTTTTTCTATCCGGGCTCAGATGCTTTTTACCGCCAGGTCTGATATTCCCATGGATAACCGTTTTTTCTGATGTCTTTCTTTGCATAGCGAAGCAAATCACTGTAATACTTATCTGCTTTCTTCATCTTTTTTATTCTGGTTTTCACAATCCTCACGTTGTCTTCATCGGTCGACAGTGCGATATAATATAGGTAATTGCGAATCTCTTCATAAAACATGTTCAAATCGTTGCACCAAAGCGCTTTCTGTAAATAGCAGTAGTCGCAGCGTGGGTTCATCCCCAACACAGCATCTAAATCCATAATGGCTTCCCGGGTTTCACCCCGGGTATTATATATGTTTGCCCGCAGAAACAAATTGCTTTCCGATGCTTTGAGCTCAACGGCTTTGGTGATCGATTCCAGCGCGCTGTCATAGCGCTTTCGCTTCAGAAAAATCAACGACTGGGTATAATACAAGGCGTCGTTGTTGGCATTGATAGAAATACCCGCTTCAATGTCGGCCAACGCATTCTCAAACTCATTAAGTTTTAAGTATATCAATGCCCTGCTGTTGCGCAAATCGGCATTCGATGGATCTGCTGCAATCTTTTTATGCATTAAATCCAATTCCTGATAAACACTCATGCCTTGTTCCAATCCGGCGTCATTGCCCGAATTGCTGGCCATCTGCTGTGCATTTCCCCGGCAGGCAATCATGATCGATACCAAAATCAACAAGGGTAGAATTTTCATCAATGTTGAAAACTTGTCGAATTTTATACGGTCATATTTGTAAAAGGTTCGCATTCAGTCCGATGTCAGTTTGTGGCTTTGTTGATAACTTTATACCTTACGTCTCTGCCATGCCTCAAGCACTTATTCGTCGTATATTTGCATTCAAATTTCAAAGTGTATGACTGCCCCATCAAAAATCCTGATTCTCGATTTCGGATCACAATATACACAATTAATTGCCCGTCGCATCAGGGAGCTGAATGTCTATTGCGAAATTAAACCATGGACTGCATGCACCGAACCCGATCCGCAAGTTGCAGGCCTTATTCTTAGCGGCAGTCCTTTCTCTGTTCGCGATCAGGGCGCTCCTGCACCCGATCTTTCTTTGTTTCGCAAGCATGTCCCTGTTCTGGGAGTATGCTATGGCGCTCAGTTCCTTGCTGCTTCGTCGGGGGGTGAAGTTTTTCCAAGCAAAAGCCGTGAATATGGTCGCGCAAATCTTGTGAGCCTCTCTGACCATCCCTTGCTGAAAGGAATAAATACCGGATCACAGGTCTGGATGTCACACGGCGACACCATCATGTCGGCTCCCGAAACTTTTCGAGTGATTTGCTCCACTGCCGATGTCGAAATTGCCGGATATCAAATTGAGGGTGAGAGCACCTACGGCATTCAGTTTCACCCTGAGGTTTATCACAGCACCGACGGCACAATTCTTCTGTCAAATTTTCTCGATATCTGCCAGGTAGCCCGTGACTGGACCCCTGAGTCTTTTGTGCAGTCCACGGTAACAGAGTTGAAGCAAATGCTTGGTGACGATCATATCATTATGGGCCTTTCGGGTGGGGTCGACAGTACGGTGGCGGCTACCTTGCTTCATGAGGCCATTGGAGACAGGCTTCATGGAATTTTTATCGACAACGGTCTGCTGCGTAAGAACGAGTTTGAACAGGTGATGCAGATGTACCAATCCATTGGTCTTAATGTTAAAGGTGTACGTGCCGGCGAACGGTTCCTTGCTGCCCTTGCAGGAAAATCCGAACCCGAACAAAAGCGCAAGGCCATAGGACATACTTTCATCGAGGTGTTCGACGAAGAATCCCAGAAAATTGAAGGTGCCGCATGGCTGGGGCAGGGGACCACCTACCCCGATGTGATTGAAAGCGTATCGGTCAACGGGCCTTCACAAACCATTAAAAGTCATCACAATGTAGGCGGCCTTCCCGAGAAAATGAAGCTCAAAATTGTCGAACCGCTCAGGCTGCTTTTCAAGGACGAAGTCAGGCGTGTCGGAAAGGCGCTGGGCATTCCAGCCGACATGTTGTCGCGGCATCCTTTTCCGGGGCCAGGTCTTGGCATTCGGGTTCTTGGCGAAGTGACCGCAAGCCGGGTTGCCGTTCTGCAAGAAGCTGACGATATTTTCATTTCAAAACTCCGGGAAAGGAATTTATATCACGAGGTTTGGCAGGCATTTTCGGTCCTGTTGCCTGTACAATCGGTGGGTGTGATGGGCGATGAACGTACCTACGAAAATGTGCTTGCCCTAAGGGCGGTAACTTCTGTCGATGGCATGACAGCCGACTGGGCCCATCTGCCTCATGAATTTCTGTCGGCGGTTTCTTCCGAAATTATCAACAAAGTCAGAGGTATCAACCGGGTGGTCTACGATATCAGTTCCAAACCCCCTGCAACCATCGAATGGGAATAATCACCCTTTTTTAAGTGGTATAAAGTTTGTAAATTGCGGCGCCATGAAATCTATTTTTTTACTCACGTGTATTGTTGTTCTGTCGTTCAGGCCTTTGGCTATATCAGCACAGGTGCCTGTCACAAAATCAACCGAAATTCAGATCATTGATGGTGTAGCCTGCTACATCCACGAGGTGCTTGCAGGACAAACTTTGTACTCGATATCATCAGCCTATCAGGTGTCTGTCGATAAAATCAAACTGCAAAATCGTCTCTCAGGCGATCAGTTACAAAAGGGTCAGCTGCTTAAAATTCCAGTCACTGATAAACCCGACAATTCAAATGTATTGCTCACCGACGGTGGAAATCTAATGATTCAGAATCATACCGTTCAAAAGGGCGAATCGCTCTATAAAATTGCTCTTATTTACAGCACCACTGTCGAAAATATCAGAAAACTTAATCCTGGTATTTCCGAAAATATTGTTCCCGGTCAAATCATCAGTGTGCCGGTTCCTGCGAAAAAAACCGATGAGGCCAAACCACTTTATCATACAGTGGCTTCAGGTGAAACACTCTATGCCATTGCCCGAAAATATTTGCTTACAGTTAAGGAACTCAAAAACTTTAACCCTGGAATTTCCGAAACCATCCAGCCGGGACAGCAAATCATTGTTGGTCATACCATATCAGGCACACAGGAAATTATTCCTGAGGCAAAATGCGATTGCGAAAAACCTGCATTGCTTTCAGAATACAATGTGGCTTTGCTCATTCCCTTATATCTCGACAAGGCAAACTACCGGAATTTCAATACCGATAATCGCGATAAAAACGAATGGTATTACAATCCTGCCTTTAGCTTCATTCAGTTTTACGAAGGCATGCAGTTGGCTCTCGACACCCTGAAATCAGCGGGACTTAACATTAACCTCTACGTTTACGATCTCGATGAAAGCGATGCCAAATTCAGCAAGGTCATGAGCAATCCTGACATGAAAAACATGCATCTCATCATCGGTCCTTTTCAGGAAAAATATCTCGATACCATTTCGCGATTCAGCCACGAAAACAAAATTCCGATGGTGAGCTGCTATCTATCAAGCATCAGCAGCCTGAAGGAAATCAATCCCTTGTATTTCAACCCGGTCACATCCATTTCCAACCAAATGAAAGCCTTGGCTGATTATTACAAGGAATCAAAGGCCGAAAGCAACCTCATCATTGCTTATCAGGACAATGAGGTGGAGCGAAATGCAGCTTTTGCCCTCGATTCGTTTTTGCGAAGTAATGGATTCTCCAACTGGAAAATGGTGAATCTGAACGTTTCGGGTCTCAAAGGCGCTACTGGCAGCATGAGAACAGGCACAGAAAACATATTGGTTTTGCTGGCAAACGGCGAATTATATGTCGAAAACATTGTCCGCTCACTCAACGATCTGAAGCAAACCTATAAAATCACCCTTTTTGGTTTGCCGGGATGGCTTAATTACGAAAATGTGGACATGGAATTTCTTGAATTTCAAAACACCCATTTTTTCAGCAGTTCCTTTGTAGACTTTGACCGGGAAAAAGTGCGCGATTTTGCAAAACGTTTTCAACAGCGGTATAAA
>CAZLHV010000152.1:0-2507 GCA_964559205.1 uncultured Bacteroidaceae bacterium
CAAGAGTACTACTTCAGGTGTTTGAATGACAGCACTCCAAACAGGATTGACTTTGGCTGTGGCTGGGTTGGCATTACATCCAACAACCTTTATTATATACGAGTTTTAATTTCAGAAAACCGATTTGATCTTATTTCAGAATTGCTCGACTCAAAGACTGTATCTACCAGATACCTTGCTGCGGCTTCGCTTATTTGTGCGGGCAAAAAATCATATTATACTCCAGACTCATTAACTGCATCAAACATTGAAAGAGTCAAGAGAGATAAAGAGGAAATACCTTTTTGTAGTGGTTGTACAGGACACTGGAGCTACAGCATAAAAACTCTGCTTGCCAAGAAATCAAAATGCCCTATGGCAAAGTGGACAAACAATTGGATTGATGATAGTTTTAAAAAGCAACAATAATTTCATTTAACAAAAGTTAATGTTCAACCTTTCGACATTCAATCACAAACCAAACCTGAATAAAACAACATGAAAATCCCTGCGAATTATCTGACAAAAAGCAAAGGAGCTCATTGAACATTCTGCATCGCATCAATCACCAAACAATTCGGATTCGTTTTGACGGCATCTTGATCCTTTAGGTCTCCCCACAATTCATTACCTTTGTGCTGAAATTTTGAATCGAATTTTCATGCAGCTGATTGACACCCATGGACATTTATATCTTCCGGAGTTTGAAGACGATCTGAAAGCGGTGGTGGAGCGGGCTACCGAGGCCGGTGTGATTCGCGTGCTTCTGCCCGATATCGATAGTGGCACAACCCACATGCTTCAGCGAACCCAGAGTCAGTTTCCGGATTTTTTCGCTGCCATGACCGGCATACATCCCACCAGTGTAAAACACGATTATCAGAAAGAACTCGATCATTTCGAAAGTGTCATTTCGTCCGACTTTCCATGGGTTGGCATCGGAGAAATTGGCATTGACCTTTACTGGGATCAAACCTATTTGGCCGAGCAGAAAATTGTATTCGATGCCATGCTCTCAATGGCTGCCGGTTTGCATTTGCCAGTTTCGATTCATCAGCGACAATCGATGCACGAAGTGCTTGACATTTTGGGGCGTTATGCCGGAAAAGTGCGAGGCATTATGCATTGTTTCAGCGGGAGCATCCACGAGGCGACTCAGTCGGTAAACATGGGATTTAAACTGGGTATTGGCGGTTCAGTGACGTATAAAAACAGTCAGCTTCCCGAGGTTATCAGCGCCATTGGCCTGCAGCATCTTGTTCTTGAAACCGACGCGCCCTATCTGGCTCCCGTGCCACATCGCGGCAAAAGAAACGAGCCGTCCATGATGATCAACACGGCATCGATGATGGCACAGATATTCCAGACCGACATTGAAAAAGTGGCTGAGACAACAACGGCTTCGGCCCGAGAGATTTTCACCAAATTATTCTGATTGCATGAATGCACGCAAATCGATCTTGCTCATATACACCGGCGGCACCATTGGGATGGTGAGAAGCGAAACCGACGGATCGCTTATTCCGCTGGCTCTCGAAAACATTTATCATTATGTGCCGGTGCTTGAAAGCCTGGCTGTCAATATCGAATTCACCTCCCTCACCAATGCCATCGACTCATCCGATATGAACCCGGAGTTCTGGCGCGAACTGGTGCAGGTGATCGAAAACAGCTATCTGCAGCATGATGGCTTTGTGATTCTGCATGGCTCGGACACCATGGCCTATACGGCTTCGGTGCTCAGTTTCATGCTCGAAAACCTCAACAAGCCCGTCGTGCTTACCGGCTCACAACTGCCGCTGGGAATGGTGCGTAGCGATGGTCGCGAAAACCTGATCAATGCCATAGAAATTGCAGCCAGTTACGAAGACAACACTCCATTGGTTCCCGAGGTGTCCATTTGTTTCGAAAACCGATTGTTTCGCGGAAACCGCACATCGAAAGTGAATGCCGAAAACTTCAATGCCTTTTTGTCGGGAAACTATCCCGCGCTGGCCGACATTGGGGTAAACATTAAATTCAACCGCAATGCCATTGCAAAGCCGGGTTTCAAAAACTTAAAAGCTCATCACCAGCTTTCGACAAGAGTGGGCATTCTGAAACTCTTTCCCGGCATGCCCGATGCATACACCCGACCCGTGTTGCTGAGCGAAAACCTCGATGTGATTATTCTCGAAACCTTTGGTTCGGGCAACGCCCCATCGGACAGCTCATTTGTTAAAACAATTCACGAAGCAGTGTCGGGGGGAAAAGTGCTGTTCAACGTCACCCAATGCAAAGGCGGAATGGTCGAAATGGGCAAATATGCTGCCAGCCGCCAGCTGTTGTCGCTGGGTGTTGTCTCAGGGCAGGACATCACCACCGAGGCTGCCATTGCCAAAGCCATGTTTTTACTGGGTCAGGGTCTCAGTGGAGAAAAACTTGGACAAATGCTGGGCAAACCTTTACGTGGTGAAATGGGGGGAAGCGAATAAAAGTTTTTACGATTTATCAATAGCGCTGGCATAAACTGATTTGGGTTTTACACC
>CAZLHV010000152.1:2517-7835 GCA_964559205.1 uncultured Bacteroidaceae bacterium
TTTCCGTTTTTGAATAAAATCACCGTTGGTATACTGCTCACTCCATATTTGGCAGCAGTTTGTTTTGCGCTGTCTACATCGAGTTTGCCAACTTTAACGCGGCCCTGAAACTCATCGGCAATTTCGTTCATGGTTGGAGCAAGCAGTTTACATGGCATGCACCAGCCAGCCCAAAAATCGACCAGCACGAGACCCGAAGCAATGGTTTGCTTAAAATTTTGATCGGTAAGATGCAATAGATTTTTGCTGGCTACCACATTGGAAGCCTTTTTCATTTTTGAATAACTATATGCAATGAGCAGGATAAAAAGACCCACTACGCTGAGCAGAATGATTAACCAAAGAGGCATAATGATGATTTAAACGTGTTGAAGTTCTTTACTTTTCATTTCCCAGGTACGCGCTGCCGCAGCCAGTGCGGCTACAGTAGCTTCTCCCACCGCAGTGGTAACCTGACGATATTTTTTTGCAATGCAGTCACCGGCAGCATAAATGCCATCGACAGCGGTTTCCATGTCGGCGTTGACCACAATTTCGCCACGATCGTTCAAGGGCAGCAAATCGCGCACAAAAGCCGTGTTGGGTTCATAGCCGATAAAAACAAAGGCGCCCTCGGTTTCAAACCATTCCTTTTGTCCGTCCTCGTTGTGATGAAGCAGGACTTTCTGCAGTGTTCCTTCGCCGGCAAATTCCTGCACCATGGTATTCATGATAAAACGGATTTTTGGATTACGCCGCGCTTCTTCGACATAGGCAGGGAAAGCCTGAAAGTGATCAAACTGATGAATAATGGTGATGGATTCGGCATATTTTGACAGCGATACTGCTTCTTCGAGTGCTGAGTTGCCGCCACCAATCACCACAATGTTCTTTCCGCTAAAGAATTCACCGTCACAGGTGGCACAATAGCTTACGCCAAGCCCTTTCAGCTCTTTTTCTCCGGGCACACCCAGCATTCGGGGTGACCCTCCCGGCGTTAGAATGACCGACCATGCGGTGTATGTTTGGTCGCCAACAACCACCTGCTTCAGGTTTCCTTCGCTTGTAATAGCAGGTTGAGACGAAATGGTTTTAATGACTGCTCCAAACGATTGCGCCTGCTTTTTCATGGTGCTGGCCAGCTTATAGCCGCTGCTGTTTTCCACACCGGGATAATTGGCAATTTCGTGGGTTAGAATCAGCTGGCCACCAGCCACTCCTTCATTCAGAATGAGTGTTTTCAATTTTGCACGCGACAGGTAGATGCCCGCCGTAAGTCCGGCCGGGCCTCCACCAATCACAATGACATCAAAATGATTTGATGCTTCCATTTTTTAGTTCTGTGGTTTACCGAATTGCTCGTCGAGAACGGAACGAACCTGATCTTCGCTCTGAATGCTGCTTACAGCTTTAACCACTTTTCCGTTTTTATAATACATTACAAACGGAAGTCCCATAAAACCACGTGTTTCAGGAGCATTACGGATGACATGCGATTCCGGAGAATCGAACAGCATGTCGGCAAATTTCACATGCGTATATTCGTTTTCCAGCTCTTCCATCACGGCATAAACCGGAATGCACATGGGTCCCATGCGGCCGCAACAGATCATCACGTTTTCATTGTTTTCAATCATTGACTGCCATTCGCTGGCAGTGCTGACATGCGTCAGATTTGTGTCGAGTGTCATATTTCTTCGTTTTAGGTTATGGATTCACCCTGATTTCGTGGGTGATGTTCATGGCTTTGCGATATACGGCTGAAACTCCACAATAGCGTTCCTGCGATAATTCAACGGCCTTTTCGAGTTTATCCATGGGCAAGTCATTGCCTCTAAACTCATATATAATATGCATCGAGGTGTAATGTTTCGGATGCTCTTCGGTGACTTCCGATTCAACCTCCACGTTGAAATCGTCAACCTCGATCCGCATTTTGTTCAGGATCGAAATCACGTCAATGCCGGTACAACCAAGCAGCGAGGCTAGCATGAGCTCTTTCGGGCGGGGTCCCTTGTTGTTGCCACCCACTTCAGCTGCTGCATCCATGGTGAGTTTGTGTCCGCTTACTTCGGCCTCGAAGGCCATTCCGCCTGCCCACTTTCCGGAAACGCGATGTTTCATATGTAGATTTTTAGATATGTGACCGGCCTTGTCAAAGAATGTTCCCAACAAGAGACGTGTGCCATATTGGCACTTTTTACGCCATTATGGCAATTCGCAGGCTCAATTTCTTCTCGTTTTGCAAAGGCTCAAGAAGCCACCAACCTCATGACCTATTTTCGAATCAGCGTCGAACGAGTGTATGCTTTAAGCGGATAGCTAGTCACAGCCGGCACTTCTTCGGAGCTACCACCGGAAACAGCTGGCTGACTCTTATCAAAAGAATACATATCAACAAACATTTCCCGGTCGCGCATATCATAACTGACGAAAAGTACTGTTTGCTGCACTTCAAAAAGATTAACCAATCGATTGCCAATAAAATAACTCTGAATAGTGATTCCATCAAGCTCGTCGAGCACCCAGCCAGTTGCCGGAGGCACCTGCTTTATCATCACATACGAACGCACATCAGAGCTGTCGCTGCCGTGAATGATGGTAAACTCGACCGTGTCTTGCGTACAATTGCTTTTAATTCGCAACTCGTTGTACACCTGAATTGGCTCGCCTGATTGGGAAAGAAGATCCAAGGTGCCAACCCAAGTGCCTTCCCAAGCGCTGGGGAAAGTGGACGCAGGAAATTGCGCATTGGCAAAAATCACAAAAAAAAGCAGTGACAACAAAATAAAAAATCTTTTCATAGCTCATCCTTTAACGAGTGAAAACGGAAATATCATTCAGCACAACAGAGTAACCCGTAACACCAGATTCAGCTAATACACGAAACCCGAAGCTTTGTGTTTCAAAGATAGCTATTTGGATCATTCAATGCTTAAAATATTTGTAATTTTACCACATGAATAGGTTTTTAAAGCTTTGTCATAAAAATCCAGTTGCCGTTTGGATAACCATTCTATTTATCCTGTTCATTGTACTGGATTATTTTGTGGTTTTATTTCATCAACCAGCTGGAATGCACTTTTTTCGTCAAACCGATTCATTATCATTCGTTCTACATTATTTACAAAACGGACTTGACTTTTTCAGTCCTGGCTCAATGAATCAGGGATACAGCGAAGGACATGCCGCGGCCGAATTCCCCATTTTATATTACATTTCAGCTTTACTTAGTAAGCTTTTTGGATTTCAACCTTTCTATCTAAGGTTGCTCAACTTGGTCATTTTTTCGGTCGGTTTCACTTATCTATTCCGCTTATTATTTTCTTATCTCAACAAATTATACTACGCCCTAATATTATCTGGACTTGTACTGTCGTCCACCGTGCTGCTTTATTATGCCAACAACTTCATTCCCGACACACCAGCGCTTGGTTTTTGTCTCATAGCCATGTATTTTTCTTGGAAATACATGACCGAGGAAAACCGAAACCGATTTCTCTGGCCCATGTTGATTTTCTTTACACTTGCATGCTTACTAAAAGTGACCTTTTGCGTTTATCCATTTGCATTTTTAGCAACCCTTTTCATTAAGCACTTGAGCAAAAAACAACCTCTGCTTAAATTCGTTCAAGTCGAAAGTCGATTATTAGCGGCATATCTTGCATTTATTGCAGTTGTCGCCTTGTGGTACGGCTACGCCATTTGGTACAACAACCAATATCAATCTACGCTTTTCAACACCAAACCTTGGCCCATTTGGAATATGTCGGCCAGCGAAATTGCTACGGTTTGGGAATACATGAGTCATTATTGGGATGCTACATATTACTACCAAACCGCGAAACACTTGTTGTGGGCGCTAACTATTGCAGGGCTTATACCCATGCTGAAATCGAATAAAATGTGGATTTTTGCATCACTGTCAGTGTTGAGTGCATTAACGTATATCGCCTTTTTCTTCTTTTCTTTTCGCGACCACGATTACTATTTCATTGTTCTGATACCAGCAATCGCACTCATCAGTGCTTCTGGAGTTCGAAATCTGATAATCATTTTTCCTCGAGCAATGAAAACCGTTTTTCCCGGAATTCTTCTTGCCACAATTGCAATTCTAAGTCTTAACTACGGCAATAAAAAACTTCACGAACGATATACACATGCCATGGATATGTTCTCCGAACCGGCAATTCGCGTTTATGAATCAGCAGACTACATCAACTCGCTAATCGAAAAACCTGAGGCAAAGGTCATGGTACTAGGCGATAGAACGCCCAATGGAAGTCTTTATTTTCTAAACCGTCAGGGTTGGACAATTCCTGACACAAGTGCCGATGACTTTATAAATATCCAAAAAATCACTGCCCTCGGTGCCGAGTATTTAATTGTTGCTGATTCAACATTGCTCCAAAGCAAATCGCTTGAACCATACAAGCACCATTTGCTGGGTTCAAAAAGTGCCGTTACTGTCTTTCGTTTATAATACTGGCTTTCCCTCAACTACTTATTACGAAAATCGGAAATATCATTCAGAATTTCGGCATGATCGAAGGCCAGTTTTGGCAAGGCCGATAATGGAAACCAACGCAAATCACCTGCATCATCACCAGCCTTGGCTCCAGCAGGAATTTCAGCCAATTCGGCCAAAAACGCCACCGTGACCGTATGCCCACGAGGATCGCGACCTGGCTTTGAATAAACACGATATTGACGCAGGTTTTCCACCCGAAGCGAAGTTTCTTCCATCAGTTCGCGCATCATGGCATCCTCGACGCTTTCGTTCTCATCAACAAAGCCACCAGGCAGAGCCCAGGTACCGGCAAATGGATCGTGCTTCCGGAGGATGAGCAACACGTGCCACTGTCCGGAAGCCTTCACAAACAAGGCAGCATCGACAGTAACAGCAGGACGGGGATAATCGTAGCAGAATTTCATGGAACAAACATACAAAAAGCCGCTCATCCAAACCGTTATACCCGATAAATGCGTATCAACTTCGTATTTTTAAAAAAGTAGAAGCATTGAAACAACTGTTATCAAGCCACAGCAATTAAGCATGAAATGCTCATAGCCTCTCATCTTTCTCTTCTGGTCAACTGGATTCATCTCGTTTATAAAAATGTTCCCTCTTTATGAGACAAGTATAAAGAAACAAATTCAAAATTTACTTCATTCCAAATTTTGGAAAAACAATCCTATTTATGGACAAAAGCGCGCAATGCCAAAAACCAGAAAACTTCTTAAAAGCTTGATTGACTGCGTGTTGATAGGCTGTTGTGTTGACTGGCATTTGGATTGACCTAAGGACGACAACAAACAACAAAAACAACAACAAAAAA
>CAZLHV010000153.1:0-7821 GCA_964559205.1 uncultured Bacteroidaceae bacterium
GAATCTCGCAAAACTCTGACAAACAGCTACATACAACAATGCCATGTTTTTGGCAAGCCCCGAAATTGTCCTGTCTTGGCACACTTTGTCCCGTATTGAGCACAAACATGTCTCCAACTTTCAAAAACCCAAATTTCGCATTAGCCAATGCATAATTTGCCTAAAGGCCGACGATAACAGAGATACCGATATGCGTTGAAAATGGCAATTTCAATGCACGCTGTTTTTGAAATTGTTTTTTCACTGCATCGGCATGATACCATATAGAAAGTCACAGTAAAATATCTCACTTAGAAACGCAACTTGGTATCATTTGTCGGGGTTAGCCCGGATGCCTGCCATAGAGCCAAGCCACTAAGCATTGGTTGATTAAACTAATTTGAAAACCATGAAAGCAAAAAGAATATCATGTGTTTCATTTTTTAATACCGACAAAAACAATTCTCGTCGGCATGACATTCCTAATGCTTAATCCGGGATAAAAGAAAATCGCATGATCATGGTTGGCCTCATGACCGGGATTTTACCTGTCCTGTGTTCATACAAGCTGAACTAAAGAGAATCATGTTGCTGTCTACTGATCTGATCTGACAAATTTGTAAGTCTCAACTTTGTCTTCAAACCTTACCTGAATATAATATACTCCACTTGCCAGTAAATCAACGCCAAACTGAATTCGCAGGGTTCCTGCCTCAACATCGCTGCGTTCTTCGGTCATGAGAATGCGCCCGTCCTGCGACATGAGCGACACCACCACATCGCCGTCTTCAGGAATGCTGATGTCGGTGTAAACGTCGTCCCATGCGGGACTTGGAAACACAGTGGCAATAAAGAAAGCTTCGAGCAGCGAAACACATGAAGTATTGTTTGAGATGTTCACATCCTCCTGACCATAAGCGTCGAGAGCAGCAATATCGAGACAGGCCATTTTCACCGTGTTTTCGTCGGGCGCCATAAACGAGGACACAAAAGTATATGTGTAACTCTGAGCAGGTTCAAGCAGGCCTTCCCACACCTCTCTGATGGGGAGATTCAGTCCCACACGTGCATCGAGCGCTACCTTGCGGATATTTCTGGTTCCATTGTTGAAAAAGGTGGCCTTGAGATTGACATACCCACCGGTGTCGATGACCGAAAGTCCTGTCAGAACCAGGTCAAGCACCGATGGAATCACATACACGGTTCTGCTGGCAGTGTCGGTACATCCATACTCATTTTCGCTTACAAGCGTTACATCATAAATGTTCTCATATATATAGGTGTGCTGAGGATTCAAAGCTCCGCTGAATTCGTCATCACCAAAATACCACATCTGTGAGGTAGCTCCCGAGCTAAAATTGTAAAACTGAACGTCGAGCGGCGGCGTACCATATTCCGGGGTCATGTCAAAATCGGTGATCGGCGATGCATTGATGAAAATAGTGTCGGAAATCTCCGAAAAACATCCAAACTCAGATCCTGCCCGTAAGTGAATGATTACCTCGCCCGTGTCCTCGTAAATAACACAGGGGGCTTCGAGCGCCGAGCTCTGCCCGCCACCGAGGTTCCATTCCCAATATGCCATCACGCCTGTGCCCACCGTGCTGGTGTCCTGAAAACAAACCGGACTGCCCTGACATAATTCTGACCAGCTGAAGCCGGGAATAGGAAATGGATATACACTCACAACTTTGGTCACAGAATCCGAACATCCGTTAATGCTTCTGTTGATGAGCCTTACGTTGTAATTGCCCGCAGTATCGTATGTGTGCACAGGATTGTTGCCGTTGCTCGACTCTCCATCGCCAAACTCCCAGCGTCGGTAAAATATCTCGGCCCAGGCCGGCATGTCGGTGGTTTCAACAAACGAAGTTTGATTTCCCAGACAAACATTGGTGTGGGTAAAATCGGCCTCAGGGGTCAGCCTGATGGTGATCTCCCGCTTGATGGTGTCAGTACACCCGTAAATATCACCAGCAATCATGGTCACTTCAAAAGTTCCTGTGCTGTCATAGGTGTGGCCGGGATGCTGCAATAAACTCACATCTCCGTCGCCAAAAGCCCATTCCCATATCGCCAGCGGTCCGCTGCCAGGCCGGGTGGAATCTCCAAACAAAATGGTTTGACCATCACAGCCATTATCGGGCGTAAACCATGCCCGCGGAAGGGCCCTTACCACCGCTTCGATGGTGGTGTCGCCCACACAGCCCGAATCGGTTGTTAAGGTAAGCGTGACCTGAAAATGACCCGAATCGGGGAATACAAAGGATGGATGCTGCAACGACGAAGTGCCTGAACCATCAAAATCCCAACTCCACGACGAAATATCGTCGGGTGGGACAGTGTAACTGGCATCAAAAAAGGAAGTGGAGTCGCCCCGGCATGCCGATGTGCTGCTAAATACAGTCACCGGCCTTACACCACGAATGCCCACATCAATGCTGTCCACTTTCACACAACCGCTGCCATTGGTCACCGAAAGCCAGTAAGTGCCAGCCGAAAAAACCGCCAGCGACGGTGTTGTGGCTCCCGTGTTCCATACATAACTGAGCCCGGGACCGCTGCCAGTCTGCAACGAAATGCTGTTGCCGGCACAAACCGAAGTGTCGGGACCCAAACCGGCCTGCAAGGCAAACGAATCGGCTACCACCACAAAACTGTCGCGCACCGAACAAGCCGCCAAGGTGCTGTCCGTAATCTCAACCCAGTATGTGCCCGGATTCCAAATGCGCAGCAAACTGTCGCTGCTGGCATCGCTCCACGAAAAAGTATAGGCATGGTCAAGCCCTGTGTTGGCTGTGATGGTGTCCAAAATGCACAAGCCCCGGTCGGGCAAAGCCGTGTAGGGATACTGCACATGAACCGTATCGCGCGAAACCCGCCCAAAAATATCGGTCACCTGCACCCAATAATCGCCGCTTTGACTCACCACAATGGAATCGGCCGTGGAACCGGTGGACCAGAGGTAGGAGGTGTAACCTTTTCCTGGAGATAAACGATAGGGACAAAATCCATGGGAAATTGCAGTGTCTGGACCTAGGTTGGCTGGTGGGGCATATTTGTTTTTGAGATATTCTTCAACTGAGCTAATTTCTGTAGTGTTTAGAATAGTGTCATATATTATAATTTCAGCAATATTGCCGTTTAGCATAAAAACGCCCACTGGGGGAACACCACCGGCACTATTATTATACCCTCCGATAAGAAAATTATAATTTGAAGCCATATTATGCGAACCAGTAATTGTCACTTCTGAACTATAAGAATTGTTAACTGTTATTTTGTTCTTGTTGTTAATTCGGTTGTTCAGCCCAGTGCAATAAAAATAGTTTGAATATGGGACGCCATATAGCGGATGGTCATGATAGGTGTTATCATCGTAGTAAAAATACAATACGCCAGAACTTAATAACAATGCATATCTGCTATCAGTGAAAGTAGAGTTTGATTTTGCAAAAAAACAACCTATCCCAGAGGAGCTTTTTCCAAACAAAAAAACTGTATGACTTTCAGTGTTAAAATCCAGAATATCACCTCCGTCTAAGTAATCATCTGATCCATCAAATGTAAGAACAGGCATTTCGCAAAGGGCAGATGAATTTTCCTTTATTGGGCGCGATAAACTGTCTAGTTGTGACAAAACATATCCATTACCGCTAACGTCTTGCCATTGCACAACAGTATTGCCTGATAGAACAGTTCCAGAGTCAGCACGCAGCCAAAGTTGCAAATGTGCTGATGGAATCTGACAATTTGCAGTTATTGAGAACAATAGTAATATTATCGCTAAACGACTTTTCATATTACAAATTTGATATTAAACAAAGATAATAAATTAACTTTGTACGAGCTAATTAATTTTTATGAAATTTGATATTCCATTGATGCGGCCAAATATTACGGAGGAGGATTTTCTTGTTTTGAGGGAATCGCTTAGGTCCGGAAATTTAGTTCAAGGAGGCAATGTTGAACTTTTTGAGCACAAAATGGCTGAATACATAGGCGTTAATTATTCCGTTTGTGTTTCAAGTGGTACAGCCGCATTACATTTAGCGCTATTAAGCCTTGGAGTAGGGCCTGATGATGAAGTTATCGTTCCTGCATTTTCATTTATTGCTACGGCAAATGTGGTTGAATTGGTAGGCGCAACTCCGATTTTTATAGACATAGACATAAACACTTTCAATATAAATACATTATTGATTGAGGAAAAAATAAGTAAGCGAACAAAGTTGATTATGCCAGTTCACGAGTTTGGACTTGCAGCAGATATGAGCGAGGTAAATGCTATTTGTAAAAGACACAGTTTATATTGTATTGAAGACGCAGCGTGCGCCATTGGCGCAAAAGAAGACGATTTATTTACTGGAAACATGAGTGAAATTGGAGCTTTTTCTTTTCACCCTCGAAAGTCAATTACATCGGGCGAAGGTGGCTTGTTAACAACTAATTCTAAAAAGCATGCAAGTTTTTTGAAAGCGATGAGAAATCATGGATTAGATTTTGAAGATGGAAAAAGTATTCAAAAGTTTGCAGGTCTAAATTATAGGATGACCGATTTTCAAGCTGCAATGCTGATTTCACAGTTTAATAGATTTGATGAAAACCTTTCTCGAAAGCAATGGATTGCTGACAGATATATTAGCGGAATAAAAAACAGTAATATCAAATTGCCAAATCAATTTTCAGATAGAAAAACTCATTCATGGCAAACATTTCATGTGTTGCTTGAAAATCATACTTTGCGGGATAAGTTTATTCGTGATATGAAATCATGTGGAATTCAAACGAATTTTGGAGCACATAGTATTCCCCATTCTAATTTTTACAAACAGAAGTATTTTTATAGTTGTAATAATATATATCCAAACGCATTAGAAGCCCATTTGTGCGGAGCTGCAATACCTATTTATGAGCTACTTAGCGATGCCGAGGTTGATTATATTATTCAGACTATAAATAATTGGAATCCTTAGTCGAGAGTATTTATTACTTTTGTTCTTTACAATCAAAAATATGATTTCTGGAAAAAGAATTTTTATAACCGGCGGAGCTGGTTTTATCGCAAACGCAATTATTAGAGAGCTCATCTCAAATAATTCAATAGTTGTTTATGACAACTTTCATCGCGATTCATTGACTGGTTCAATTTTCTCGCAACATCCAAACATTTCAGTTGTTCATGGCGATGTTCTTGATTACGATTTGTTAGAAAAGGAAATGCATGGCTCTGATATTGTAGTGCATGCCGCAGGGATTGCTGGAATTGACACTGTCATTATTAATCCAGTTCAAACAATGAGGGTTAATATGATTGGAACAGCAAATGCTCTTGAAGCTGCTAGGCAAAATAAAGTACCTGATCGATTCATTGACTTTTCAACTTCCGAGGTTTTTGGTTCTCATGCATTCAAATCAAGCGAGGGAGATCAAACTGTGGCTGGTAGTGCAGGTGAAGCAAGATGGACTTATGCGGTCAGCAAACTTGCAGGAGAGCATTTAACCCATGCTTATTATAAGCAATATGGTTTGCCAACCGTAAGTATCAGACCGTTCAATGTTTATGGACCAGGACAAACAGGCGAAGGTGCCATGCAAATATTTATTAAAAAGGCACTAAAAAATGAAGACATTTTTATCAATGGTGATGGTTCTCAGATAAGAGCATGGTGCTATGTTGATGATTTCACTGATTGCCTACTGAGTTGTATGGACAACACTAAGGCTATTGGTGAAAGCTTTAATATTGGGAACTCCCGTGCTGTTATTACCATCTTAGGTTTAGCTCAAACAATATGCCGTGTGCTGGGCTCAAAATCGAAAATACTGTTTCGGGATCAGTTATCTGCCGATATTGAACTACGTATTCCATCAGTAGACAAAACTTTGAATTTGCTGGGCTTCAAAGCAAAAATAGATTTAGAAGAAGGAATTGTCAGAACAGCTGATTGGTTTAAAAACAACTTGAAAGATGGATAGAGACTCTATTTTAGAAAACAAAAAGGAGAAAGTAATCTTTAGTGACTTGGTAGGATTACATACTATATTGTCTAAGGAGTTCTTTAGTTTATATAATAGAAGTATTCCTTTTTGTGAAGAAGTTTTTGATCGATGGGAGAGAGCAAATAGCTTGGGTTTTGGTGCTCAGGCGTCAATTTATGATTCTAGTTTTGTTTTTGGCGATGTAGAGGTTGGAGAAAACACTTGGATTGGCCCATTTACAATAATTGATGGTTCTGGAGGTTTGAAAATTGGAAAAGGTTGTACAATATCAGCTGGAGTACATATTTATTCACATGACAACCTTGCAAGAACAATTCTAGACGGAAGAGCGGAAATTGATAAATCGGCAGTGGAAATTGGCAATAACTCATATATTGCACCCAATTGCATAATTTCGAAAGGGGTAAAGGTTGGTAGCCAATGTGTCTTAGCTGCAAATTCCTTTTTAAACAAAGACATGCCTGACAGAACCATTTTTGGTGGAAATCCAGCTAAACAAATTGGCGTAGTCATTGTTAGAAAAAGAGAGATTGAATTAAAGTACAATAAACAGTAATTAAGTATGATGCATTTGATATAGAATGAAAGTACTAATTGCCCCAACAAATATTGCCAGTGTTAGTGATAGTATAATGATTTCATTAAAGAATTACTATAGCGACACAATAATTGGTGTAACTTATTCGTATGACCAACGAACAACATATTATGGCAATTGGAAATTTATTTTTAAAAAAAAGAAGTATAGTCCTTTCAAAAAGTGGTTGTTGCGAAATTTTAAACAAAGGATGCTTTTGAGTTGGTATATCCTTTGGGCTGATGTTATTATTTGGGTTTGGGACATCGATAAAACGAGTGCATTTTTAATAAAGCTATTTCACAAAAGAAATTATGTGCTTTGGCTTGGAAGTGATATTCGTAAACCTGAGTTCGTAAAAAACCACAATCCATATTATGAAGATTTGTGGAGAAGAGGTGAATATGATTATCATTATGAGAGTGAGGAAAGGAGCCAGCAGATTCAAAAGAAGTTTAGCCGAATTGGGTCAATACCATTGGTTTGTCCCGAGATGAAATTGTATTTGAATTCTGCATTTTTCAATCATTACATAGATTTTTTTCAGCCAATATCAATAGATTCATATAATTGTGTTGTTCCTTCAAAAGAAAACCAAAGACCGCTTGTTTTGCATGCCCCTTCGAAATTAAGTACAAAAGGAACCTTTCATGTTAGAGCAGCCTTAGCATCGCTAAAGGAAAAAGGTTTCGATTTTGAGTACATTGAGGTTTTTGACAAGGAAAAGCATGAAGCGGAGGCGCTTATGAAGCAATGCGATATTTTTTTAGATCAATTTATGTTAGGTTCCTATGGAATGGCAGCTTGTGAGGCAATGGCCATGGGGAAACCAGTCTTTTGCTATTTAATGCAGCCTGTTATTGATGCTTTACCGGCAGATTGTCCAATAATCAACACGAATATTAACAATCTTGGTGAAGTAATTGAATCGTATTTGTTAGATGCTAATAAAAGATGCGAAACAGGGAAATTGTCTAGGGCATATGTTGAGAAATATCATGATGCAAAAAAGATTGTATCTGCCTGGAGAAATTCTATAATTTATCCATAGGGTAGTTAAGAATGAGAAAGCTATTAAAACAATTATTAAGCGAAAGTGCAATCTACGGGTTAAGCGGGATGGCTTCTAAGATTGTTGGAGTTTTCCTTATGCCTCTATATACACGAGTCCTATTACCAAGCGATTATGGAGAATTAAATTTAATAAACAATACTTTTCTACTTCTAGGTCTATATAGTAAGAGCAAACGTCTGTAATCCAG
>CAZLHV010000154.1:0-7744 GCA_964559205.1 uncultured Bacteroidaceae bacterium
AAAGTTGCTTCTGAAGTATTTGAACCTGTGCTTTAAGCTCTTCAATGGTTTCGTATTGTTGAATGATGATAAGAAAGAAAACTGGAAAAGATTAGTAATATGTGTTTCATTTGGCTGAATTTGATAAAAGGTTCGGCAATATGTGATCTGTTGTTTGTGGCACCAATAAAATCACCTGCCGTTGAATTGTTGCCACTTAATGACCATTTTTGCCCTGCTTGGCTGTAAGCAATGGTGAAGTTAAGAATTAAAGCACAAAGAAAGAAGACTAATTTCATGATCGTTGTTATTTTTTGGCAAATGTAAAAAACGAAATTGAAATTTTCTTCAATCTGAAAAAGTTAACAATATGTGCTATTATAATAAGCCGCATGATGAATGGCAGTCATTGGACTATCCCTTCTGTTGGTATTATGATTGTGGGTTTCTTGTTTAATTTCTTTCTGATGAAGTGTTACAAATGGGCGAATTCCCCAAAAAACATAATATATGAGGAATCAAATCCACAAAAAACATAATATATGAGGAATTAATTCCTCAAAAAGTATAATATTTGAGGAAAGTGTATTATCTTTGTGGCGAAAATAAGGTGTCGTTATGATTGAAAGAGCATTGGAAGCATGGATAAAGAGTCGTTTGTTCGACCACAAAGCGATTGTACTGACTGGTCCGCGTCAGGTCGGTAAGAGTACATTGATCAAAAGTATTTTAAAAAAGTACAACAATGTATTGTTTCTCGATGGCGACGACCCAGCAGTGCATCGCTTGCTCGACCGACCAAACACTGAGCAAATACGCGATATTCTTGGAAATTCTCAAATTGTCTTTATCGACGAAAGTCAAAGAATCAATGAAATAGGTTTGACTTCAAAAATCATTGTAGATCAGTTTCCCAATGTGCAATTGATTTTGAGCGGATCATCTTCGTTTGAATTAAAGAATAGAACCAATGAGCCACTCACTGGACGAAAGTGGTCCACTTCGTTGTGGCCGGTAAGCTGGAGCGAGTGGCAAAATTATGCTGGTTTTGTAAAAGCTGAGCAGGATTTGGACAACAGGTTGGTATATGGTTTTTACCCCGATGTGCTGATGCATCTTGAACGAGCCGGTGAAGTATTAATGGAGTTAACCGATATCTACTTGTATAAAGACATTATGATGCTGTCGCAGATCAGAAAATCGGACGAAGTGCGAAAACTTGTGCAGGCACTCGCCTGGCAGGTCGGAAACGAAGTTTCATATGCTGAATTGTCGCAAACATGCAATATCGATGCTAAAACCGTAGCCAACTATATTGATATTCTGGAAAAGGCTTTCATTGTTTTCAGACTGTCATCTTTTAGCCGGAATCTGCGAAACGAAATCAAAGAAGGACGCAAAATATATTTTCACGACAATGGAATCCGCAATGCTGTAATTGGTCAGCTTCAGCCTTTGGCATTGAGACAGGATGTAGGTGCGCTGTGGGAAAATTTTCTCATGAGCGAACGCATTAAACAGCTCAGTTATGCTAAATCGGTTGCTAATTCCTACTTTTGGCGAACAACAGCTCAGCAAGAGGTTGACTATGTTGAAGAATTTCATGGGAAAATATATGGTTTTGAGTTTAAGTGGAATCCGAAACGAACCAAATCGCTTCCGACCACGTTTACGAAAAACTACCAAAGCGTGAACAAAACGATTACCCGCGATAACTTCAGAGATTTTGTAATGCCAAAGTCTGTTGCAGATTATTGATGATTGGCGATGCTTTTTCAACCATGTCTTCATGATTCCCTGCGATGAACATGGCGTTATTTGTTGCACTATGTTCTATATCGAGCATTGATATTGACACAGATTTAATCAATGGATTTAATTCCAATTGATGCAAATGTCGTATGTTTGCAACGTTAAACAAAACAAATGAACAACAACAAAATTGAACGCGTTCACTCTTTGCATGTAAAAGAGTCGCCACTGCATGATGACCGAAAACGACATGCGCACATTGTTTCATAAGGTTGCCGGTTTTTGGGATACACATACGTCATACGTTGAATAAAAAATGAAACTGGAAATAAAAATTCTCGGAGCAAACTGTTCGAAGTGCAACAAGCTTTTCGAGCGCACTCAGCATGTGGTTGACAAGTATAATGTGGATGCAAAAGTGGTTAAAGTTGACCAAGTTGAAGAATTGAAACAATGCAACATTTTTGTTATTCCGGCACTCTTGATAAACAACGATGTAGTGTCGAGAGGCCAGCTTTTAAACGAAAGTGCAATCATATCACTGTTAAACAAATACCTGCCTTTGAACGAACAAATTGAAACTTCGGAAATCAAAAAGTCCGCATTCAGAAAGTGGTTTTTTGTGACCATCATTCTCATGGCTTTTCTTTCAGCCATCATCATGCTTTTACGTCCCGGATTGCAGAATACCGAAAAAAATGCCGAAAACAAACCGCTTACGTTGCCTGATAGCATTACAAAGATGTATAATTATGAAAGAAACGGGTTGTCGTACCGGCTCACTTTTCTTGAATTTGGCTCAACAAATTGTGTCCCGTGTAAACAAATGGAAAGGGTGATGGACGAGATTTCAGCAAAGTACAACGGTGTTGTGCAAACGAAATTCTACAATGTTTCGCAAAAGCCCAACAAGCCAATGGCAACGTATTTTAACATTGGTCTTATCCCAACACAGGTGCTGCTGGATCAAAGTGGACAAGAGTTTTTTCGGCATGTCGGTTTCTTTTCCACTGATTCACTATCTTTGGTGATTGATAAACAACTTAAAAATAAGCAATAATGCAAATCCGATTCATGCTTATTCTGATTGCCTGTTTGTGTGGGTTTGCGACCGCCTGTAAAAAAGACGAACCTGTTGAACCCGATCCATCCGACAATCTTGCCATCGATAGCATTGTACCTGAGAAACGAGTTATTGAGGTTTGGGAAGAAATCGACATTAAGGTGTACACACGCGGTTCAGGCCTATCTCATTTTTGGAGCACCAATCACGGTACTCTCATCGGTGAAGATTCGGCGACGGTGCGCTATTGGGCTTGCCCGACATGCACCGGCTTGAATACCATTGAGTGTAACGTAAGCAATGAATACGGGACCGTTTCCGACACCGTGATGATTAAAGTGTTATGAAACTTGTTTACTTATTTTTTCTGTGTTCGTTGTGCAGCTTACAACTCAGTGCGCAATGTTGCTCAGCCGGAAATCCCGTAGCTGGAAGCGGCTTTGAGTCTTCATCTGCAAAAGGCGAATGGCAGATTTCTTCTGCAGTTAAATATAGTTTATCGGATCAGTATTATTTTCACGACACGAAAATCGACAATCCCTACATTCTTAAAAGCAGTTACCTGTATCAGAATCTGTGGCTTTCATACAGTATTTCAAACCGGGTTTCTGTTTCAGCCGATGCCGGATACTTTTACGATAAAAGTCAGAAACTCTCCTTCAACGATGAACCGTTCAGGCTTGGTACAAGCGGCATTGGCGATGTTGCCCTGGCTGTGAAAATAATTGCCATTAAAAAAGTTAAACCCATTACTCAACTGGCCTTTTCGGCTGGTACCAAAATTCCCGTGGGAGCTTTCCATCAATCGGTTGACGGCATCACAATTCCTATTTCGCTCCAACCTTCATCGGGTGCATTCAGGTGGACAGCAGCGGCATCGTTTCAAAGGCTATCGGCCAATCAGAATTGGGGATTTGCATCGCAGGCCATGCTTGAACTCAGCAGCGAAATCAACAAAGGGTATCTGGTGTATCGTTATGGACACTTTTTACGAATAAATGCAGGTGTCATGCACCGCGTTTTTCCGAGAATAAATGTATCTGTTTTTGGTGTGTTCGACGTGCGCGGAAAAGATACACGCGAGTTCAATCAGGTGGTTGCTGGTTCCGGAAGTTACTCAGTTCTTGTACAGCCTTGGGTGCAATACGCTTTTAGACCTGACCGGATTTTGTTTTTCAACATCGAAAGTCCCGTGTATCGATATTTCAACGGAGAACTGTTGGGAAATAAGCTGGCAACCCAAATTGGCTTCAGAGCAACCTTGTAAAAAGATGTTAATTGATGTATTGGTAATATTGTAATCATAATAGTGTCGTATGTTTGCAACATTAAACGCAGAAAATGAACAACAACAAACGTGATCGATTTAATGACGATGAGCGCATACTGGCCGACTACGCCAAACTGTTGTCACATCCGGCACGAGTGGCGATTATCAGACTATTAGCCGAGAAGAAAGAAATAAAAACGGGAAACATTTCCGATTTTTTGCCCATCAGCCGGCCAACGGTGTCGCGACACTTGCGCGAATTGAAGGAACTGGGTGTGATTGATGGAACCATTGATGGGCTTCAAATTCATTATTGTCTCAACATGAGTCGTCTCCAGCAAATGCGCGATGCCTTCACTCGATTTTTTCAACTAAGTATCACTGATTTTGTTTGTTCTTGCTAAAAACTAAAAAAATGAACATTTTAATTCTTTGCACCGGAAACAGTTGCCGCAGCCAGATGGCCGAGGGCATTATGCGTAAAATGTATCCCGAAGCTGATGTTTTTTCGGCAGGTACAAAACCAGAAAAGGAAGTCAATCCTTATGCAGTTCAGGTTATGTCGGAAATGGGCATCGATATTTCTGATCAGTATCCCAAAAGCGTAAATCAATTTGTGAAAAAGAGTTTCGACTATGTGATTACCGTTTGCGACAATGCAAAGCAAATTTGCCCAGTATTCACCGGCAAGGTGCAAAAACGCTTACACATTGGTTTTGAAGATCCGGCTGACGCTACTGGAAGCGATGAAGAAAAACTCGCGGTTTATCGAAAAATCAGAGATCAAATTTTTAATCGCTTCGGTGAAATCGATTTTGAATAACAGCATTTGTGATTAACCAAAACAATGAGGGAATGGAAACCAGTAAAAATCATGAAGAACTGACCAATCTGGTCAAAGAAAAATACAGCGAAATCGCAAACAATGCTTCAGGTTGTGGCTGTGGGTGCAGCTGTGGAGACAGTGCAACATATACAATTTTCAGCGACGACTATTCCACACTCGAGGGCTATCTTCCGGATGCTGATTTGAATTTGGGTTGCGGTATTCCGACAGCATTTGCAAAAATTAAACCGGGCGACACCGTGATCGATTTGGGATCAGGAGCTGGCAACGATTGCTTTGTGGCTCGCTCGCTGGTGGGCGACACTGGGCAGGTGATTGGCATTGACATGACTCCGGCCATGGTCGATAAAGCCAAAGCCAATGCTGAAAAACTGGGGTTCAAAAACGTACAATTCAGGCTTGGACAAATCGAAAAAATGCCGGTAACATCCAACAAAGCCGATGTGATTATCAGCAATTGTGTGTTGAATCTGGTGCCCGATAAAATGACAGCTTTCCGTGAAATGAGCCGCGTATTGAAACCCGGCGGACATTTCAGCGTGTCCGATGTTGTACTGTCCGGACATCTGCCAGAACCGATTCTGAAAGCTGCCGAATTGTATGCAGGTTGTGTTGCAGGTGCCAGCTTAAAGTCCGATTATCTGCAAATGCTCGAAGATGCTGACTTTATTAATATCAGAGTTGACAAGGAAAAAGTGATTGAACTCAGCGATGATCTTTTGAAAAACTACATGACTGAATCCGAAATTGCAGCATTCAGAGCCTCCGGGTCAAATGTTGTAAGCATCAATGTGTATGGCGAAAAAAGCAAAAGTACCTGCTGTTGTTGCGGTTCGTAATTTGAAAATAAAAAAAATGAAAACAAAATTAAAATTTCTTGACCGTTTCCTCACTTTATGGATATTCCTGGCCATGGCCATTGGTGTTTTATCGGGATTTCTATTTCCTGAAGTAGCCGATTTCTGGGAGTCGCTCAAGTCATCGCCCGACAGTACCACAAATATTCCGCTGGCCATTGGTCTTATCCTGATGATGTATCCGCCACTCGCCAAAGTGAAATACGAAGAACTCGGCGATGTATTTCGCAACGTGAAAGTGCTCACCATGTCGCTGATTCAAAACTGGATTGTAGGTCCACTGCTCATGTTCGCACTGGCAATTCTGTTCATCAAAATTTTCCCGGGCGAAGATTACGCCAATTTGCCCTACATGTATGGCATCATCATGATTGGTTTGGCGCGATGTATTGCCATGGTGATTGTGTGGAACGATCTCGCTAAGGGCGACACGCAATATGCGGCAGGCCTGGTGGCGTTCAACAGCATTTTTCAGGTTCTGTTTTTCTCGGTCTATGCGTATGTGTTCATTGCCATTATGCCGGGATGGTTTGGTGTCCCGACAAATAGTATTGTCGAAAACATCACCATGGGGCAAATTGCCGAAAGTGTTTTTATTTACCTTGGCATTCCTTTCTTGGCGGGCTTTCTAACGCGATTCGTTTTGATTCGTGTCAAGAGCAAAGAGTGGTATCACACGAAATTTATTCCTAAAATCAGTCCACTCACACTGATTGCACTGCTTTTTACCATCGTAGTCATGTTCTCGTTAAAAGGCGAATACATCATAAAAATCCCCATGGACGTGGTGTTGATTGCCATTCCGCTGCTCATTTATTTTGTCATCATGTTTGTGGGTTCATTCTGGATGAGCAAACGCATTGGCGCAACCTACGAACAGTCGGTCACGCTTTCGTTTACTGCGGCCAGCAACAATTTCGAGCTTGCCATTGCCGTGGCCATTGCCATCTTCGGCATGAACTCAGGCGAAGCCTTTGCAGCCGTCATTGGCCCTTTGGTTGAAGTTCCCGTAATGATTGCGCTGGTGAATCTTGCGTTTTGGTATAAACGAAATTGGTTCAGCAAGTCCGTGGTAAAATCAAACTGATGATTTCTGCAGTTTTGTTACAATGCCGTTAACTCATATTTGAGTTTCAATCCGTCGGGCACAAGTTGTAATTGAAATTTTTGCTGCTGACCTTCGGATACAGACGAATCAATCAACATCGAAACGGGCTTGCCTTTGCCTGCCTGCAGTGTGAATCGTCCCGGACGCAGTTCAAAAAAGCGTGTTTTCCCGTTGTCAATCACGCCGGCTTTTTCGTCATTGATGATGATTGGAATGCCCACCATGGCGCTTTGAAATGCTTTAACGCGATGAATAATGATACCCGTTTTACCCTGCGGAATGACATCATCGGCAGGCCGGCGCACTACTTTCAGAATGAGAATAATCAACAGCAAAGGCAATAACAATGCAAGCCATGTGATGAGAAACACGGGCGCCACATAA
This sequence comes from uncultured Bacteroidaceae bacterium, assembly GCA_964559205.1. GTDB lineage: Bacteria > Bacteroidota > Bacteroidia > Bacteroidales > DTU049 > GWF2-43-63. The sequence continues at coordinate 7,261 of CAZLHV010000154.1, forward strand.
TATTTTGATCCGCCGTCGGTTGAAAACAAATCCATCAGATAGGTGGTGGGTGTAATCTGCATGATGGTCATGAATCCGGCCACTGAAGCCGAAAGAATGGTATAGACAAGGGTGACGGTCTTTTGCATGGCGATAAAATTTTTCAAATATAATCATTGTCTGCCTTTCAATGAATAATGAGTGCATCAAGGTACGATAATCCATATTAAATGCCGCTTCATTGCATTACAGTACGATGCTCCTTCAGTTTATTTTAGGTACGAGGATAAACGATATGGATTTTCTATTCGTTGTGTGAAAGACACTTATTAATATTATTCTGGCACGATTTTCACAGGCACGCGTCGCCATGATAAAAAGTCTTAACTTTGAAAAAAATACACTTATGAAAGCAATCGTTCTGTTTGTCGCATCAATTCTGTTTGCCAGTTTTGCATTCGGTCAGGTAAGTCTTCCAGCCAATCCTTCCAAATCGGCCGAGTCG
>CAZLHV010000155.1:0-7716 GCA_964559205.1 uncultured Bacteroidaceae bacterium
TGGCTTAAAGCGAAAAGACGTGCATAGTGCAGATAAGCTTCACTAAGAATCTGCAGCTTCCCTTCAAGACTCACAAATTCGCCATAAACGCTTTGAAAATCATTATTGACAGGGCTTTCTGAAAGGCTGTCGCCAGGGGATGAGAAGCCTATTTTTGCGTCCGGAAACAAGGCTTTAAGCTTTTGCATTTCTTCATCCGTGAGTGCTGAGTCTACCGAAATAAATCGGATTTGAAGCGGTGCAACCTTCGAAAGGGCATCGGAGGGATTAATGAAGAGATTATTTGTTGTATACAATGTGTTCAACTCGTTCAGCTGCACCATGCTCTCCGGCAAGTCCATCAGGGCGTTGTTGCTGATGTCAAGGATTTCGAGATGATTCAGTTTTCCAATCCCGTCAGGGAGTTCGCAAAGGTCGTTCACAGGCAATCCCAGATACTTGAGTGCTTTACATTTTGCCAAAACATCGATGCATGTTTCCAGGTTAAAGTTGTCGCAGTTGGTGATCACAAGCTTGTTTAAGGATGGCAATAAACTTACTTCGTTTGGAAGGGTAAGCAGGTTGCATTCGTCAATGGTGATTTGTTCAAGATTTTTCAATTCAGCCAGTCTATGAAAGGTTTTTGCAAAATCAGGTCCATCACACTCTGTAAACGACAATGAGGTTAAGGATTGCTTTGAGAAAAGCTCGTCGGGCAACGATTTTCCCTGATAACCGACAATGGTGAGTGAGTTTAGATTGGGTAAATTGGCTATTCCTGCAAAAAATGCCGAATCGTCACCCTCGCTGCAGTCAAGATAAAACCTTGTCACATCAGCCGGGTTGGCAAAAGCATCGTCTACGTCATCATAAACCTTGTTCCCGTTTTGTCCATTCAGACTAATGGAGAATATAACCAATACAAATAGCAAAATATATCTTTGCATATATCACCTTTTATAGATTATTAATGCCCATTTAGTTGCAATATTACAAAATCACTGAGAAATCTGACCAGAAGAAATGAAAAAAAAGCAATTCATCACGAGACGACATATAAAAAGACTAATTTTACCAAATAAACCAATTGGATGAAAAAGATCAAGCCGTCAAAAAGTTTTCAAGTGAGAGAATCTGTGGCGCTGATGGACTTTCTTGAAGAAATTTTCCCTGATATGCCTCGAACCCGCAGAAAGCAAATGCTAAGGAATGAATGTGTTTTAGTCGATGGCCTATCAGTGACAAAACACGATTTTCAACTGAGTGCGGGCAACCAGGTCTCTGTGGTGTCCGAAAGTAAGCAGGGCGTGAAAGTGGCTTTGGGATTATCGGTCATTTTCGAGGATCATCATTTGATTGTCATTGACAAGCCTGCTGGATTACTCACCGTGGGGACAGAGAAGGAGAAGACCCGGACGGCATACAGCCTGTTAAGTTCTTACGTGAAAACGCAAAACAGGAACAATAAGGTCTTTATTGTTCATCGATTGGACCGCGATACATCCGGAGTGCTTGTGTTTGCAAGAAATACAAGTCTGCGCGATGAACTGCAGCAAAACTGGCATGGCCCGGATCATGTGCGCGAGTACGCTGCGCTGGTTTCAGGAAAAGTTGATCAGTCAGGCGGAACAGTCGAAAGCTGGTTGAAGGAAAATGCAAATCTTCAGGTGTTTTCTAGCAATAGAAGGGAAGATGGTCAGCATGCCATCACCCATTGGAAACTTGAGCGGCAGAACGATCAGTTTAGTTTGTTGAAGGTTACCCCAGAAACAGGTCGTCGGAACCAGATCAGGGTTCACATGAGCGACATTGGGCATCCGATTGTGGGTGACAGACGATATGGTGATGGTGCTAATCCCATTGGCCGACTGGGTTTACATGCAACCAGACTGGCGTTTCAACATCCATTAAGTGGTGAGATACTGGAGTTTAAGTCATCCATTCCACGAGATTTCATAAACGTATTTCACTTCAAACGGCCAACCCATTAAATAAGAGCAGTTCACAAACAAGCCAGTTAACAGGACTGATTTCAGATCACCATATTGACAATTTTATCTTGAACAACAATGATTTTTTTGGGAGTTTTTCCTTCAAGATATTTTTGACTTTCCGTAGCCGAAAGAGCAATCTTTTCAACTTCTTCCTTTGGTGTTCCGGCTGCAATTTCGAGAATAAACCTCATCTTGCCATTGAACGAAACGGCATATTTCACGGTGTCTTCGATTAAATACTGTTCATCCCATTGAGGAAATTCGGCTTTCGATATGCTTTCCGTTTTGCCAAGTCTACTCCACAATTCTTCGGAAATATGGGGAGCGAAAGGACAAAGGGCAATCAGCAATGGCTCGAGAATGGCGCGTTTACGGCATTTCAGATCGCCAAGTTCATTAACACAGATCATGAATGTGCTCACGCATGTGTTCAGCGAAAAACGTTCAATATCTTCTTCGGTTTTCTTCAGTGTTTTGTGGAGCACTTTCAGTTCAGCCGCTTCAGGAGCATCATCTGTGACAAGCAGGTTGCCTTCATCGCCCACATAGAGTTTCCATAATTTCCTTATGAATCTCGACACGCCTTCAATACCGTTGGTATCCCATGGTTTTGACTGTTCAACAGGCCCAAGGAACATTTCATACATGCGCAAGGTGTCTGCACCATATTTTTCCACAAGATCATCAGGATTCTGCACGTTGTATTTCGACTTCGACATCTTTTCGACTTCATATCCGCAGATGTATTTGTCATCCTCAAGGATGAACCGTGCATTCACGTATTCGGGTCTCCATGCCCGGAATGCATCGATGTCCAGAATATCATTGTTCACAATATTCACGTCCACATGTACAGGAAATGAATATTGTTCACGCCCGAAAACATTCTTTGACACAAAGATGGGTGCTTCGTTCCATTCATCAATCATGTCGAAGGGAGCAACTTCTTTTCCGGATAGTGCTTTTTTTATTTTTTTCAGAACGTCGTCAGTGTGCAGAATCACATCAACAATGCTGAACATGAGCAGCTGGCAATTGGTTTTTTCTGCAAATTCCGCGTATGATGGAAGACGTTCCAGAATGTCTTGCGAGCTTTTTACTTCAATGATAATGCGGTTTTCAGCGCTGAAAAAATCAAATGAAAACTCTTCATGCGTATATCCTTTAGTAAATTCAACTCCGAGTTGTTTATCCCGGATCATTTCCCAAAGTACGAATTCTGCCATACGTTCTGCCTTCACCCGATACACAAAATTGCTGCGCCCCTGAATCATTCCCTGATTGATCATTTTGCGAAAAGGTTCATCTTCGGGTGTCATGCCTAAATCGAACAGGAATTTATTCCAGAAGCGAGCATACATCAAATGTCCGGTTGCATGTTCTGCCCCTCCAACGTAAAAGTCAACACTTTTCCAGTAATTTACGGCTTCTTTCGAAAAATATTCTTCATTGTTGCGTGGATCCATGTATCGGAAATAATACGCGCTTGATCCGGCAAAGCCAGGCATGGTCGATGTTTCGTATGGGTAACCGGCTTTGGTGCACCAGTCTTTGGCTCGTGCCAGCGGAGGTTCACCGGTTTCAGTGGGTAAATATTTATCTACTTCCGGCAATTGGAGCGGAAGTTCAGATTCGTCAATGGTGTGCGGAATTCCGTTTTTATAATAAACGGGAAACGGTTCACCCCAATATCGCTGGCGACTGAAGATGGCATCACGCAGACGATAATTTATTTTTCCATAGCCGAATCCTTTTTCTTCGGCATGTTCAATCACTTTCTTTATCGCATCGCGGGCAATCATGTTGTTGATGAAACCGCTGTTCACACAAACGCCTTCCTTCGATTCAAATGCTTCTTCTTCGATGTTTCCGCCTTTGATGACTTCAATGATGGGCAGTCCGAAATGCTTTGCAAATGCGTAATCGCGGCTGTCGTGAGCCGGAACAGCCATCACGGCACCAGTGCCGTAACCGCTGAGTACATAGTCTGCAACCCAAACTGGAACAGCTTTTCCGTTGAGGGGATTGATGGCATACGAACCTGTAAACACACCACTCGGGGTTTTCGCATCGGCCATACGCTCGCGTTCACTGCGGTTCTTCGCATGTTTTACATATGCATCGACCGCATTTTTCTGCTCAGGTTTTGTGAGCAGTTCAACGTATTCGTGTTCCGGTGCGATTGACATAAAGGTCACACCAAACACTGTGTCGGGGCGGGTTGTGAAAATTTCAAGATGTTTATCCGGATGTTCGGCAAGCAGGAAACGCAGCATGGCGCCTTCGCTGCGTCCAATCCAGTTGCGCTGGATTTCTTTGATGTTTTCGGGCCAGTCGATGTGTTCAAGCCCTTCAAGCATGCGATCGGCATATGCCGTAATGCGCAACGACCATTGCTTCATTTCCTTTCGTTCTACCGGATGTCCTCCACGAACACTGAAACCTTCGCTCACTTCATCGTTGGCGAGAACCGTACCAAGTGCAGGACACCAGTTCACCATCGTGTCAGCCAAATATGCCAGACGATAGTTCATCAAAATGTCTGATTGCTCCAATTCGTTCATCCTATTCCATTCCGAACTGGTGAAAATCACATTGCATGAATGGGCAGCCGGAATATTTTCGTTGCCACAATCTTCAAAAAGCGTGATCAGTTCTTTTATTGAGCGTGCTTTTTGTTGGGATTTGTCAAACCAAGAATGATACAATTGAATGAAAGTCCATTGGGTCCACTTATAGTAGGCAGGATCAGATGTACGTACTTCGCGGTCCCAGTCAAACGAAAATCCGATTTTATCAAGCTGGTTGCGATATCGCTTGATGTTGACATCGGTGGTTATTGCAGGATGCTGGCCGGTTTCAATAGCATATTGTTCTGCCGGAAGGCCGAACGCATCATATCCCATAGGATGCAGCACATTGAACCCTTTAAGCTTTTTGTAACGTGCAAAAATATCCGATGCAATATATCCCAGCGGATGTCCAACGTGAAGTCCTGCTCCTGAAGGGTAGGGAAACATGTCCAAAACATAGTACTTTGGTTTGTCCGGATTGATTTCCGTACTGTATGTCTTGTGATCAGCCCAGTATTTTTGCCAACGGGCTTCGGTCTCGCGGTGATTGTAATCCATTGCTGTAAACGTGTGAAATTGTGTGCAAAAATAGGAAATTGTAGGGAATGTGAGCTTATCTGCTGCAGCCGAATGGTTATTTGATCATACCACATCAATGAAATACCAAAAATGGTTTAATTGATCTGATTTTTGTTGTAGGAGCTGTTCGAGAATACTACCCGTGTTTTTCATGGTTGATTCAAATACAAAATTTTAACCTGATCAGAGTTTATAATTCTGTAAAATTCTCAAGATGGCTTAGTTGTGGATGATATTCATTGTCGTTCTAATCTCAATTATATTTTTTCGAATGTCTCATTCATTGTGGTTTTGTACCCAACTCGAATGAATGCAATCTGATTAATCATTCATCGGTCAAATTACCAGGGAATATCAGATTTCAAATGATTATTTCAATTCCCACTTGTCCAAACCTCTACGTCATCAACATAGATCACCATGTCATGATCATGGGTGTTTGCCGTTATGCCGAATTCAATACTGGAGTACATTCCCTTTGTTCCCTGCTGAAAATACAATATGTCGCGTGGCAGGGTCTGCCAGTGATACTGTTCGAGAATCAACACCCCATCCTGCCATACTTTCACATAGCCCTCTTCCTTTTTCGATAACAGCGTTTCCATTTCAACATGCACCCAGCGGTTGCGCGGAAAAGGAATTTCCTGACCGGCCTGCTGCTGAATGTTGGGGTTGTTATATTTGTGTTCAACTTCGAGAACCCCTGAATCACCAACCAGGGCAAGTCGCATGCCTGGTCCCGCTCCGATGGCTGTTTTTTCTTCTATGTCAAAAATAAACAGGTAGTCGGCTTTTGCCGTGCCTTCAATAAAATACCATGCACTCATGTGAAACACCTCGCCTTCCCAAAACGCCATGAATTGTTTGGCAATGCTGCATTTCGAAACCGTCTCGTTGCTGCTTGCCAGTGCCTGAAACCTGAGTGAGTGTGATGAATTATGTCCGAACGTAGTGTCAACCTCCAATTCGTTCTCTTCGCGTGTTATTTGCGTGAATGACCAACGCGACTCATCTTCGGGTAGCAAGTCATCCAGACTGAAGGCCTGCTCCATGTCATCGCTAAACTGATCCGGACCATCGAACAAGTCTTCGGTACAAGCTGAAAGCAACACTGCAAGGGCAAGGTAAAGGACTTTTCCGTTCATGGTTTTGGGGTTAATGAAATGCCAAAACTGACTCCGGCCCAGTGTTGATATTGAAAATCGAGTAGATAAGACACAAGGGGGGTGTAGGTAATTCGCCAGTATGTCCTTCGATCCGGGTTTTGATAGCGATAGCCCAATGCAAAAGTGGTGAGGGCGAAAAAGTGTGCTTTGGTGGTCACGGTAATTCCCTGTCCAATTCCAAATTCAAGGTGATGCGATTTCTTTCCGTACAGTCCATGCAACATGAGGGGAAAAACCAAACCTGTACCATTGTTTCTGTCGATAGGCGCCAGGCTGAATCCGACACTCCACGAATAAGCCAAATCGTTTGTACGACTAAAGGTTTTCTCAAGGTTTAACGAACCAATTCCTCCGCTGCCGCCCAGTTCGAAATACATTGATTTCTGGCCTGTTGCCTGAAACAAAATGGTCCAAAACAGAATTAGAATAAATGTTTTCATGCATCGCTGATGAGACAAAGATAAGAAAGGTTGCGGATTGTGGATAGGGATCAATTGTATATCCGTTTAAGCCCCTAAACATTTATACTACTGTTTATCAATACTTAAGACATGTATGTTTTTTTGATTCTGCATTTATTGGCTGGCTAATCAATGTAATTTAGAATAAAGCTGAAAGATTCACATAATTCACTGTATTTTTTACACTAATTTTTCCTGGAGAAAACATCAAAATCACTTTGTGAATATCCATATTTAACTGTAAATCAAGCAATATGAAAAGTTAGGATACTTTTCGGATATTCAATACCCAAAGCACTTCAACCTCCTCCAATTCAAAAAATGCATACCTTTACAAAAAAAAGCATGAACTGGCTTAAACGATGGTATGTCTGGTTACCTTTCCTTGTCCTTGTTTTCGTTTTTTTCTATTTCTTTTCCGAAATTCTGATTTATCTGGTGACAGCACTTGTCATTTCTCTTATGGGAAATCCAATTGTGCGATTTCTCGATAAAGTTCGTTTCAAAAAGTTACGCATTCCGCATAGTTTTAACGCATTGATAGGTCTTGTGGTAGTCGTTGGCACCCTAATCGGCCTGATGTATTTTCTCATTCCGGTGCTGTTCGAACAGGCCAGATCGCTTTCAGATGTTGATGTGTACGGAATTCTCGACAGCATGAAAGAACCCATCAAGGAACTAGAAGCTGATATGCACAGTTATGGGATTTTATCGGAAGAAGAAACGTTTGATGGCCTGCTTTCATCCTATATTGGCGATCTTTTTAAAAGCTTCAATGTGGAAACATTTACAGCAGGAGTGATCGGAATGATTGGCCACCTCAGCATTGCAGTCTTTTCCATTCTTTTCCTGTCATATTTCTTTCTTCGAGATGACCGTTTGGTTTTCAAAGGTTTGAAAGTCATCACTCCTCCGCAGGCACACGACGAGGTTGCCCGGATTCTTTTCTACAGTAAAAAAATGC
>CAZLHV010000156.1:0-7705 GCA_964559205.1 uncultured Bacteroidaceae bacterium
TATAGTGCTGCAGAAGTGAATGCAAATCATGATTTTTCAAATATCGATTCATTATCCGGGCCTGTATCGCTTACAAACGACGGCCAAATCAATGTCGGCAACAACTGGCATAATAGCGAAATCCTTGACGGTTCAGGAAAATGGTGCATCGTCAACAACACCTGGAACAACGGAACCATGAGCGGCACTTTCGATTTCTGCGACCAGAGCGGTGGGAACATCGATCTGCAGGAAGGCACCGTTGCCGGCACCATTACGTACTGTACTTCTTCGTGCAACATTGGAATCGTTGAAGAAGCTGTTTCCATTGGCATTGCTCCAAATCCTTGTCAGAACGAAATCACTTTTTCGATCGAGAAATCTTTTGTAAATGCATCGTTGACAATTGTTAATTCATTCGGACAAATGGTCATTCAGATGGAAAACATCTCTGGAAGCGCTGTTCAGATTGACAGCAAACATTTGTCTGCCGGAATATATTTTGTAACCATCAAAGATGAAGGTCAATTGTTCTCAGGAAAATTCATCCGCGAATAATAGTATTGAATATTTCAGAAAGAGGAATCAATCTGGTTCCTCTTTTTTTGATCTATATAACACACTTCATTGTTGTACATTTGTATATAAATAAATGTCGGAATGACCAGAGCAATCATTATTGGAGCTACATCGGGAATCGGTCGCGGAATAGCCTGTCTGTTGGCTTCAAATGGCTTTGCGGTGGGAGCCACTGGCCGTCGTGCCGAGCTGCTGGAAGAACTCAAAAACGAGCATCCTTCAATTCTGATAAAGGAAATGGACATCACCGATTGCAAATCGACGATGGCACAGCTTGACGAACTGATTGCCGAGTTGGGCGGACTTGACCTTCTGGTGCTGAGTTCGGGCATTGGCTACATGAACCCATCGTTGGATTACGACATTGAAATGCGTACACCCGAAACCAACGTGATGGGCTGGACCAGCCTGATCGTTCACGTTTTCAAGTATTTCGAACATCAAAAGTCGGGGCATTTGGTGTCAATCAGCTCGGTGGCCGGATTGCGCGGAAGCCGCTTTGCGCCATCGTATGGCGCCACAAAAGCCTATCAGATTAATTTCCTCGAAGGACTTCGGCAAAAAGCCGGGAAACTCAAAGCACCTGTTTACGTAACCGACATCAGACCAGGTTTTGTCAACACTGTCATGGCCCAGGGAGCTGGTATTTTTTGGGTGGCCTCGGTCGAAAAAGCCAGCCGCCAAATTGTAACGGCCATACGCCGAAAAAGAAAAGTGGCCTACGTCACAAAACGCTGGCGCATGGCAGCTATCATTTTCAGATTGATTCCGAGATGGCTGTACGATAGGTTTTGATGGGAGAGAGGGATTCGATTTTAATATTTTCTAACATCAATATTCGTTTAACCAAGTGAGACTAGCCAATCATCCTATATCCAAAACAGTCACACATTAATTTTGTATTTTTGCACAAATTCGTTTTTCATGTTGCTGTTTTTGCACGAATTATTTCAGCTCAGGTGGATTGATGCGATTGACATTCTGATTGTGGCGTTTTTGCTCTATGAGTTATACATGCTCATTAGAGGCACCACCGCAGTAAACGTGGTCATTGGCATATCGCTGGTGTATGTGGTATGGAAACTGGTTGAACTAAGCGGCATGAGCCTGCTGAGCGAGATCATCGGCGAGTTCATCAGCGTGGGTGTTATTGCTCTGATCATTGTGTTTCAGCAGGAAATTCGCAAGTTTTTGCTCCTCATGGGTTCACAGGGCATTTTTGCAGGACGTAGCAGGCGCTTTCTTTTCTGGAAAGTGAATGACCCCAGCCGAAAAAACCTCAATATCGACGAAATTGCAGATGCCTGTTTTGAAATGGCCGAAACCAACACCGGCGCTTTGATTGTGTTAACCACAAAAAACGAACTTAATGAGATTGCCCTGACAGGAAGTGCATTTCAGGCGCAGGTACAAAAAGACCTCATAAAAACTGTGTTTTTCAAAAACTCGCCCTTGCACGATGGCGCCATGATTATTCGCAACAACCAAATTGTCGCAGCACGTTGCATCTTGCCGGTTTCTTCACGCACAGATCTCGACGAAGGGCTTGGTTTACGCCACCGTTCAGCATTAGGAATTACTGAAAGCAGCGATGCCATTGCCATTGTGGTGAGCGAACAAAGCGGCCATGTAACCTATGTCGAACATGGCGTAATGCAGCGTAACCTCAGCCGCACGGAACTTGAAACACAACTCAAATTCACCTTTGCCTGACATGAGCAACAACAAAATATACGGCACAATCATTCCTGAACTGACAATAACCGATACAGCCGCTGAAGGTGTTTGCCTGGGACATCACGATGGAAAGGTGGTGTTTGTGCCTTTCACCGTGCCTGGCGATGTAGCCGAAGTCATGCTGGTACGAAGTAAAAAAAATTACGCCGACGCCTTTCTGCGAAAAATCATTCAAGGTGGACCCGATCGCATTGAACCGGCGTGCAGGCATTTCGGTCTCTGTGGTGGATGCCGCTGGCAACATTTGAGCTACGAGGCACAGGTCCGAATGAAAGAAAAACAGGTTCTCGACCACCTGAAACGAATTGGCGGAATAACACCTGCCTTGGTACGACCCATTCATAAATCGCCAAACACATTTCACTACCGAAACAAACTGGAATTTACATACTCCGAAATCCGCTGGTTTGCCGATGTAGATAAAGACAAAAACGAACAGGAGCAACGAACCCTTGGATTTCATTTGCCCGGACGCTTCGATAAGGTTTTTCACGTTGAACAATGTCTCTTGCAATCTGATGAATCCAATACCATCAGAAATACTGCATTGCGAATTGCGCTCGATCAGAATCTAAGCTTCTGTAACCGAAAAAATCACGAGGGTTTTATGCGCAATCTCATGATTCGCAACAGCTCGTCCGGACATTGGATGGTGACCGTGATTTTTGGAGAAAATGATCCTGAAGCAATACAACGATACATGCAGGCGCTGAAAGAAGCGCTGCCCAAGGTGCAGTCGTGGATATACATGATCAACACCAAGCACAACGATGCCCTGCACGACCTTGAATATCATGCTTTTGCGGGTGAAGATGCATTTATTGAGCAGATGGAGCACCTTCAGTTCAGGGTCGGACCTTTGTCATTTTATCAGGTGAATGTTCCTCAGGCACTCAACATGTATAGGGCTGTTCGCGAAATGGCAGGACTTAGTGGTCATGAAATCGTGTATGACCTTTACACCGGAACCGGCACCATTGCATTGTTTGTTGCACCAAAAGCGGCAAAAGTGGTTGGAATTGAATATGTGCCGCAGGCCATCAGCGATGCAAACCAAAATGCAGCTACAAACGGGATTCAAAATGCATCTTTTCATTGCGGCGATCTTGCAAAAACGCTTACTGCAGCCTTCATGGCCGAAAACGGACGCCCGGATGTGATCATCACCGATCCACCGCGTTCGGGAATGCATCCCGATGTGGTGGCACAAATCAGAGAAGCCGCTCCGTTGCGCATTGTGTATGTGAGTTGCAACCCCGCCACACAGGCACGCGATCTGGCGATGCTGAAAGACGATTATGAACTTGCTGAAATCAGACCTTTCGACATGTTTCCACACACGCATCATGTTGAAAATATTGCGTTACTTTTGAAGAAATAATCAAAAACCCCACCTATGAAAACCCATTCGATGAGAGAGAGACTCAAATACCGTTTCGACAACATGATGGCTAAAGGTCCCTTGGCCGTTATTGTATGGCTTGGCCTGTTCAGTCTTTTACTGGTGTTGATTGCCGGTGGCATTATTGCTGCATTTGGCATTACTCCGGCTGATACCGAAGAGATGAATTTCATCGAAGCCTTTTGGCAATCGCTCATGCGCACACTCGACCCGGGCACAATGGGAGGCGATGAAGGTTGGGGATTCAGGGTCGTGATGCTCATGGTCACCATTGGCGGTATTTTCATTGTTTCCGCCCTCATCGGTATCATTTCAGCCGGTTTCGACCAGAAACTTGATGAATTGCGCAAAGGCCATTCGAAAGTGCTCGAAAGTGACCATACCCTTATTTTGGGTTGGTCGCCAAAATTGTACACCATCATCAGCGAGCTGGCCATTGCCAACGAAAATCAGAAAAAGCCCCGGGTGGTGGTTCTGGCCGAGCGTGATAAATCGGAAATGGAAGACGATATTAAAAACCACATCGAAGATTTGCGCAACACAAAGGTGATATGCCGGTCCGGCGATCCTCTCGATGGCACTTCGCTCGATATGGTCAATTACAACGAAGCCCGCTCCATCATTATTCTTCCTCCTGAGAACGAGGAGATGCACGATTTATATATCATTAAGGTTTCGCTGGCCATTGTCAACAACCCTCACCGTAAATCAGACCCGTTTCATATTGTTGCCGAGATTCACGATGAGCAAAGCTGTGAAGTGCTTGATCTGATTGGAAAAGATGAAATAACCATTTTGCAGTTGTCGGAAGTGCTTTCACGCATGACTGTTCAGGTGGTTCATCAGCCGGGCCTCAGTTTGGTCATCGAAAATCTGTTGCGCTTTGAGGGCGATGAAATTTATTTCAGTGATATTCGCGAAGCCATGGGAAAAACATTTGCTGACACACAGCTGATGTTTGACGACAGCACCATCATTGGCGTTCAGCACAAATCGCTCGAAACACGGGTCAACCCTCCTATGGATTATGTTCTGACCGAAGGTGACCGCCTTATTGCAATCTCTGAAGATGACGACACTGTGGTTGTCAACGGCACAGTGAAAACCATTGATGTGGCAGCAGTGAAAACCGATGCTCCCGCAGACCGAGAGCGGAAAAAAGTACGCACGATGGTGCTCGGTTACAACAAGAAAATTGAGATGATTCTGCGTGAGTTTGCCAATTATTTTCCGAGTGGCTCCGAAGTTCAGGTTGTTGTTCAGGATGATTATCTCCCGCTGGTGAAACAGCTTCAGATTGAAAACCTGGTCATTCATGCTGAAATCGGGCATATTACCTCAAGAGAGTTTCTCGAAAAAGTGGCTTTTGAAAACATCGACTATGTGATCATTCTTTCCGAGCCGGATAAAGATATTCAGCAAGCCGATGCAAACACACTTATCACACTGCTTCATTGTCGCGATATTGTTCAAAAACGTCAGCTCGAAACCAACATTGTAAGTGAAATGCTTGATCCTAAAAACAGCGAACTTGCGCGCATTTCAAGGAAAAACGATTTCATCGTCAGTGAAAAGCTGGTTAGTTTACTTGTAACAATGATCAGCGAAAACAAATACCTGAAACCGGTTATCGATGATTTACTGGATGCCGACGGATCGGAAATTTATTTCAAACCCATCACCGATTATGTTAAACCGGGGGTCGCAGTTGATTTCTATCAACTCACCAGCATCGCTTCCGGAATGGGTCAGGTTGCCATGGGCTATCGCGTTATGGCGGATTCAAACGATCCAGACAAAAACTATGGCATGGTGGTCAATCCGAAAAAATCGAAAAAGATCACATTCAGTAACGAAGACGTACTGATTGTACTTGCTGAGGATTGATTAATGAATGGCTCTTGGATTGAAAAGCGAGTATCCGAAATAGAAAGAGAGGAGAAACGGATCTGCATTTTCATCATAATAGCTCAGCGATAGAACCACTGGGCCAACCGGACTATGAAAAACAATGGATGAGGAAGCGATATAGAAACGGTCTTCGAGTGGATCACCAAAGACTGCGTAGACATCGCTTGGACCTGTTGTAATTGCTTTATACGGCTGATAGATATACCCTTCAGCCCTCACATCCAGACTTTTTCCAATTAGAAAAATTGTTTTTAAACCAGCTCCGCCATACTGATAAGCGCGAAACTGAGGCATAAATAAAGTCTTCATTTCAGGAATCGGCTGGAAGGCACTGCTGAAGAGCATCGAAGCTGTATAATTGCCGAAAAAATCCTTGTTTGAAAAGTAGAGATCGCTGTACCAGCCAAGCTTAAAGGGCCCCCAACGCTGGAAATAGTTTTCGTAAATGAGCTGAGAATAAAACCAGCGATGAGGAGCTGAGTATTCATCGGCAATTGGCGAGGTTGTTCCTGGAGTACTTTTTTCAGATCCGGAGACATATCCACCCGTGAATTTCAGTAATGTACCCTTGTTTGCATATTGCTTTCTGTTCAAAGTATTTCTTTCCCAATCAGCAAACAAACTCCAAGCATTAAATCTGGTCCTGTCGGGGATATCAGTTCGGGTAAAATAATTATTTCCAAAATACTCATCATCTATGACCATTGCGGATCCGCTGAGCGTTATTTTTCCTTTGTTTCTCGCCGGTAAAATTACTCCACCATCGAAATGGTAGTCATTTATGATTAAATAGCTGGGGTTTCTGTCTTCGAAAAATCTCGTGGTGGTTCTGAAGTAATCCCATTGATTATAAACCATCCGTCCAAACAAGGCATACTGGGGCCTGCCGGAGAAATCAAGTCGGAGTCCTACAAGGCCAGATGAATAAAATCTTCCTACATACATGTTAGCACGGATGGTTGCTGCGTTTCGCTGAAGATATTTGTACTGTATCTCTGCGAATGCCTCGTTCACGGGGTTTGAAGAAACCAATCCGCCAAATCGAACCAAAAAATTTGACTCCTTCTTGACCTTTAGATTTAACTTGAAACAATCTGTAGAGTCTTTATACAATGCAGATGGATAGATGTTTTTGATCGCATGATCCGTCAGAAGTCTAAAGTAGTCACTTTTCATACGCTCGGATGATACACTATCGTGACGCTGAAATTTGCCAAAAAAACTTTGAACGTATTGTTGCTGCGACTTATTGACCCCATCGACGTTTATTGCGCTGAACACCAGGGGAGGCTTTCTGGATGCAAATGCAACCCTTCGTTCCTGAACAACAAGAGGGGAAACCGAATCAAGGACAAACTTTCTGATTTCCGGTATGGCCTTTTGAGCCGCATCATAACCAAGAGCTATGAACTGCCGGGCATTGCTGAAGTCGATAACATTGGTTACAGGAATCACTGGTTCGATCAAGACCGAGCTATTGCATGGCAATTGATAATTTGTACCTGTCATGAAAATATTTTCAAGCTGGGTAACAATGTTGTCGGGATCCGGATCAGCATTCTCTGTTGCCACCTTGGAACCAATAATGATATCAGGATCAAAGTCGCTGAGAGCAACATCGGCCGGGAAATTGTTATACATTCCCCCATCCATGTACATTTTCCCATCAATGGTAATGGGCTTGAAATAGAAGGGGTAAGTCATAGAAGCCCTGACACTTTGGGTAAGGCTGCCATTTCGGAAAACATCGGCACGGGAATCGGTGATATTGGCTCCAATACATCGGAAAGGGACAAACAGGGAATCAAAATTGCCTTTACAAACTGCATCGGACTGCGAAAAAATCTCCATGAAAATGTAATCCATCTGACCGGAACCAACGAGGTTTGTGGGCATATCGAACTTCCAAATGCTGTCGGCAGTAAAGCGAAATGACGCCCATGATGCATCAGGTTCTGGTTGTTTGAAGTAATAAACATACTTTTCGTCAATAGTGCCATTGGCCCATTGCAAAAACTCGGGCGAAGTGACCAGTTTTTCCATTTCATCTGGCGACCATCCACTTGCATACAATCCTCCGATGATGGCGCCAATGGA
>CAZLHV010000157.1:0-7655 GCA_964559205.1 uncultured Bacteroidaceae bacterium
AAATTTTCTGCGCCATGATACGTGAAAAACTGTCTGAACTACAAGCTTGGCAAAAGAAAAAGAAGCGAAAGCCATTAATCATTAAAGGAGCTCGACAAGTTGGTAAAACCTGGCTCATGAAGTCGTTTGGCAAATCCGATTATCAACATTGCGCTTACATCAACCTTGAGAAAAAGCAAAGTCTGAGATCACTTTTTCAAGGAAATATCAATGTTGAAGACATTATAAGTGCGCTACAAATTGAAACCGGAGTGCCCGTATTGCCAGGCAAAACACTCATCATTCTTGATGAAATACAAGCCATTCCTGAGGCTTTGACCGCATTGAAGTATTTTAATGAAGACGCACCACAATATCACATCATTGCGGCAGGTTCGCTGCTTGGCGTGGCATTGCACTCAGGCGTGTCTTTCCCTGTCGGAAATGTTGAGTTCTGTGAATTAATGCCTTTGAGTTATATTGAATTCCTCGAGGCCTTGGGCGACAAATCGCTGGTGGAATTGCTTCGCTCAAAGAATCTGGATTTGATACAAGTGTTTAAAGACCGCTTTGTTACACGACTTCGACAATATTACTTTTTGGGTGGCATGCCAGAAGTAGTTGCAGACTTTGTGAAAAACGAAAACCCCGATTCAGCCAGAATATTGCAAAACGACATTCTCAAAACATATGAGCTTGATTTCTCAAAATATCCTCCTGCATCCATTGTTCCCCGAATTAGAATGCTTTGGAATGCGGTACCTGCACAGCTCGCCAAAGAAAACAAAAAGTTTATTTTTGGTGCTCTGAAAGAGGGTGCTAGAGCAAAAGATTTCGAATTGGCGTTGGCTTGGCTCGAAGATTCGGGATTGGTGCATAAAGCACGAAGGGTGTCGAAGCCGTCGATTCCACTCAAATCGTACGAAGACATGAATGCGTTTAAACTTTTCGTCAACGACATTGGGTTATTGTCAGCCATGAATGATGTGCAATATCAGGACATTTTATATAATAATTCCATATTCAGTGAGTTTAAGGGATCGCTGACTGAACAATTTGTTTTACAGCAATTGCTCAGCTCTGGAATTTCCCAGTTGCACTATTGGTCATCGGATCAAGGGAGAGCCGAAACCGATTTTATTGTGCAACGAAAAAACAGAGTCATTCCCATTGAAGTTAAAGCCGAAGAAAATCTGAAATCGAAGAGCCTTCAAGTTTTTATGCAGAAATTTAATCCCGATATTGCAGTGCGAGTCTCCATGTCCGATTTCCGCGCGAATAATCAATTGTTGAATATTCCATTGTATGCTGTCAATGTTTTTGAAGAAATGGTAAATGATTTTTTGAAACAGAATTCATAAAACAAATTCCCCGAAAAGTCGTTACTTTGACTTTGAAAACGTTCCATGCGCCTGTTTATTCTGAATTTTTTACTTTTCTGGCTGATTTTCAGTCAACTTCAAATGTTTTCGCCCATATCGGCACAAAACATCAGCATTTCCGTACGCGATCAGCGCGAACCTTTACCTGGAGCCACCGTGTCGCTCATCAACAATACTGACACCAATCAGGTTCGTTACACCACCACCGACGCATCGGGCAATGCCACATTTATCAACGTAAGCGATGGTTACTGGCGCATTCGCATCAGCTACATTGGCTTCATAACGCAAGAACGCACGGTATTGACCGATCCGCTGCACAGAAACTTCAGTTTTGTATTAAAAAGCAATGCTGTATCGCTGAGCGGTGTTACCATCACTGCCGAACGACCATACATTCGTCAGGAAGAAGACAAAATGATTGTGGATCCAACACCGTTGATTGGCATCAGCAGCAACACGCTCGAAGTCATTGAATCAACCCCGGGTATTTACGTTGATTATGATGCAGGGATATTTCTTTCGAGTGCAACACCTGCAGTGGTTTACATCAATGGCCGTGAACAGAAGCTGGGCAATGCCGACATCATGAACATGCTGCGAAACCTGCCGCCGGGAAGCATTGAACGCATCGAAATTCTAAGAACACCATCGAGCAAGTATGACGCTGCCAGTTCGGGTGGAATTGTAAATGTGGTTTTGAAAAAAGGAGTCCGATTAGGACGGTTTGGCAACATCAACGCGGGCATGAATCAGGGTCGCTATGGCAATCGTTTTGCCGGAATCAGTTATAACGACAGTAACGAGAAAAACACATGGTACGCCAACCTGAATTACAGTCGCAACGATGTGCTCGAAGAGCTTAGCACCGCACGAAATCAGGGCATTGACACCATTTTATATCAAAACAACGACATCAGAAGAACCGAAAACCAGCTTTACAGTGGTTTTGGCATTAGTCATGATGCAGGTAAAAAAAGCAGCTGGAGCTACGACGGGCGCTTATCGCTGAGTGAGCGAAACACAGAAGGCAACAGCTTCAGCAACCTTGAAGGTACCGCCTATCTTCCTCTGATGAGCAACAGCGAGCAGATAAACAACAGGCAAATACCGCTGAGCTTTTCGAACGATTTCGGCCTGACATACAAGCCTGATACCAATGGCACTTCGATAACCACGTTGTTCACCTGGCAATGGATGCAAAACCCATCGGAGCAGAATTATGCCACCCAATACACCCTGCCCTTCGACACAGTGCTGCGAGGCCGCGGCGATGTGGAAACTCAGCGACATTTTTTCATTCTGCAAAGCGATCTGGTAAAGCCCATGAAGCATGGAATCAATGTAGAAACAGGCATCAAGGCAAGCTGGCAGCAGTATCAATCGGAAACAAACTTTTTCACGCTGCTATACAACAGCGAAATTGACGACAGCAGTCGCAGCAGCAGCTTTCATTACGATGAGCTTATTGCGGCAGCTTACCTTCAGGCATCGAAAACACTTTGGGCTGGCATCATCCTGAAAACTGGCTGTCGTCTTGAGCACACCCGAATGAACGGGCAGCAATCGTTTCCATCCGATACCGGGTTTGTGGTCAACAGCACAGGTTTGTTTCCGTATGTATATCTGAGCCGTCCCCTGCCAAGCATTATGGGCATTCAGCTCACACCATACCTCATTTTCAGAAGGACCATCAGCAGGCCAGATTACGACATGCTGAATCCATCGACCGAATATCTTGACGCATATTTGTATCAGAGCGGCAATCCGGCTTTACGGCCTCAATACACCCAAAATGCCGAATTCAATATCAGTTTCAATGATTTTCCGGTCTTTGCCATGGGCTACAGTAAAACCACCGATATCTTTTCTCAGGTCGTCTATGCCGATGAAACGCGTCCTGGGGTGCAAAAAATCACCTGGGATAATCTGGGCAGCAGCACCGAGAAGTATTTGCGCGGAGTGATCGGCATTCCGCCCGGCGGGCGCTATTTCTTTGCTTTAGGTGCTCAATACAATATGACGGTATATGAAGGATGGTATGACGGTGAGCCCTTATCGCGCGAGCGAGGCAGCTGGCGGCTATTCAGTTTTCATTCGCTGAAACTGGGCAAAAACACCAAACTCAGCCTCAGTGGTTTTATGATGCTCAACGGACAGCGCGGGTTTTACGATCTGGGTGATTTCGGATCGCTCAATGCAGGCATCACACAAATGTTTATGAATCAGCGCCTGCAGGTGACACTCAATGGACGCGATCTGCTTCGCACCATGGTAACGTCGTTCGAACTCAATCAGGGCAGCATTAGCAGCTACGGCGAAAGATATGCCGATCAGCAGCGCATCGGAATCAACATTCGCTACAATTTCGGACTTGGCAAAAAAGATCGGGGCAATGGATTCAATATGCCCGACGACGATGCATTGTAGCTGAAAATATCATTCACTCTTTAACCGCCGAGTGCGCAAAGTTTCTCGCAAAGAAAGACGCAGAGAGGATTTGTGTTGCATAAGTCGCTGCTGCTGCCGGACTCAGATGAAACCCAACAATAAATATTCTTTCTCAGGCAACGACTAAATTATCGTATTTTTGTTCATCAGGTCTGAGACAGAAACAATTCATAAAAACACGCCAACCATGAAATCAATTCTCATCAGCTCGGTTTTTGTATTTTCAATGCTTTCTGCTTTGGGGCAGGAAGGCGGGAATTACCTCATTGGACAGGATTACAACAACAATTTATATTCGTCGTATTCGGCTCCTTCGGCCTATCGTGTATATTTATCGGACAGCACTTTTCTGATTCAGGCCAATGTGATGATGAATGTGATTGCCGACACCTATGTAGCCACTTTTGGCGTGTCAGAAATCTCGACCAGCCTCACCGATGCCAACGCAAAAATTGATGCCCGCATCGAAAAATTTGTTGCTTCGCTGACCAAATCCGGCATTTCGATGAAGGATATTTACGTTGACATGACCACACAAACCAAGCTTGCAGATTACAAAATCAACGGGAATTATGCCGAGCAGTACATCAGTGGCTATGAGCAAAAGAAGAACGTGATTGTCAAATTCAAAAACATCAATGATCTCGATAAAATGATATTGGCGGCATCGGAACAAGGTATTTACGATCTGGCAAAAGTCGATTACATTGTCACCGACATCAATGCTATTTACACAAAGCTTTTCGAGACCGCACTCGAGATCATTAACAATAAAAAAGCCCTGTATCTTGCTGCAACCGGACTCAAGCTGAAGGCTGTGTCTGAAATTTACTCCGAATCGTTTTTGTGCTACTACCCCGCTCAACTATACAAAAGTTACACGGTGAATGTAACCACCTTGTATTATGACTACAGCTCCAGTCAGAAACGAAAGGATCTGCCCAAAAACATCACATATTTTTACGATAAGGTGAATTATTCGGGATTCGACAAAGTCATTAACCCTGTGGTTACTGAGCCTGCGGTTGAATACATCATGAATCTTCAGATCAAATTCAACATTGATCAGGCTGTGAAATAGTCAGGCAAATGTTTGAATGAATCCACAACACAGAAAGAAGAATAGAAAAGCAAGCACAGAAACATCTATGATGTACAAATGGGGACAATCGATTCGTTTCCGAAAGATTTAAGCCCCGGGAAGCAACTCGTTTAATTGAGTGGTGGCAGCATCAAGACCAAGGTGAATTTGGGCCACTTCCTGTGGATGAAACCCGTTAGATTCACAAAACAATGCTCGATAAAATTCAATGCCTTTGATCATATTGGAAACAAAGGTTTTTATGTAGGCATCCGACACTACGGCATGCCCTTCTGTCTTCTCCTTCACTCGTTGGGTGATGTAGTCAAGATAAAGCGATAACTCCTTCATGAGAAAATGAGGTCGATCTTTCTGAATCAGTTGCATCCTGCCATAAATATGGTCGGTTAGCTCCAGCAAAGTCATTTTTCTCGAGAAATAGGCCAAATTTGGCCCAGGACAAACCGAAACGCCATCGCCACCCGGCTGCGTGTCGAGTTTATATTTCAATAGAGCGGCGGTGCCCAGTCCAACACAAATACAAGCTCGGTTAACAATGGTGCGATATGCGGCGTTGTATTCTTCAGTTGAAAGATTCCTTGCATCAAGCTCTTCGATTTTTTTCTTTTGATATAGTCTTGACGCCATACAGATGCCCACCTTTGTAAATTCCTTATTAAAAGAAATGTACGTTTTCGTACAAGGACTTCCGGGTACACCTCTTGAGATTCGGCCTTCTTTTTCGATATCCTTGGTGTTGTTTCTGACATTATTAAATGCCACACCCATAGGTGAGATATAACTGAGATAGAGACTATCTTCGCCAGCTGCAGCAAGCAATTCAACCGTTTCATCGTCGATAGCAGTCACCTCAGGAACCAGCAGAAAAGGAGAACCCCAACCAATAGAGTCCACCTGAAAGTGCTTTCTGACAAATTCATGCTCTCTGTGAGTTCCTATGCCGCCCTGGGCCGATATGGTCAAGGGCATCCGGATTTGTGGAACGGCTTTGTTTTTCAGCTTCGCTCCCTGAATAAAAAGCTCATACACATTGTTGTATAGCTCTTCGCGCCGATCCCTGAACTCGGCCATAATTGGTCCCATCATCAAACCATCTGTTGCAAAAGCATGACCGCCGCAATTCAACCCCGATTCAATTCTGTATTCAGAAACCCAGATGCCTTTTTTTGCAAAGTACTTTCCCTGAATTAGGGCTGAGCGAAAATCGCTGACTTTTATCGTGAGTTTTTTTCTAATAAATCCCTGAGCATCAGCGTAAAAGTCGTCAAATTGCTCCGTATAGCCCTAAATTGCAGGATTCATCCCTGCTGAATAAACCAGCGATGAACATAGTTTGCTCTCGGCAAATCCTCTGAGTGCAGCCTGAGCATCGTTGAATCGAGGTTCCATGACCTGTTCGTCAGAATCGTAATTCTCCTTATCGATCTTGGTCATGATATTCACATCGATGCTTCCCATAGATAAATGGGCTTTTAGCCACTTCGTTTTTTCTTCATCTGAGGGTTTATCATTCAAAAACTGCATCCATTGATCTGGAAGTTTGGAATCAGTTGGCAGCAGATTGAAATATTTTTCGAGCTCTTCGGGGGTTCTGAGATGGATTAAATCGTTGAATCGTAGATGGCAAATATCGTGTACAAGATTGAGATACAAACGGATACGGCTGGCACGGGCATTGGAGTCGCTGGATAGAATTGGCTGATATTCAAATCCGTAGTCATGACAATACATGGCGCGCAGCTTCTCCATCAATTCATCATCCACGAGTGAGATCACCGAATTGATACCCAAATGAGAAACCTTCACCGGAGTATCAACGGTGTAGCCAATTCCCATCACAGGGATATGAAAGGTGTGACGATGGGTCATTGTGAAACTGATAATTAATGATGTCAAACAGGGTGAACGTGAGTGTTGATAAGAAAATAAAACAATGTTTGGTTCGGTCTCCAATCAAAACAAACGCTCTATTCGGGTCAAAGGTACTCTTTATTCAATTAACATCGGATTTGTTTGTTAAACATTTAGAAGGTTTTATGACCAAATGTCACTAATCTCTGATGAAAAGCTGCATCAACGCAGCATTTAGCCATGATCCAAATCATATTGATCTTTTTTCTCTAAACTCATTTTATTCATCTGAATCTACAAACACCATCTCACATCATCAATAATTCATATTTTTATCGGCCAAAATCTTCAAGCATGAAAACTTTCATTTTTCTGGTTGGTCTGACTATTTTAACGTCTTGTCAACATTCAACCAATGACCAAAAGGTTGATTATAAACCTAAAGACAGTATTTCTACTGATACGCTTGATCATTTGTTCAAAATTGCTGATGAAAAAGAACTTGCAGCAGTTTTTGGAAAGGAAAATGTGGTTTTCGATACGGTTTATGGAGCCGAAGGCGAAATGTCATTTGCCACCCTGCTGTTTCCGATGACGCCTAATCAGGTGGTTATCAGGTGGAAAAGCATGAAAAAGCTTAAAGGAATGAAAAGCATTGAACACACAGCTTGGTTTGATCAGGAAAACGAAAAACTTCTCATGAATTCGCGATGGAAAACAAAAAAAGGCATTCGTTTGGGAACCCCCTTGAGTCAGCTCGTTAAAATGAACGGTAAACCTTTAACATTCTATGGTTTTGGCTGGGACTACGGTGGAACAGTTTCTTCATTCAACGGTGGAAGTTTTGAGAAATGTGGAATTCAGATACAATTAGGCATTACCGACTTCTT
>CAZLHV010000158.1:0-7608 GCA_964559205.1 uncultured Bacteroidaceae bacterium
CGCCACTTCGCGAACGCCTTGAGGACATACCGCTGCTGATAGAACATTTTGCAGCCGACATTGCATCGAACGACGGCAAGCCGGTCAAATCGTTCACCAGCAAAGCCATGGCCGAGTTACAAAAGCTTCCATGGACAGGCAATATCAGAGAGTTGCGAAATGTGGTGGAGCGCTTGATTATTCTTTCAGACAAAGATGTAACCGACAAGGATGTGCAGTTATTTGCCCGTCCCCTTAACTGACAGACAGATTCTTTCTGAGATCACTTTTATTTGCTCAATCAATGTGTCAGTCGATGAGAATCAATTGATATTTTTTCTTGCCCATTCCAAGTCTGGCAGCATAATCGATCTGATGTTTTCCGCTTACCGAATTGGCTTTCAGAAATGCATCGCTGCATGAGTGAGCTTGATCTACAAGATCATGAGCGGCTGCCTCGATAGCTACAATATCGGTTGACACAAGTATGCCGATATCCGGAACAAATGGTTTTTTAGGATTCGAAGCGCAGTCGCAACTTGGAGATACGTTTATGATCACGTTGAAATAGATGGCATTTTTGTATTCTGTTACCGGCTGAGCATATTCCACAAGCCCTTCGAGAAACCGTTCGGTTTTATCAGCTTGTTCTGCATGACCAATGGCTCCAAAATGACATGTGGTAATACACTTTCCGCAACCGATGCATTTCGTTTTGTCGATATTTAGGGGGTTAAGCGTAATGGCACCTGCCGGGCAATCATGAACACAGGCGCCACATCCAGTGCATGCACTGCTGTCGGTTTTTGGAAAATGGTTGAAGTGCATAAGTTTTTTTCCTTCGATGGTAGCCATCCCCATGGAAACATTCTTGATACAACCTCCAAAGCCGGCACTTCCATGACCCTTGAAATGTGTGAAATAAATGATTGTTTCGTATCGATCTATGTTTTTTCCAATCAGTGCCGTGTCGAACCACTTTCCATTTTTTACAGGCAGTTTAATGCAACCAGAATCGTCCAAAATATCGATAGGTGCAAAGGTAAATCCATGGTCTCTGGCCAGTTCAATGTGGGTGTCAGTTTGATGCCGACGTCCTTTGTATGCCACATTAGTTTCGATCAGATTTGCATTTAATTCCTTGCACAAAGGCTCGACCAGGGTGGCCGGTAAATAGTACTCGTTTCCGTCTTCGCCAAAATGCACTTTAATGCCCACTTTCCCATGGACATGATCCCTGACCATAGCAAATGCTTTCATCACGCCTTCGGGCGAAATGTCGCGTGTGAACCACACCTTTGAGGCTGTACTATCGCTTTGCGCAAGCACCTGACCCGATAGCCACATTTGCAGCAAGATAGTGAATAACAGAAATAGTTTGCTCATTTGAAGATGTTTTTCTGAAGAGTCGCAAATATAAAAAAAAGCTTGATTCTTTCCTGATTCATGCATTTCTGGTTGCCGGTAAAACCTATTATTATCGCCTTCAGCTGATGATGAATACCAACAATCCGACAAGCGGAACGGTTGATGTACTCGATCGCTCACTAAATCTCATGTATGTGAGAAACAGCTATTAAAAAGCCGGCAAGTGATCACAAGCCGGCCTGGTGGAGCTGGAGGGGGTCGAACCCTCGTCCAAACAGCGGACAGAAAAGCTTTCTACATGCTTAGTTTCTGATTGATTTTCGAGTGCAAACCGGGGAGAAACAGGCCCTATTTACACCTTATCCTTAAAAATTTAGCAAGTGGCCAAAGGTCTGCACACCTACGATTCCGGCATTTTCGGTGCCTCGGTCCAGACGCGGCCGGTCAGCGCTTCCGGGGAGACAAACGGGGCTTAAACATTCCGCTTAAGCAGCCATTGCATACGAATAATCGTTGCCTGTTATTATAAAGTTGCACGCAGTTTTTGCGGAGTGTACGTACAGCCTCCGGCATGCTTACTTCACCACCACAACTGCTGTCAAAACCAATACAGCCCCAATGGGAAATGCATTGCAAATATACGATTATCTATCCAATCATGTCAATAATAATTGGATGCAACTGCTGGGGGATGCCTGCCGAATGCGTATCTTTGCAAAAAAGACATGTCACTTACTCCGGCTCGTCAGAAATGGAAATTCATCAGATGGCCGCGTATCGTCATTTCACAGGCCATTTTGCGCCTGTTCGGATGGCGCTATAGCTACTTGGTTTCCCGCAGTATCACAAAATCTGTCATGGTCGTTGCTCCGCATACTTCCAACTGGGATTTTATTCTCGGGCGATTGTGCTACAATGCGCTCGACATCCGCGTGCGGTTCATGATTAAAAAGGAATTGTTTTTCTTTCCAGTGGGGCTTTTTCTGCGATTGTGGGGCGGAGTGCCTGTTGACCGAAAGAACCCCGGGAAGATCGCCGAAGAAGCTGCTGCCATGTTTCAGCGATACGATGAACTTACTTTTGGCATCACTCCCGAAGGCACCCGAAAACCTAATCCGCACTGGAAGAAGGGTTTTTACAGAATAGCTGTTCATGCTGGTGTTCCCATGACCCTGACATATCTTGATTACAAAAAGAAGCATGCATCGGTTGGTCTGGCAGTTTATCCAACAGGAGATTATGCAGCAGACATGAAAGTCATTTCATCCTTTTTTGCCACAGTGACGCCGGCCCATCCTGAAAATTATGTGACACCGCAGTTTTAAAAAAAAGAGACATGGTTTCCCATGCCTCTTTCCGGAATGATTATCGTTTACACATTCTGCAAAACGTCAGCAACCAGCTTGTAAAAGCGGCTTACTGTCGGGATCAGCAACTTTTCGTCGGGGCTGTGAACTCCACGCAGTGTAGGACCAAATGAAACCATGTCCATGCCTTCGATTTTTTCGCTGAATAAACCACACTCCAGGCCGGCATGAATTGCTCTTACGACAGGTTTTGCGCCGAATTGTTTCTCAAACTGTTCAACAGTAATGGCCAGCAAACGGCTGTTGGGGTTTGGCGTCCATCCCGGGTAGCCGTCGCCCTGAGTATACTCAAAACCGGCTAGACGAAACACTGATGCTGCCATGTTATTGATGTTTTGTTTGGCGGTCTCGACCGAGCTACGCTGGCTGGTGGCCACCGTTATGGTCTGATCGGTCATTTTCACTGAGGCCAGGTTGGTCGATGTTTCAACAAACCCTTCAATATCCTGAGCCCATGCAATCACACCATGAGGCATGGCATAAATCAGGTTGATCAGGCTGAATGTTGTATCAGCATCAATCACCTTGTCAGGCATGGCCGATTTTTTCACTTTCACTGTTACGCCAGGATCTGTGATTTTTAATTCATTGGCCACAATTTTATGCAACTGTTCGATGTAGCTAATCGCAGTAGCTTCATATGATGCAGGAACAACAATCAGTGCCGATGCATCGCGTGCAATAGCGTTGCGAAGGTTTCCGCCATCGATGGATGCAATGTGTAAACTGGTTTCGTTGCTTATTTCCCAAAGCGCGCGTCCGAGGATCTTATTTGCATTGCCTAAACCACGATGGATATCATCGCCGGAGTGACCACCTTTGAGCCCGGAAACATTAATTTCGAGTGCGGCCATTCCCTGCGGAACCGTTTCAAATGTGAAATTACGGGTTCCTGTCGTGTCGCGACCACCTGCACAGCCAATAAAAATCTCTCCTTCATCTTCACTGTCAAGGTTAATCAGAATGCGGCTTTTGAGCATATCTGGTTTCAACGCAAATGCACCGGTAAGGCCGGTTTCTTCGTCAACAGTAAAAAGGCATTCGATTGGACCGTGTGAAAGGGTTGTATCTTCAAGAATGGCCAATTGAGCTGCTACACCAATGCCGTCGTCGGCTCCCAGCGTGGTATCTGTGGCTTTGACCCACTCACCGTCAATGCGGGGACGAATGGGATCCGTATCGAAATTGTGTGTACTATCAGGCGTTTTTTCACAAACCATGTCGATATGGCTTTGCAAGGCAACCCATGGTTTATTTTCCAACCCCGGAGTCGCTGGTTTGCGAATCACCACATTACCCACTTCGTCGGTGAGGGTTTCGAGATTCATTTTTTTTCCGAAGTCAAGCAGGTATTTCACCATTTTTTCTTCTTGTTTCGAGGGGTGGGGGATGGTGCATATTTCGGCAAAGTAGTGCCATACGCGTGCGGGTTCAAGACCCTGAAAAACGTTTTCCATGTCAGATATTTCTAATGATTATTGTTTCGGGAACCAAATATACATCATTTTGAATGTTATAAACCGACATTCAATGAAAAATTATCGCAAAACTGCAAAAATGGCTGTCGGTCATCTGACATGAGTTGTTTTCTGAACAGGCAGAATGACATCTTAACTCAGTTATTGTATGCAAACATAGCTGTTTATTCATGCAGAATCATCTTGCATTCTCTTTTTCACAATATGAAATAAAATTGTCAGAAATATTCAGGGTGCTGAAGCTTTAATTTTTTCTTTAATTTCTGAACATCGGATTTGTTTGATTGCGGAGTACCAGACCTAAACACTATTTCAAAACACTTCCATGCCGTAATGTAGTCATACATACCTGCGTAAGTGCGCCCCAGGTCATACCATGCATTTGTAATCTCAGGACTTAAAGACAATGCCTTGTAAAAGTATTCAATGGACTGTTCGGTGTCATACACCGAAATGACATTGGCTGCATATATATTGAGAATATGTGCATATTCAAGATCTTTTGCGATGAGGGCATTGAAATCTGCCACCCTTCGAAACGCTTCTTCTTCGTTTCTTGCGGGGTTCATTGCAGCAATAAAAGCAGAGAGGTCGGCATCATCCTGATGGATAACAATCGGTTTGATATGAGAGATAGATTCATTTCCAGTTGATAAGACGTATTCAAACACACAAAGCAAAGCGCTCAGATATTTTCCTTCGCTGCATAGTTTATCAGCCGTACGATAAACAGCATTTGAATCAGGGATTGAGTATTTATTATAAAGCCGATCGTAGAATACCGAATCTACCAAACCATTCATTTCATCTGCGTTTATGGAACGAAGGGCTTTTTCATTCAATGAAGTTTTAACATTGTTTGAAACCCGCACTCCACAATCAAGAAGTGTGTGTGTTAACGAAATATTTTGGCCAATGTCACTGTAATTTACGAAAATATAATCAGGTATCAAACCTGTTTGCAAAATATCCTCCTTCACCATTGGATGCAAGGTCATACTGTATACAAGAAAATGTTCCATTGATTTTTGATACTCCTTTGCCAATGGATGCGTAGAGTAGTGAACTTTACAAAAAACCGAGTTAATATATTCGTAAGATGTAGTATCGTTTGCGTTTTTTTTGATGATTTCATTCCTTACGCTGTTCTCACTATCCTCCACGCCAAATATAACTTCCAGTTCGGCTGCATTTCCCATAACTGTTTCTGAGCCCGCCGCTGTGTTGAGCAGCTCTGCCAGATATTTTCTGTTTTCAAACTCCGCAACGCGATATGCAACGATGCTGAACAAAGAGTTAATATTGAAAATACTATCTGATGAATAAGAATAAATCAACTGATCAGAAAAATCGAAATATACACTGTATTGGGGATTGCTTGAAATGCTGAACGAACCGCTGTTGGTCAGGGACGCCAATAATGTGTCAGTGGTTGATTTATTCGAAGGGGTATTAGAATTTCCTGCTTTTTCTTCAGCGAAAACATAGTTCTGATCCAGCCGGTATTTTATTCCATATTCAATGTTTTGGGAAAATGAAACAGTATGGACCAGAAGCAGAAATGAAATTATGGTAATTCTCATGGCAATTGATTATTTCAGGATACAGAGATTGATTATTTCCCCAATCGGGCTCACTTCATCAGTGTTTTCATGACAAAAGTACGAATTATAGCATTAAATAAAACTGAAATTTTATCACGATATTTTCATATTTTTGTTGAAGTAAAAGTGATAATGAGTAAATTCTTGAACAAAGGTGACCGACCTACACGTTTTGGCTTTGGCGAAGGGGTGCGCGATGCAGCATTGATCAATCCAAAGGTAGTGGGGCTGGGTGCAGATATCACCACCTCCGTGAGCATGAATTTTTTTGCAGACGTGTTTCCCGATCGTTTTTTTTCTGTCGGTATTGCCGAACAGAACGCAGTTGCTGTGGCTTCAGGACTTGCCTTAAACGGATTTGTACCGGTATTTAGCACCTATGCCGTTTATGCTGCCCTGCGTGCAGCCGACCAGATTCGTGTTTCGGTCTGTTACAACCATTTGCATGTGGTCATCGGTGGCGCACATGCCGGAATATCGGTTGGTCCCGATGGCGCTACACATCAGGCACTAGAAGATATTGCCATGATGAGGGTGTTGCCGGGAATGACGGTACTTTCTCCCTGCGATGCCACCCAAACACGCCTGGCAACCTTATATGCCATCAACGAGCATACGGGTCCTGTGTATATTCGCTTCGGACGTGAAGCTGTGCCTGATTTCACATCGGAAAATGATGTATTTCAAATCGGAAAAGGGCAGCTGATGCGCGATGGCAGTGACCTTGCAATTTTCGCAACCGGCCATATGGTGTGGCACGCGCTGCAGGCCGCTGAACAACTGGCTTTGCAGAACATCCATGCCAGGGTTATTAACATTCATACCATTAAGCCAATCGACAGAGAAATCATTATAAAAGCGGCGTGCGAGACGGGCGCTGTAGTCACAGCCGAAGAACATCAGGTGGCCGGTGGCTTTGGATCTGCCGTGGCAGAGGTGCTGGCCGAAACATGCCCTGTCCCGCTTGAATTTGTGGGAATGAATGATTGTTTCGGAGAATCGGGACAGCCAGCTGAATTGATGGACAAATTTGGGCTGAATGCTTTAGGTATTGTCGAAAAAGCATTAAAAGCCTTACAAAGAAAACGCCAATGAAAACGATCATTTTCAGTATAAGCCTGTTGCTGTTGTTTACACTAGCTTCGTGCGGACAAGCGGAACAGCCAGCATCAAATGGCACTGCTCTCTCTTATAATGACAGCCTGATATTGTCAGACTCCATTCCTGATTACCTTTTACTCGGGCGATTTAATCCGGCAAAGGAAAAAGGTTTTTCGCCCATTGACCCGAAAGTTTCGAATAAAACGGGCATTTTCCTGCGT
The DNA here is from genome assembly GCA_964559205.1 of uncultured Bacteroidaceae bacterium. Lineage (GTDB taxonomy): Bacteria > Bacteroidota > Bacteroidia > Bacteroidales > DTU049 > GWF2-43-63. The sequence goes on from CAZLHV010000158.1 coordinate 7,119, forward strand.
ACCGAAGCATACGAAGCTTTTTTAGCCATGCGCGACAGTGCGCTCAAGGACGGAATCACTTTAATCATTGTGTCGGCCACCCGCACGTTTGAAAGCCAGAAACTGATTTGGGAAAACAAATGGAATGGCAGGCAGTATGTGGGTGGCAAGCTGCTCAATGAGGCCATTCCCGATCCCGTGCAGCGGGCGCTTGAAATTCTGAAATACAGTTCCATGCCCGGCACATCGCGTCACCACTGGGGTACCGATATTGACATCAACAGTGTTGATCCAGCTTATTTCAAAACCGCCTATGGGATAAAAGTGTTGCAATGGCTCGAAATACATGCGGCACATTTTGGTTTTTGCAGACCATACACAGCATTTGGCGATACTCGAAAAACTGGCTTTCAGCCCGAAGAATGGCACTGGAGCTATGTCCCGATAGCTTACAGGTTTCAGCAAGCTTACAAAAAACAAATCAATTACCTCGATCTCGAAGGTTTCGATG
>CAZLHV010000159.1:0-7560 GCA_964559205.1 uncultured Bacteroidaceae bacterium
AAAACGATACCAATGCCCAAAGGAGCTGAAAAACAGATAGATGATTTATTGCTAACTCGTTACGCTTGTTATTTAATTGGACAAAATGGAGATAGTCGTAAAGAAGAGATCGCATTCGCGCAAAATTATTTTGCTGTTCAAACGCGTAAGTCAGAACTCGTCGAAAAACGCTATCTTGAAAATGAAAGGATAAAAGCCAGAATAAAACTTAGCCAAACAGAAAAACAACTATCAGGGATATTATTCGAAAGAGGAGTTGATCAGCAAGGATTTGCAATGATACGATCTAAAGGTGATCAGGCATTATTTCGCTTGAATACAGGACAACTTAAGCTGAAAATGGGAGTTCCGAATAACAGGCCTGTAGCCGATTTTTTACCTACGATCAGTATCAAGGCGAAAGATCTTGCTGCTGAAATGACTGGGTTAAATGTGCAGGGTAAAGATTTACATGGTCCAGAAAAGATTCAACAAGAGCACATCGACAATAATCTTGCAGTTAGAGAAATGTTAACTAAAAGAGGTATTATTCCCGAAAACTTACCCCCTGCTGAAGATGTGAAAAAGTTAGAGCGAAAACTTCAGGCCGACGAACGCAAATTAGTTGCGAAAAAGAAACGTTGAAAAATGTTTAATGCTGATTTCAATTTGTTTAGAGAAAGTGTTCAAAAATCAAAAGGAATAAAATGAATCTGATCGACCAACATACCAAAAGCATCATGGAACAATGCAAGGTGCAGGTGCTCGCCGCAGGACTCGATCCGGGCCCCGAAACACTGGAGTACATTGTTACCAACCGCGATTTGCTGGAATTATCGCCCAAGGTGATGATCCCAACCCTTTACGACTATTGGGTGAATGATGTGGAGGTGCTGAAAGAGTACGGGAAATATAAACTCTATCCGTCGAATCCCTACGAAACAGTGATCAACAGCCGCCCGGCCATTTCGTTTTACAACGACAACAATCCGGACTGGATGAACATCATGATTTTTTATCATGTGTTGGCGCACATCGATTTTTTCAGACACAACCGCTTGTTTGAACATACATGGAACGACGATTTTGTGGGCGTGGCCCTGAGCGATAAAAGACTCATTGCTTCGTACCGCAGCAAATATGGCCGATGGACCGATTATGTGATTGAATTTGCACGCAGCATCGACAACATCACTGGCTATTTTCAAACTTTATCGCGAATGGACTACCCGGCAGCCATGGACCCACAGCCCATGGTGGCCTATTATTTCAACCACTTCCTTACAGATGTTCTGAAAGAAAGCGAGTTGACCATTTATAAAGAGCAGGAACGCTACAACAACCTGCTGGCATCGCAGGACGATTTGGGAATAAGTGCCTTTTTTGCTGAAATTAAAAATCGTCACCCCGAATTCGAAAGTTCGTTTAAAACCCATCACGATGTGTCGCCCCCACTCGATCTGATGGAGTTTATCCGTGACAACAGCCCCTTTCTGCGTCGCGAGGAAAACCGCTGGATGAAAGCTGTGATGAGCATTGTGCGTAACACTGCCCAGTATTTTGCACCACAGATACGTACAAAAATCATGAACGAAGGCTGGGCAAGCTACTGGCACGACAAACTTTTTCGCGCCGACGAACGGATTAAAGGTCATGAAGTGGGTTACGGTGTGCTCAACGCAGGGGTTACCTCGCTGAGCAGGGTCGGCTTAAATCCGTATGCCATCGGGCTGAGACTCATTCAGTATGTGGAAGAACTGGCCGACAAGGGAAAACTGTCGTTTGGATTTCAGAAACTGCTGCTGGCCGACGAACGCAATGCCTATGATGCCAAAACAGGCAGTGGCCGGGAAACCATTTTCAGGCTGCGCGAGCAATTCAGCGATTTCATGCTGATCAATACTTTTGTAACACAGGAATTTGTGGATATGCATAACCTGTTTGTTGTGGGTAAGCGCCCCAACGAAGAAGAAGGAACCATTGAGTATTATGTAAAAAGCAGAAAAGCGGCCGATTACAAAAAAATGCTGCTCGACAGCCTGTATCATCCACCGGTTGTGCGCCCCGATGTGCAGCGAAGCACCGACGATTGCCTGTACATGGTGCATCAGTTTGAGGGCAAGCAACTGATTGCTGATTTTATTCCTGAAGTACTCAACGGTTTATGCTTTTTATGGGGCGGCGAAGTGAAAATTGAAACCACCGATATTGTGGTAAACCGGGATGCAAAGGACGAAAGCGACATGTATCATTACCAGCGGGTGGTGTATGCGTGCAAAGATCGTAAGGTGAGCAAAACAAAAATCTGAGAGCGATGGCAGCGAGTAAAAAAATTAAGCCGCAACTGAAAGGCATTGATATTGAAGAGCAGGGCAAGCGCCTTGAAGCCATTCTGAAACTTTCGCAGGAACTGCGCGAAAAAGACCGACGCATTCCCATGTCGTACAACGATTTTTTGTTTGCCGCAGCCGGCTCTCCCCATGTGGTTTTCCGCAATGTGTTTCAGCTCTTTCACGACATGGTACAGTATTTTGTTCCTGAAGGCGAAGACGATTATCCGCTATCGGACGAATCGGTGGGCTTTGTGCAATACGATACGCGCAGACTGCTCGAAGAAGGCGTTGATGAGCCATTTTTCAGCGACCGCCTCTTCGCCAACCGCCTCATGAATCTTGTGCGCGATTTTCGTCAGGGCATTCAAAATAATCATATCTATTTTTTCGAAGGCCCTCCGGGTAGTGGTAAATCGACTTTTTTAAACAACCTGCTGCTGAAACTTGAGGAATACACGCGAAAACCCGAAGGAACACTGTATAAAGTGTACTGGAAAATCGATTTGAACCGCATTCGCAAAGACCTGAACGGTCTTTCGCTGGCAGATGCAGGAACCGTTAATGATGATGAAGGGCAATCGCGGCAAATCATGTTTTCGTGTCCGAACAACGATCATCCGATTCTGATGATTCCTCGCGAATTGCGCCTGAGTTTTCTGAAAGAACTTATTCCGGACCGCGATTTTATCAAAAAAATGGCTACAGCCAAGGAATTTGAATGGGTGCTGAAAGACACGCCCTGTTCGATTTGCAGCTCGATTTACAATCAGCTGATTGACGAACTCGACGATCCGGCCGAGGTGTTTAACATGATCTATGTTCGCAGGGTTGAATTCAACCGCCAGTTTGGCAAAGGCATCAGTGTGTGGAACCCCGGCGACGATGGCATGCGGGGATACATTGTTAACGAAAGCCTTCAGCGTTTTCTGAACGATTTTTTCAAAAGCGATGACCTGCGCTTTGTGTATTCTGATCTGGCCTATACCAACAATGGCGTGTATGCCTTGATGGACATTAAGGAAAACAATGTCAAGCGTCTGTTGAGCCTGCACGGAGTCATCAGCGACGGTGTGCATAAGGTCGAGCATATCGAGGAAAAAGTGACCAGCCTGTTCATGGGTTTGCTGAATCCGGAAGACAAAAAGCATTTTGAAAACATCCGCTCATTTCAGGACCGGATTATTTCGGTAAACATCCCCTATGTGCTTGACTTCAGCACCGAAGTGAAGATTTACCACAATAAATTTGGCAAGGAGGCTTCGCGCCTGTTTTTGCCCAGGGTGCTCGAAAACTTTGCCCGCATCATTGTCAGCAGCCGATTAAACATGCAAACGGATGTGATGAAAAACTGGCTCGCCAAGCCCGAAGCATATAAAAATCGCAGCGACGACAATTTGTTGCTGCTACGCATGGAACTGTACAGGGGCCATGTGCCGGGCTGGCTTCGCGAGGAGGATGTGAAACGCTTTACACGCCCGGTGCGCAGGCAGTTGCTCGAGCTGAGCGAATCGGAAGGTCGCAGCGGCATATCGGGACGTCAGAGCCTGAGCCTTTTTAACGAATTTGTTTCGAAATTTCGCGACAAGGGTCAACTGATTACCATGACCATGGTGGCCGAGTTTTTCAGAAATCTGCCCGAGAAAATCGCAGCTCAGATTCCAAATGGATTTATTGATGCACTCTTCCGCATTTACGAGGTGAACATTCTGCAGGAGGTAAAAGAGTCCATTTTCAATGTGAATGAGACGCAAATGGGCAATGATATCTGCAATTATCTGTATGCATTGAATTTTGAAGTGGGCGAAACGGTGGTCTCGCAATATACCGGCGATGAGATTGAAATTACACCCGAATGGCTCGACGGTATTGAAAAGCATCTTTTTGGCGACGATGTTGACAGCAGCGAAGCGGCAGCACGCCGTCAGGCTGTTCATCGCGAATATATAGCACGTACACTTTCGCAGGATATCAGGCTAAAGAAGATGAATATTAAGGATACGCAGCAGTTTAATCAGCTGTTTCGCTTGTATTACGATAGCCTGAAACGGCACAGTCTGGAACCCTACGCAGGCAATGCAGCGTTTAGAAGAGCCTTGTCGGAATATGGCAGCGATCAGTTTGCTTCGTACGATACGCGACTAAAAGCCGACATTAAATTCATGCTGCAGAATCTGGCAAAAAAGTTTGGCTATTCGGCCGAAGGCGCTTTGATTGTTGCACGCCATGTGGTGGACAACAACCTCGCAGAAGTGTATCTTGAACGATAACAGAAAATCGGCAGGGATTTTTTTGGATTCAGCGCTGAGCCCAGATGCTGCAGGTCGCAATGCGGCTTGCTTTCACCGTACGGGCATCCATGGTGGCATGGGCTGACGCTGAAGTATGCGGGAGGGTTTGTGCCTGCTAATTGATGGCAGCAATGGCTTTTTGTGGTGGTGACAATTACGCGCGGCATTGACAATGAATTATGCTTACGCGCGGGGACATTAAGCGCTCTGAAATGTGTTGTGTCATTTGCTTATTAAGGGTTTATCTTGAATGGTGGATCAGGTGCAAATTGGAACACGACCCACTACCACCACTTATTTTTTTTCTCTGAAAATGGAAATTGGACAAATCCAGTTTTTGGGAAAAAGAGTGTTACAAATCCTTCAATGCCATCGTTTTCAAAACTCTTGTCAATTAAAAAAGAATCGAAATTTTGCGAATCATCAACTTTAGCTGAATACGAGATATCTCGTAAACTCATAGTCGTATCATTTAAATCACCAACTGTCAACTCTGCATTTACACCTTGGCAGTTTCGAATTACTAGGAACACTTTCTTTTGCAGGTTGCCATTGTCTTTATTGATTTCAGTTACAACCAATGGATTTACATTATCAACAAGAATGTATTTTCCCTGTAGATTTTCAATAGAATCGTTTAATGCAATTTTTTCCTGCTCAATCTTAGATAATCTAAGATTTTCCTTTTCTAAGTTTCGGTTTTTAATAGCCAATATAAGAACACCACTCAATAAGCCGCAAAGTGAAAAAACAGTTATTACTGACGCAATTCTTTTCATACAAGTTGTTATCGGAATCCATTTCTTATCTTACTGTAAACGCCCCATTATTCTCACAAATCAAAAGTAGGCAATTTTTTTGTATTGACCCTATCCCATTTTTAGGGGAGCTTACAAAATGAAACACTACCTATATAATCGATGAAAATAAAATCGTTCTTTTTTATTCCAGCAGTTGGAACAAATCATTAGTAAGTATTGTTCTCTGCTGTCATTCGTTTCAACAAATATTTCTATGTTTTTGCCTATAAACATGTTTATTGGAATACTGACTTTAGTCTCGGGTAATACAATAGTCGTGTCAAACACCGTAGTTCTCTCTTTTCTTTTTTCATTTGTCTCAACAATTATAATGTTTTTAATGAAAGAGCAACTATCCATAGTAAAAATCGCATTTGAGTTAACACTTAAGTAGCAATTTCTTACATTACACGAATTAACACTTACCATTAACGGAAATGGTATAAGTAGAAGAAGCAATTTGTATTTTTTTTTCATTTCTAAATTAATTAGCACTGTGATTTCTAACGAACTCTTTTTCTGTACCTACAACTGTCCCTATCCCCATTTTCAGAAATTACTAAAGTACAAAATTTTCATTGATCATCGGGTCTTCAGTTTTTTTCTCATGCCGGGGGGAGTTTATTTGCGTAGCATTGGCATTATATATAATGCTTACGCGCGTGGTCATCAAGCCTCTGAATTGAATTGTTTGATTACATTCTTAATATTTGGGTTGAGTGTTCAATGAGCAACATTTCAATATAATTAGAATATTGGAAAGCTATGGTATCCGTTTTGTCCGCAAATCGGGATTTGAATAACACCCTTTATTGAATCTATGAAAATTTCTTCTGGGTTTTTCAATTTTAAAATATTGTCATTGTCAACAGCATAAATCAGGGAATCATTGCCTACACTTCCCTTTATTGATTTCTCCTTGTTTGATACAATAATAATCACATCTCCTCTTGAAGCATGCTGGGGAATATCGTTTTCAAGAAGAATTGCCTTGATTAAATCGAAACATAGCTTAGCGCTAATTTGTCTGTCATTAATTATTGTCAAAATGTTATTCTCTAATGACAATAACTCAAGCTCTTTTTCATTTGGAGAAAAGGTGTTATTGTTTAATAACTCTGAATACATGGAGAAATCAATATCCAGATCAGGATCACAATGTCTCGAATAGAAGACTGACAACGAATCTAACATTGCTGAAGTATAATCATCATTGCCAAAATTAGATATGATTTCATTAACAAGAAAGTGAACTTTTTTAGCTTCAAATAATCCAAAATCTGATGTGTCACTGCATGTGTATTTAATTTGTTCTAACTTCCTTCCATTTGCATCTTTCAGAAAAGCAATTCGTTTATTTACAAAGTCGTTTGAATTTGTTTTATTACAACTCATGAATATGATTGCAAATGAAATAACAAGAAAAGACCAAAGAAATCTCATGCCTGATGTTTTTGTAATTGCAAAATTCCATTCACACCACAAAGCAGCACCGTAGGGTAAATGCAACTTTTTTGTAATTCAAAATTAAGGATAATTTCTCAAATGGGGGTAAAAGAACCCGTCACTCTCTTTGAAAATGATTCAGCAAAGTTTACACCGCTAAAATTCAAATAATTGCTGCTTGGAAGTGTTTTTTGTCGTGGGAGCTTGGGGGCGGGGAGCATTACGCGCGGCCTTGACAATATATTATGTTAACGCACGCAAACATTACGCCCCTGACCCACACCTACGGCATTGCCTTGCACAAAAAAGCCACTCGTTTGAGCGGCTTTTGCAATATTGGAAATATTATAAAGGTTTTGGGTTGGATGTTGCAGAATGCGGCGGGTCATTCATACTGACAAACAACCATTTCATAGTGTGTTTCAAGAAAAATAAAATAAACTAAATATTTCTCATTCAATCCAACAGCATGATAATAATAGTCAAATTGAGGAATTATTTCAGGTATTTCATAATACATGGAGTCTGCATATAAATAGCATTTATCACTATTCTCGAACATGTGAACTTTTTCACCATAAAGTAATGTATCATTCCAATACTCATCATTATTAAGCTTTATAGTATCCATTGATAACGAAAAATCAGAATTGATTTTAAAAGCAACACTTTCTGTTATTTTATTCTTATACGAGATTGTTTTTCCCGACAATG
>CAZLHV010000160.1:0-7556 GCA_964559205.1 uncultured Bacteroidaceae bacterium
GTATATTTTTTGCGAGAGGCTTGGATTGAGTTATACACTGAATCCTGCCGAAATACATCCCGGCACATTTTTGATCGGATATGGAATCACCGATAATGTAGATATCAGTATCCCTGATCTGGGCTACCTTCAGCAAACAAGCATCGAAGTGTTCGAACCAGAGGTTGAAGTTGCCGAAGATGGATCGATCATGCTTTTCCCTTCACCGCAAAGTGATTCAAAGATTCCATTCGATTTATTCGCAGCTGTATTCTACATGCTGAGCCGACACGAGGAGTATTTGAGCACGGAGTCTGATCCTCATGGGCGCTTCGATGCACCGCATTCATTTGCGTTTCGTCACAATTTTCATATGCGTGCCGTGGTCGATGAATGGGTAATTCTTCTCAAAAGAACTTTGTCTCATGCAGGAATGAATATTCAGCTTGAAAGACCGAATTGCATTGTAACAGTTGACATTGATCAGCTTTTTTCTTACAAAACCAAAGGATGGTTCAGGAATGCCGGTGGCTGGTTTCGCGATCTTTTGAATGCGAGATTTAATGAGTTCATGCAAAGGCCTTTGGTGCTCACAGGAATCTTAAGGGATCCATTCGACACATTTCATTTGTTTTCGTCCTGGCAAAAAAAGCATGGCATTGGCTTGAAGTACTTCATTCTAGCAGCAGAAAAAAGAAGTTCGTTTGATAAAAACGGCAACTTGAGACGCAGGATTTCAAGAAAACGACTTCGGGATATTGCAGACAATATTGAAGGCCTTCATCCGTCCTATAACTGCTATTCAGACTTGCATCAACTTGAGCAGGAAAAGCTTTTTGCCGAGTCCATTACCGGCACCAAGTTTCATTCAGCAAGGCGCCATTTTTTGAGGATGAGGATTCCTGACACCTGCAGGCAAACCATTCAGGCAGGGTTTATCAGCGACTATACGCTGGGGTTTGCCTCAACACCCGGTTTTCGAGCCGGAACAACTCGTCCGTTCATGTTCTACGATCTTAAAACTGAACAGACAACAACCCTTCGGATGCATCCATTTTGTTTTATGGACGGCACGTTCAAAGATTACCAGACATGCCATTTCGATGAGATCAGGTTCAAGTTGAAGCAAATTTCGGATTATGTAAAATCGGTCTCGGGACTTTTTGTGATAATAGTACACAATGAGACCCTCAGCGAAAACAAACGATGGAAAGGGTGGTCAGAATTGCTTGAAGATTGTATTGCCAATTTTTATAATGAGAGCTCATGATACGATATGTACAAAACGATCAAATTGATTTTAGCGCCTGGGATGCCTGTATTGAAAAAAGCAAAGAACCTCTCATTTATGCTTCATCCACGTATCTGAACCTTGTTGCCTCAGACTGGGACGCCCTGATAGAAAACGATTATGAGCGGGTGATGCCATTACCTTTTCGGTTGAAAATGGGAGTCAAGTATCTTTATCAACCAGCCTTTTGTCAGCAATTGGGGATCTTTGGCCAAGAATGCGATGAAACAAAAGTACTGGAGTTTCTTACAATGATTCCTGCCGGGTTTAAGTTTGCTGAAATCATGTTGAATGCGCTTAACCCTATTCATATTCCTTTCATTGAGCCACAAACCAACATTACCCTCGACATCAATCGCAGCAAAGAAAGTATCCGAGCTCATTACAACAACAACACCAGACGTAATATTAAAAAGGCCATAACTGAAGGGCTCACGGTTCATATTGGATTTGACATTGAACCAATGATCACTTTGTTTCAAAGCAACAAAGGCAAAGAAGTCAATCAGACGAAAGAGTGGTATAATGTGCTGCGGCATGTGGCTTTTCAGTTACGCCACAAGGAATCGGCACATACTTACAGTGTTACAGACCGTCAAAACAGCATCATTGCTGCTGCACTGACGGTAACATATTGCGGAAGAGTGATACTGCTTTTCTCAGGGTCGAACGCTATTGCTCATGAAAGCGGGGCCATGCACTATCTGATAGACTCTATTCTTGCAGACACTTGCAATCGCCATCAAATCTTCGATTTTGAGGGAAGCAACCATCAGAATCTGGCTCGGTTCTATCTGGGATTTGGGGGCATTGTATCCAAATATCATCTCATCAGAATCAATCGGCTACCGTTTCCATTTCGCTGGTTAAAAAAACCTGGCATAACAATATAAAAAAAGCCGTGAAGTTCACGGCTTAATCTATACCCATTTGCTTTACTTTCTAATTTCAAGCTCGTCGATGATTCGTTGACCCCCCGCAAATTTATCAATAATGAACAGCATATATCGGATGTCGATACAAATGCACCTTTGTAATTCGGGTTCAAATACAATGTCGCCCGACATCGCTTCCCAGTTGCCATCAAAGGCAAGGCCGATCAGTTCTCCGTTGCCATTCAACACCGGACTGCCGCTATTGCCGCCTGTGATATCATTGTTCGTGAGGAAGCAAGTGATGATTTCACCATCCTGAGCCCATGGTCCAAAATCCTTCTTTTCGTATAATTCTTTCAGTTTTGCTGGAACGATAAACTCATCATGGTTGGGATTTTCCTTTTCCATCACCCCTGATAATGTAGTGTAATAGTTGTACTCCACTGCATCGGCGCCATCATAGGCTAAAACTTTCCCGTAAGATAACCTCATGGTACTGTTGGCGTCGGGGTAAAATTTCCGTTCAGGATACATTTCTCTCAAACCCTGAACATATGACCTCATTCCCTGATTTAACTGGTAAGTCAAAGGCATAATCTGCTCAAGCATTGAATTGTAAACTTCATAAATCTGCAGCGAGGCATCAAACAACGGATCACCCGAAAGTACTGTCAGTTCAGGCTTCTCAAGAAACTTGTCCATTTTATCCTTGTTTGTAAAAATGGATACAAGAAAAGCTGCATCAGAAAAGAGAAAGTAATCGTTTTTGAACTTCTCTGTAATCGTTGAATAAAACTTAGGTCTGAATTCAGCTTCAATATCACCAGCATAGAGCTCCAGCATGGAACTAAAAAGGCTCAACTCTGTTTTGTAATCGAAGAGACTAAAATACTTATCCGAAGCGGTTTTCAAACTTTTACACATTTCATCAATTTTGGACAGATTTGGCCTTTCTGCCGACAACTCCTTCTGAAGATTACGAAAACGTCCGGCAAAAGAAATCACGTCACTGCCCCGGAAAAACGCCTCTGAAATATATTGTTGAACTCTCCTAAGCTTACTCAGCTTCGTCATTGAGTTTTTGGTTTTGATCAAAGCATCGCGGTAATACCCGAACTTAGGGATATTCTCATTGTTCACCCAGGTTTCAAAATCGTCCTCCATCATTCGTTTCCGCTCAATCACATCGAGTCGCTCAATTCCTTTGTTCTGGCCAATAAAGTATTTCCAATAATTTGCAGTTGTGGCATATTTTGATGCATAATTCAATCGGACCTTATCGCTTGCTTTCATGTTGCGATCCATGATTTCAAGCTTCATTTCCCTGATTTTCACTGTGGCTGGATTGATATAAAGGTAATTTGACTCCACTTCATCGCTTGTGATATAGCGAGAAGTACGACCAGGGTATCCCATTATCATGGCAAAATCGTTTTCTTTTTTCGGAGCAACCGAAATGGGAAGATATCGCTTAGATTTCATGGGGACATTATTGATGCTGTACTCGGCAGGCTTTCCATCGGGTCCGGTATACACCCTGAAAACGCTGAAGTCGCCAGTGTGACGGGGCCACATCCAGTTATCGGTGTCGCCTCCAAAATTTCCGATCGATGAAGGTGGAGTCATCACCAGCCGAACGTCGGGATAGACCTCATACACGAAGAGGTAATACTCGTTTCCATAGAAAAAGGCTTTCACCGTTGCTTCCTGATATTTCTCGGAAACCGCTTCACTCTCAATCTGCTTGGACACCCGAGTGACGATTTCCTCCCTCTCTTTCTCGGTAACATCAAAAGGAATCGAATCCAGCACACGCTTACTCACATCTTCGATCCGAAGCAGGAATCTCACGTTGAGTCCCGAACCCGGAAGCAATTCATCCTTTTGAGTCTGAGCAAAATAACCATTGGTGAGAATGTCATTCCCCACGGTGCTTAGCGAAGCAATTGAAGCATATCCACAATGGTGATTTGTGAAAATGAGGCCCTGACTGCTCACCACTTCACCAGTGCAACCGCTACCGAAAATCACAATAGCATCTTTAAGACTGCTATTGTTGATCGAGTATAGTTCTTCCGGCGTAAGCCTAAGGCCCATTTTCTGCATATCGGTATAATTCAGGCGCTCGAGAAACAACGGCAACCACATTCCTTCATCTGCACGTACTCCCGAAAACCCTGATAAAACCAACAATATGCTAAGTAAAAAACCTCTTCCCTTTTTCATTATCCTATAGCTTTATTCGAACCGGCAATATTATGACTTTTTTTTATAAAACAAACAGTTTGTTCAATTGCAAATGCTCTATTTAGACAAATAATCAAATAATATAAATGTAAACCAAAAATAAACTGCTTTAGTAATGCTATTTTGCAAAAAGCCGCCCGGACGTGCATCCGGACGGCTTTTGATGGTAAATTTTGAATACGGTTATCTGGCCGACCAGATCATTCGGGTTTGTTCTCCGTCGGGAGTGCTAATTCTTATAAAAAACGCTCCTGTAATTTGATGCCCTGAAACCATTATTTTTTGATTCCCGGCATCCAAATCTCCGTGATAAAGCACCTCAACCAATTGACCGGCAGAATTGATTTGCTCGATGGTGACCTCACCACTGCTTTTCAATACCATATCAATGCTAAATGTGCCAAACGAAGGATTTGGATAAATGCTAACTCCGCTAAGTTCGTTTTCGGAACAGCCAGCAATGGTGGCAATGGGAGGAAATACAATATAATCGACCCAAGCGGCATCTGCCCCTTCGGAAACATAGCCATCCTTCACGTAGGCCCAGGTATAAGTTTGCGGGCCCGCACTCACTGCATAGGAAACACGCTCCCAGCCTTTGGTTCCATCCCACCAATCCTTTTCAACAGAACCGACCTTAAACTGCAGATAATCCCATTTGCTTCCACTGGCACTTCCTTCTTCGCAATCAACTTTCCTGTAAAATGAAATACTGTCAGGTGAGGCAACATCCCATGTAATTGACATAGTCGATGTCTGGTTGTCGGTAATGGTGCCCGATTTTGAACAATAAGTGCCCTCATATGGAGTTTCGGTTGAAACAACCCATGGCTGTGTGCCTCCAGTCGTCCATGAATACTGAGTAAAATCACCGCTCTCATAGTCTTCATCGGCAATGCCAACTTTAAGGCTGAAAACCTCCTCGACCTGATAATAACCTGACCCAAGTTCATAAGTAAAGCTAACTGAAGCCCCAAGTGGAGTTGCAGCGTCGACCGAAACCGTGAATGTTGGATTAGCCGAAGAAGCAATCGCCATATTTCCTATGTTGGCCGTGCCCGAAATCACCGTCAGGTAACTACTTCCGGTAGTAATTGCTCCTGTGGCAGCAGGATATGCCGCATGTCCGTTATTAAAAGATTCGATTGTTAATGTTACGGTTTCGCCTGGATCAAGGCGGCCATTATTGTTGCCGGTCGCATCGTCGATGCTGACATTTCCAATGGCAAGAGCCGGTGCATTGACAGGCATCCCGAAAGTAGAGCTCCAGCTATTGCCACCATCGACAATGGCGAGACCAAAGTTAACGACATGCTGATCATCAACAGCGCTTCCGACAGAAACCGCATAGGCATTGTTCATCAGTTTCGTTGCTCCTGCATTAATCGCTCCATAGGTTTCCGAATTATCGCTAATCACTACTGCAGGATCAGACGAGCTCAATGTTGCTACCACATTCGATGCATTGGCCACTCCCATGTTGTGCAGGGTGACATTCAACTGAATGTTTTCGCTGAAATCAGCCTCGCCATTGCTGTTACCTGCTCCATCACTCACCGAATAGGTGCTGTACACCACATAAGGTCCTGTGGCAGCTATCACGGCAACTTCTCCCATATAAGGAATGTAATTGTATTTTGTAGCTGTAACCAACAGTGTATCGACTGTTGAAAGGGCAGGAAAACTGATGGTTACGGTGCCTCCGCTGACAGTACCTGTGCCAAGGATATTATCATCGAGTGTCACGGTAACGAAAGCATCGTTCGCATTACAATTCACCACGAGACTGGTTGAACCGACAGGAATGGACGCTGCATGGGTCACAGTCATAATATTGGGTGTATCGGTACGCAACAAAAGAGAAGGATCTCCGAAAATGGTCCATGTATCAGTCATTTCATTTCCAGCAGTCCCATACGAGTCGTTCATTTTCATACAACCGCTCATTACAACCCCACCAAACGTGTGCTTAATATTTGATGCATTGTTTTCGGTAAGCACATTCACCATTTCATCCTGACCTTCCATGGGTGGGTTCCACGACTGATTAATAGTGCTCATGATGGTCGCCACAGCGCCTTTTGGCGTTGTGCCTGTTCTGGCACGCAGCCATGCTTCGGCAAAGCAGGTTTGTCCCTGAAAATTACCATTGACACATGCAACAGCAAAAATAAAAGGCCACCGAGTGGTATTGGTCAGCGCATTCACATCGCTGTTTGAGAAGCCAGTTGTTACAAACGATTGATCGCCACCATGTCCGGTGTAAAGAATGAGCCCAGCACCATCACCGTTAAGTACACTCGACACATTGGTAGCGGTAGGATTGCCCGATGCATCAAGACCGCCTTGTGAGCCGTCAAAAATCTCATACTTTGTCACATATTCATAACCAACACATTGTGTTTGTAAATTTCTGATATGCTGGTAATCATACTCACTATCGTCTCCAGGTCCCTGATCACTGGCAATTCCCATCACCCGGTTCATCCAGTTGTTTGTTGTTGATGGACTTTGTTCGTAAGTAATTGTGCGAAGGACCTGCACATCAACGTCGGCAGTGCTTTCAGCCGAAAATCTTCCCACATAAAATTCCGGATAATGATCGCTTCCGGTAATGAATGCATAGGCATTATCAGAAGGGCCACCCACACCACTGGTCACCGGCGGGATATGTTGACCATCACCTACTAAAAGAAGGAATGTCAGTCCATTGGTATTGTAATAATTGGTCACATAGGTTTTGATTGCTGTGGCTGTGGTGCCTATTGTAGCCACATCTACTATGGTCGTAGGAAATCCAATTCTTTTTTTCCACTGCACCCATGGAGCCATAGCGTCCATATAGCCTGCATAGCTGATCACAAGAATATTTCCACGCTCGGCAACTGAGGTGTATTTTGCCTGATTGTAATTTACAAAGTGCCGTTCATATAGCTGCCTGAAATCTTCCTGCACTTTAGTTACCTGTGTATTTCTCTGAAACTCATTCACTGCATTTCCGGCAGGATCAGCCGAGACCTTAATGATGATTGAACGTACAGCCCGCAAGGTGTTGTTGGCTGCATCGAACTGAAAAGGAAATACATTCAGGGTAACCCCACGGTAGTCCCGAAGGATATATGGATCTGAAAGCGAGGTCTGACTGGCAGGAAATACGCCACCCT
>CAZLHV010000161.1:0-7487 GCA_964559205.1 uncultured Bacteroidaceae bacterium
ATGAGTTCCGGAAAATTTTCATCACGCAGGAAATCACCGACTGGAGCATGCTGAAACTGAAAAATGGAGGTCCCATCAGTCTGTTTACACGCAGCGATGCGTGCGGAGCAGCCGAAATGTGGGCGAAATTTCTCGATGGTGCGCAGGAAGACCTCAAAGGAATTGGTGTTTTTGGGGATCCGGGCATTGCCGATGCCGTTAAAAACGATGTAAAGGGCGTTGGATACAATAATATTATTTATGCATATGATTTCAAAACAGGTCAGATTCAGGATGGCATTGGTGTAATTCCCATCGACATCAACGCCAACGGAAAAATTGATCCGGAAGAAGACCTGTACAGCAACATGAAACTGCTGACTACCGCGATCCGTGACGGAAAATTCCCGGAACCGCCGGCCCGCCCGCTGTATTTCATCTGCAAGGGTAAACCTGATAACGAACTGATTCTTGCGTTTTTACGCTTCGTGCTTACCAAAGGACAACAGTGGGTCGAAGAAAGCGGTTATGTGAAATTACCCGATAATGTTGTTGCCACTGAATTAAAGAAACTCGACTGATGTTCATTTCACGAAGGGCACGCGATTATGCCGGCGGCTCATGGATGGTGCTGGCCAAAACCATTGTGATCCTTGTGCCGCTCATCATGCTGATGGTGTTGGTGATAAAATCACTGCCGCTGCTGTCCGACAACGGATTTCTGCAGCTCATTTCGGGCAGTGAATGGAAACCGACCGGCGGCAGCTTCGGATTCAAACCTTTTATTGCCGGAACCTTGGTGGTTTCATTACTCGCCATCATCATTTCAGCGCCAGTATGTGTGCTGGCTGCCATCTATTTGTCAGAATATGCCCCAAAGCGTATTTTACGAATGATGCAACCGGTGGTCGATATTCTGGCCGGCATTCCTTCGGTGGTCTATGGCGTATGGGGAATTTTATTCATCGTGCCTTTTGTCCGGAATGTTGTGGCTCCGGCGCTGGGAACCGAAAGTACCGGATATTCGGTTCTGGCTGGTGGTCTGGTGCTGGCGGTGATGGTCATCCCGATCATTTTGAATATTTTACTCGAACTGTTTGCCACCGTGCCCCGTGAACTCCGCGAAGCGGCTTTCTCTATGGGAACCACAAGGTGGGAAATGGTGAAAATGACCGTGCTGCGTAAAACCGGTGCAGGCATTCTATCAGCCATCGGACTGGGATGGGCACGCGCCATTGGCGAAACCATTGCCGTAATGATGGTGGTGGGAAACACCATTGTGGTGCCCGATTCCATTGTAAGCCCTGCCTATCCGCTGCCGGCACTTATCGCCAACAATTATGGTGAAATGATGAGCATCCCGATGTACGACAGCGCTCTGATGTTTGCTGCGCTGATTCTGCTTTTTATTACGGTGGTCTTCAACATTCTCATGCGGATGCTTATCAGACGTTTTACCCTTAAAACCGGCAGCCATGAGATTTAAACGATTTGAAGAGGGAGTGATGATCTTTCTCATGGTCGTAGCTACACTCACCATCGCTGCAGCGCTTGGTTCCATCTTATATTCGGTGGTGAGCAAGGGTTTGCAGTATCTCACATGGGACATGATCACTTCTTTGCCAAAGGGAGGATATTATTTTGGAAAAGAGGGTGGGGTATTCAATGCCATCATTGGCTCAATCTATCTCGCTGTGGGTGCAACCATACTGGCCCTGTTCATTTCTGTTCCGGTGGCTCTGTATATGAATGTTTTTCTGCGACAGGGTGGTCGAGCGGTGCGTGCCATGCGCTTTTTTCTCGATGTGCTTTGGGGAATTCCGTCCATTGTTTATGGTGCCTTCGGATTTACTGTGATGGTGGCACTCGGCATCCGCACTTCGTTGCTTGCCGGAATCATAACGGTGGGGCTTTTTGTCGCACCCATCCTGATCCGTGCCATGGACGAAGTATTGCAACGGGTTCCCAATGGCATTCGCGAAGCTGCTTACAGCATGGGTTGTACAAAAACCGAAACGGCTTTCAGATTTTTTATGCGTAAAGCTGCTCCCGGTATTGTGACAGCCATTTTACTTTCTTTCGGACGCGCCATTGGCGATGCAGCGGTGGTGTTGCTCACTACCGGCTACACCGATTATATTCCTGAGTCGCTCGGACAACAGGTGGCCACATTGCCACTGGCGATTTTCTTTCAGCTGGGTTCGCCTGTGCCTGAGGTACAGGGCCGGGCCTATGCGGCAGCGCTCATTTTAACCCTGCTGATTTTGTTCATCAGCCTTGCTGCACGTCTCTTTTCGCACATCTATCAGAAAAACAAGTAGTCTATGAACGAACAGCCACATATCATTGATATCAGAAACCTGAATGTCTATGCCGGTGAAAGGAAATTGCTGAGCGATATAAATGCCGTGATTCCCCGCGGTACCATCACGGTCATCATGGGTCC
The DNA here is from genome assembly GCA_964559205.1 of uncultured Bacteroidaceae bacterium. Classification (GTDB taxonomy): domain Bacteria; phylum Bacteroidota; class Bacteroidia; order Bacteroidales; family DTU049; genus GWF2-43-63. Next base: position 2,426 of record CAZLHV010000161.1, read on the forward strand.
CAGCGGCTGCGGCAAAACCACTTTGCTGCGCTCACTCAACCGACTGACGGACCTGAGCGGACTGCGCGTCAGCGGCAGCATCTATTTTCAGCAAAACGATATTCTGACGCTTCGTGGTTACAAAGTTGCCTCAATGCGGCAGCAAATGGGCCTGCTTTCACAACGTCCCTATCCGCTTCCGCTCAGCATCAGCGAAAATGTTGCCTATGCCGTCAGACTTAAAGGCGTTCGCAGTCGTGCCGAAGTACGAAAACAGGTTGAACATTATCTCACGCTTGCGTGTTTGTGGGATGAAGTGAAAGACCGCCTGCATCATTCGCCTGCCACATTGTCCATTGGACAGCAACAGCGACTGTGCCTTGCAAGAGGTCTCGCCGTCGATCCGCAGGTGATTCTGGCCGATGAACCCACCTCGGCACTTGATCCCATTTCGACCCAGGCCATCGAACAATCATTTCTACAGTTGAAAAACGATTACACCATTATTCTGGTGAGTCACATCCTGCGTCAGGCACGCCGCATTGCCGATTATGTGTTGTTTATGTACATGGGCGAGCTCATCGAAAGTGGTCAGGCTTCCACCTTTTTCTCAAATCCGCAACACGACATGACCCGGAAGTATCTCGAGGGCGTGTTTTATTAAAATAAGCCGGGCTTTGCAAAGTCCTTGTGTCAATCATCTTGTTTTTTCAAATTCAGAACCATGAAAAAAATATTCATTCTTGCATCATTCATGTGCCTGTCCATCGTTGCCATGGGCCAAAGCTTTGAACTGACGGGCGAGTTTCGTTTCCGCCCGGAATTCCGAAACGGCTACAAACAACTGCCCGACAGCAGTACAAGTCCGGCGGCCTTTGTTTCTCAGCGAAACAGAATCGGAATGCACTATTTTAACAATGGATATGAGGCGCAGCTCACTTTTCAGGAAGGCCGCGTTTGGGGCGATCAACTGCTTAAAAGCGGTAAATCAACCATGGGGGTGCTTGAATCGTGGATCAGCATTCCGCTCTGCGATTCGGCCAGGTTAAAAGCAGGTCGTCAGAAAATTGTTTTTGGGAATCACAGGTTTTTCAGCGACAACAACTGGTCGCAAACGGCACAGGTTCACGATGCAGCACTGTTTGAATGGAAATCGGGAAACAAAAAACTGACGGTGGCGCAGGCTTTTAATCAGAAAGCCGAAAATGTGTTTGGAACCGACTACCTGAACAATGCTGCTGAGATTAAGGATAATTACAAAACGCTGACCATTGTACGCTTTGAGCAAAAGTTAGGCTCGTTTGGACTAGCTGTTATGGGATATGCCGACGGTTTTCAGGACCTGAACGGAAAAGCATTGTATGTGCGAAGCACGCAGGGCGCTGAAATTAAGTTCAGCAGCGGAAAATGGATGCTTTCTGGCATGGGATATTACCAAACCGGACATCACATTACAGGTGCCGAAGTGTCGGCATGGTTTGCTGCCGCTGAGGCAGGATATAAGACCGAAAAACTGACAGTCACCGCAGGTGCTGAAATGATGAGTGGAAACGACATTCAAAGCGAAAGCTATGAGCAGTTTATTCCGCAATATGCCTCAAATCATACGTTTGCCGGTTATATGGACTATTTTACCAATTTTGCGACACATACCGGAGGCACGGGTTTCACCGATTTGTATCTGAAAGGACTTTACACGCATTCAAAAAAGCACTCCTTCGGACTCGATTATCATTATTTCGCCACGCAGCAAACCACCATTACGGGCGGAGCCAGCATTGATCCGTTTCTGGCGCATGAAGTCGATTTCACATGGAAAGTTGCCATGACAAAGGAACTCTCGTTCACACTGGGTTATTCCTTGCTCAGCTCAGGTGCAACCCTCGAACTCATTCAGGCAAAAACAAATCCATCCATTGCCCATTGGGCCTATATTTGCCTTGAATTCAAACCGCTTTTCTTTTCGGTGAAAAAGTAGGGGAGACATGGTGTTTCAGGCCGCGGAGTGCTGATTAGCTGATAGCGATGCTTCACGATTATTGTATGTGATTTTTCAGGTTATTTAATTGAGTATGAACTCAAAATACAAATACGATTTCGTGGTTTGTAAAACGAATGAATATGTTCAATGACAACACCTCACCCTGTTTGTATTGGTGTGTTATTTCGCTTAATAAAATATATCCTCAAAAGAGAATTTTTGGTATTACAGTCGATACGGTTGTTCCTGATTGCTCTTTCATTCTTCGAAGAATCGTGACTGAGTTTTACGAAATCACACATTCTGCTTTTATTGTTATCATCACCTATGCTGAAAAGTCTTAGCCTGTTACGTTTGATTTTATATTGCTGACTTAAGTATTCGCAAGTGTAAACATGCCGCATGTTTTTAACCTTTTCAAATGGCGGCGTTGTGTCATTTTTCAATATCGAGTCTGGTTCTATATATACATATTTTTGAACTGTGCTGTCAAATGAAATATGCTTGTCAATAAATGGCGTAAGCACTAAATATTTTCCTGATTGAATATACGTGCCTTTTATTGTGATGCCCGCACCAATTTCAGGATTGATTATTTCCGTGAATGTACTATCGGTGTGGATCATTAATTCAGTACAATTCCATTCACATTGAACATAATGACCGGTAAAATCAACCGATTTACATGAATAAAGGACAATTGAAAATATGATCAATATTGTTTTGCTCATTGTAATCAGTGTTGGCGGTCTATGGTATGGATTAGTGCTTGCTTTCGCGTATTGCAGATTTTGTCAGGTTGAAGTTTCATTGCCTTGCGCGTCTTGCATCTCGAACGTTTTCAAAACCGAAGCACTAAGTTACAATAAATCGCTGAATCGCCAGTTTTGGGTAGGTGCTGTTGGCTAAGTGGTTCTTAATTATTTTCATCGTCTTTGTGTACGATTGATTTGTCGCTACCCCCCTCTTCATTATGTCAATGCTAAAATAGATATTTCCTCTTATTTGTGACTTAAAGGTGCGCAATACAATCGCGCACCAGCAGGGGGGTAGTTGTTGGTTCATTGTTTTCACTTGTTATGGGTGGTTTCCTCTATTGTCAATTACTAGTCCAAAAACAGTGGCATTCTCTTTCACATTTCCATTTTCATCTATCTGATAAACACATTTTTCAGACTCTGTTTGGGCAGAATATTCAAGAGGTTTTGATCGTATTTCAAGTCTGTTTGTATGTACGTTGTTAAGATTGTTTCTGTCAAGAGTGATTACATTTCCATTTATTTCATATTCTCCATATGTGTAATTATTAATCCCAATTGCTGAATTATCATAGATGTATGTTCCATCTGTCTTGAAATCAATTTCAATTCTGTTTAGATCGCCATGATATAGTATTCGAACAAGTGTCGGCTTATTAAAATTTGAGTTTATTTGAGCATTCCACACCCAAATTGTAGTTGCAAAAACTACTGCTATTAAAATTGGTATGAGTGAAACGATCTTCTTCTCAGATAGGTAATGTTTTAAGTCGGTTAATAATGACCAAATCAGAATTGCCAGTCCAATTATTATCAGTCCTCCATAGAATTTCAAGTTAAACATATTAGTTGAGTACTTGAATTGGTAAGTCTTTCCAACCAATTGAAGTCCTACTATGAAAATCACATTCACTCTAATATTGTACGTCCAGTTCTTCATTTTACAAATTCCCTTCAACGTTTTCGGGCCTTGGGTTCGGTCGGTATTTTTTTGACATTTAACTTTCTTTGAAACACAACCGTGAAGCAGAACGAAAGTGAAGCTTGCCAATGTTGCGTAAGAGAAGTTTGTGGGTTGCTGTGCCTGTCATCAATCATTTTCCTCATAGTAATAGGAATAATCAATGCCTTTCAGAAACATTTCGCGGTCGTTTATTTTGGTGGTGAGGGCATTATTCAATAGGGTTTTCAACGTGTTACTTTTTGTTGGACTGAGCATCATCGCGTTCATATAATCCCGCTTGCTAATTTTACTCCAGTCAACGCATTTTTTGAGACGTTTTTTCAGTATCAAATCCAACCATATTCTGGCGCTTCGGCCATTGCCTTCCATAAAAGGATGAGCAATATTCATTTCAATATACTTGTTTACGATATCGTCAAATGAATTTTCTGGCATTGCTTCTATTTGCTTCAACGTGTCGCCTAAAAAACGCGCTACAGCAAAGTGAAAACCACCTTTGGAAATATTATGTTGTCTTATTTGTCCGGCAAAATCATATAATCCACCAAATAAATAAGCGTGAATTTGTTGTAACCCTTTGGCTGTGCCAACTTCGATGCTATTGATGAAAGAGCTATTAAACAATGCATACGCTTTTGTCTTGCTTTTGCCGTCGATGCTTTCATCGCTGTAAGTAAACCACTCAATAAAGCGGTTTGCTTTCTTGCCCGGGAATTCTTTGCCTAAAGCGATGATGCCATTGTAATCGAGCATGTCTGCTAAACGCTTTTTGCCGTCAGGGGCAAGAAATCTCAACTGGGTAGTAGCACTAACCACTTGGCTGTTCTCTTTCTTTAACTTGGCTTTGAGATATTTCCAATAATTTCGAGTCTTGGTATAGTCGTCTTGATCGGTCAGCACTGCAACAATATCCAACACAGAAAACCACCACTTGGCATGTTCTTCATCCCAAATAGCCCGCACTTCGCGGTCATCGAAAAATCGTATGGATATTTTTGACTGAATCATTTTATTCGTTTCAACAATCTCTAAAGCATGCAATTCATTCGCCGCGGCAAACGAAAATCAAATGTACGAAATTGTTTTGAGGTGTGAAATAGTGGGTAACGTTGTTAAGCTAAGCGGTTGTTTTAATGGCGCTTAGTTTATGTTGAAAATCGTTGCCTTGCCTAATTATAACAGGGAGGGGTTTGATCCATTACCGGTCCTTTCTTTATCCTTACACCTTTTTCATTTCCATTTCTATTATATCTAATAATCAAAGTAAGACCATTTCCGTTAAGTCGAACTATTTTTTTTAAAGTGCCGTCGCCTCTGTACTCCTCATGTTCAAAATAACAATTCCCTATTGGATTTGCAATAATTACATCGGCGGCAATT
>CAZLHV010000162.1:0-7429 GCA_964559205.1 uncultured Bacteroidaceae bacterium
GGCCGCCCCGAAACTTTCTTTCATCGCCATGATGATATGACCATACTCCGAAACGGGCACAATTCAGAATATCGCCACGAAGAATATTGTAACCAAAACGAAGAATAAAATCAGCATGCAAGGCTTTTATTTGCTCGATTTGCTTGGGCTGAAAAAAATGCACTGCCCCTTTTTTTATAGCTTTCATGCTCATGATAGGAACATGCGCGGGCAAACGACTTACTTCAGTCTCCGCAGCAATGCGAAAGATGCGCTTCAACAAAAAATGGTAAAACCATCCCGGTTGAAAAATACGGCGAAACCTCGACTTGACTGGCTTGTCGTCCCCGGGATTGCTGATCACCAACACACAGGTGGTCAAACCCGAATTCAGCAATTGATCGATCGCCTCACGCTGCCAGGCTTTTAATGTCTGGCCGTTGATCATTACAGCAAACCGAATCATAGCTGAACTCATATTCCTGCAAGTTGGTATAATTGCTCAAATTGACCTAAAATCGCTTTGCCTGAGTACTTTTTCAGGGCTCTCTCTCTGATTTGAATTCGATCAAATGCCGTATATTGATCACACATCAGCTTGATGGCTGCAAATAATTCCTCATTGCTGGCAGGTTTTACCAGATAACCATCCTGTTCTGAAATCATTTCAGACACTGCGCCAACATTGGTCGCCAAAACGGGCAATCCACACATTAAGGCTTCGCTAATCACCACTGGCACATTTTCGTAATGACTAGGCTGTACATAAAAATGACACTCCTGCATTAGTTTCGCAACTTCGTGCTGCCCCAGTAATCCGGTAAAAATCACACTTTGATTAAGGTTCAAATCACTTGCAAGTTTTCGTAATGTTGCTTCATCTTCTCCCTGCCCAACCAGATAACAATGAAAACTGACTCCATTGTCGCGTAAAAATTTGCATGCATAAAGTAGTCCTGTGATATTCTTTGAGCGATCTTCGAAACAACTTACATTCAGAAACTTCACCAAACGATTTCCGGATGGAACCGCCGGAACCGAGAAAATGTGGTCATCAACGGTATTATTGATGATGGTCCATGGTTTTTTCCGACCCAGGCGATGGTTCTGCATTGCATGGGCTAATTTATGGCTTACGGCCGAGCACGCCTTTGAATGATTACATATGTAACGGGTTAGCCATTTCCTAATAAAGTTTCTATAGGTACCCGGAATATCGAAATACCTTGACCAATGCTCTGTAATCACAAATGGAACGCCGTGAAAGATTTTTGCAAAAAGCGCAACCATACCCATTCTCGTGAGTATATGCACATGATTTACAGCTGGTTTACCATATTTATTAATGGAATCTCTGTATGCCTTTCGCATTGCTATGGCAAAACCAAGCCATTTGAACCATTTCGTCTGATATGTAATATTTACATGTGTAACCCGTAGCCCTGAGGTTACATGTGTAAATATCCCATTGCCTTTCTCTTTCCGGTATGACGGAGTGATGACATGAATGCAATATCCGGCATTGGCAAGCAATTGGGCATGCCTCTGAATGAATAGACCAAACATGGGATCTTGATCATCGGGGTACCATGCTGCCAGGAAAACAATATGACAGGTTTGTTTCATCAGGTTGCAAATGTAGGAATTCTCCCCTCTCCTGCCTAAAACGAAAAGGTATTATATTTGTTGTCATCAAAAAAATGATGAATCATGAAACCATACATTCCAGCAATAACAGTGATTTGCTTCGGCATTGTTTTATTTTCCTGCAAGGGACACAAATTAACTGAGCGCACCCAAAACAAGCAGATGATCACAGTCGACAAGGGGGATCCTGCATCGGAAATGCTTTCTGCACTCTCATTCGAAATTGATACTGCCTGGGTGAGTGGTCAACTTTTATATGTCGATGTGCTTTATCGCGGAGATAAGGGTCAGGTTGACTTTAATATGACATGGAATGGTGCCTGGCTTAAAAGCTACCCTCCTAAAGCAACAGTGGTGATTAAAGCCATCCCCACGTCGACCGAAGGAAAACGAATGGTAAAACATCACCTTTGTTTTGATCTGGAAGCTCTCACAAAAAGCAATCAGGTGTTTTACCTGACATTGAAAGATTATCCGCTTAATTTTAAAATTGAATCGGAGTAAGTTCAATTGAAAGTCATTCAATCACAGCAAAAAAAAAGGACGGCCAAAAGCCGTCCTTTATCGTATAATAAAATCACTATTCTTTCATGGTGATCACAAAACCATCAAGAAACTCTTCAACAGTGGCATCATCAGGATAGCTGCCATCGCGAAGTGCCATGACCTGATACAGACGGTTCTTTGCCAGAACTACTTCATACACATAATAGTAATTCTGAATTTCGTCAATAGCATAAGTGCGTAATGCAGGAAAACCGTTGACTTTCAGTTTTTTATTCGACTCAATTGTGCAGGTCTCAAGAGCACCATCGCGAGCTCCTTCGATCAGTACATATGGATCATTGCCTTCGATCAGCGATGAAGGATAGTCACCATAAGCAATCATGAAAGCTTCAGTAGCACTTTTTTCGTACATGTAGCTGAACATTTCAATGTCGCCGGCTTCTGTCGGAACCATCTGGCTGCTCAGCTCAGGAGTAGCACCCCAGAAATTTGCCTTAAACTGTCCGTCTTTCGACACATAATATTCAATTTCTTCTTCTTCTGCTTCGTCGCTGTCTGATTGTCCTGATGAACTGCCGCTCTTATCACCACATGCGGTAAAGGTGAAAGTTCCTACTGCCAGAATGCTCAGGAACACGCAATAGATAAAATGTTTCTTCATAGAGTTTGGTGTTTTGTGCAAACCTACAGTATTTTTTTTATAGGACAAAATTTTTTTACTACTTCAGCAAATTCAATGGTTTGGCAATAATCCAATCATTGATTCCGATGTGTTTATTAATCTGTTATAAATGAAATATATAGATTAAAAATGCCATAACCATTGCATCACCTGTTTTTGAATATGTGTGATGAAACATTAGAATTACATACTTGTTCTAAATGAGCCAAAGAAATCTTTAACTGTTTGACGATCGATGTTTTGTCCTTTTTTCAAGGCAATGATCTGGTAAAGACGGTTTTTAGCCAATATCACTTCATACACAAAGTATTCATTCATATCAGGTTGATAGGCGTATGTTCTAACCGACGGAAACCCATTGACCTTTCTTTGTTTGCTTGATGAAATGTTGCAAGACTCCAAGGCACCCATGCGTGCATTTTCAAGCATAATTGATGGAGAGCACGCTCCAATCACTGAATCAGAATAATCGGAGTAAGCAATAATGTATGCCTCGTCAAAGCTTTTCTCGTACATATAACTAACCATTTCAACGTTACCTGATTCTATATCAACCATCTGTACAGCTTTTTCGGGAACGATTCCCCAGAAATAAATTTCAAATTTTCCTTCAGTGCAAATGAAATTGGTCGATCTTTTTTTTATGCCAGTGCTCAAATCGCATTGAAACGAAGCACGACTTTGAGCAAGCAAATTATTGTTGAGCAGAGCAATATGAATCAAAACAATGATAAGAAAATCATTGAAGTTCTTTTTCATGAATTGCATTTTAATGATTGAAAAACTAGTCAGCACTCAATACTGTCATTTCGAAAATAACCGTAGAGAAAGGAGGAATAGGAGAATCGATTTCTGACTTACCATAAGCAATGCTGCTGGGCATAATGGCACGAGCCTCGCTACCCACAGACATCAGAAGCAAGGTTTCGTTAAAACCATCGATCAGGTCAGGGCTTCCAACAATAACTTCAAGAGGGTCGCGACCAATGCTGGAATCGAACACCTGACCATCGATCAGCATTCCGGTGTAATGGACCTTGACTTTTTGACCAATCTGCAGTTGTTTTCCGTTACCATGTCGGATCATCTGAAAAATGAGGCCCGATTCGCGGGGTTTTTCGCTGATTTTATTCTTGTTTAAATACTCCTTCAGTAAAGCAGTTTCCTGAGCTTTCAGCTCGGCATACTGCAAATCGAGTTCGTTTTCGATCAGCTCTTTTTCCATCGCAAAATCGTTTTGACTCTTAATGTCGGTCACCCGCAGATGCACATACATCATGGAATCTTCTTTCAGAAAGGAAGGCAGTTCTGTAGCTCCCACCGTGAGCAGGAAAAATGTATCAGCCCGAACAATAAACGATGCGCTGTCACCAGTCGAAAGCATGAGCAATCCTTCCATGATGTCGCCATGAAATGCTGGAGATGAAACCGGAATCCACATAGGAGCCAGTTCTTTACCTGTATCGAAAAACACACTGTCGTTCATGGTCACGTAGCGGGCATTCACTTTAATAAAATCACCTTCTGACGGAACTTTCCCGTCCTTGTCTTCCACAATTTGATACCAAAGACCATTTGACGACTTTTCGTAACCCGGATACGGACAACGGTTGCACGAAGTCAGTGCAAGCAGGCATACTCCTGCGAACAGAAAGAAAAACTTATTCTTCATTATAATCCCTGACCTGAATAATTTCAACATCATAAATCAACACTGCTTTTGCCGGAATCGATTTCGAATCCCCGATCCAGCCATAGGCAAGATGCGACGGAATTACAAATCTGGCTTTATCGCCCTGACGAAGTAAAAGCATGCCCTCTTCCAAACCACTCACCACATCGGCATGACCGATCCAAATCTCGCGAGGGCCGCTGCCCGAAGTATCGTCACACAAGCGTCCGTTGATCAGACTAACTTTATAATGATATCTGACAATTGTTTTATCGGCAACGGGTCGGCCTGACCCAGGTCGATAAATCATGTAACGCAAACCGGTGCCAGTACGAGTCATTTCCCATCCATTACGCAGAATCAAATCTTCGATTTGCATTTCTTCGCCCTGACTGTAATAGCGATTTGCACCCTCAAGGTCCCGGTTGTATTTTTCGGGATCCACAGGTAAATCGGGCCTCTGATTGCCATTGCCGCAACTTACCATTGCCAGCAGAACCCCGAAATATACCCAATGCTTTATGATCATTTCATTTCCTCCAACGCTTTCAAATACAAGTTTATTGCATCGTTCATAGGGCCATAAAAATGAGCGCCTGAAGCATTACGATGTCCGCCTCCATTGAAATACTGTTTTGCGATTTGATTCACGTTGATGTCACCTTCGGACCTCAGGCTGATTTTTACGAATTCAGGTTTCTCATAAAACAAGGCACTGATTTGAATTCCTTTAATCGACAATCCATAATTGACAATATCTTCTGTATCGCCTTCCTGATAACCAAATCGCTCAAGATCGGCCTTTGTCAGAGCGATAAACGAGGCCTTGTGCTGATAGAGCACCTGCAATCTCTCGCTGATTGAAAACCCAAGAAGCCGCAGTCTTCCTTCGGAAAAAGTGTTGTAAACCAATTGATTAATTCTCACCACATCGACACCTTTTCGGATGATATCTGCCGTGATTTCAAATGTGTGCGAAGTAAGGTTGCCATGAAAAAAATTTCCGGTATCGGTTACAATCCCTGTGTACAGGCAACAGGCTACATTGTGTGTAATGCTTGCTTTATCGGTTTCCTGAAGCAAAGAATACACCAGCTCGCTGGTTGAAGAAACCCCTGTATCGGAAAGCATGAAATCAAAAATCTGATCCGGCATGATATGATGGTCGATCATGATGCGTGTGGCATTGGCCTTTAACAGCACCGGTTCGAGCTGCAACACCCTTTTCAGCGAATTCATATCAACCACAAGCTGAACAGCAGCGGCATCAATAAGGCTTTCAGCCAGCTGAGGTTGCTGATCGGCAATGACAATCGTTTCCGATGAAGGTAACCATGCATAATAATCGGGAAACGAATCTGGAAAAACCACGTGTACCTGCTTGCCCTTGGCCGAAAGGACATGCCAGAGTGCCAGCGAAGAGCCCACTGCATCGCCATCGGGACTGGTGTGTGAGATAATGACAATGGGTCCCTCTTCGGTCAGCAGGCGTTGGTAAATTTCATTTTTTACTGGTGTATTCAAAAATGTGTAATTTTACTGGTTCAAAATGCAAAAATAACATTTTGCATCGAATGTTTCACTAAACAGTAAAGAGTATGAACGGATCAATTACATTGGCCATCATTAAACCCAGAGCGGTAGCCAACGGACACATCGGAGCCATTCTTCACACCATCAACGCAGGTGGTTTCCGCATCAGAGCACTGAAAATGATGCAAATGACCCGTAAGCAGGCCGAAGAATTCTATGCTGTTCACAAGAAAAAGGATTTTTTCGAAGGACTGATTGACTTTATGTCATCGGGTCCAATTGTGGTTGCCAGCATCACCGCACCTAATGCTGTCGAGTCATTTCGCAGTCTGATCGGGGCAACTGATCCGAAAATGGCCGCACCCGAAACCATCAGAGCAAAATTTGGCACATCACTAACCATGAACGCAATTCATGGGTCTGATTCGGACGAAAATGCGCTCAGGGAAACAGAAATGTTATTTAAGCCTGAAGAAATTTTCGAATAGTTCCCTATTCCGTTTTTCTGACATATTCTTCATAGGTACCATTGTCAAACAAAACCATGATGCGATTGGCTTTTTGGCTTTGAGCAGATTCATTTTGCACTGACTTGGCTTCGGGTTTCGTATTTTCCTTACCATCTTTTTGGAAAAGGTGGTCATGTTGACCATATGGCACCTGTTCCTCTTCTTTCACGACCGGCGATTCCCTTTTCTCTTCATGCCCTGACTCCAAATCAGTCGGAACCTCGAGCGGTAATACCAAATTGTTAGATTCAACCTGACGGTGGCTCACCGATGCATCGTCTCGAAGCATCGGCCCATGGCCCAGCAACAACCAGTCAGGATTAATCTCCGGGAATTTCTCCAGCATCCTCACGACAAACGAAAGACTTGGTTTGTTCCTGCCAGAAAGAAAATGAGAAATACCACTCCGTTCGGTTCCCAAACGCTCAGCCAAATCGGCTGCACTAAGTTGGTATACCTTCATCAACATTTGAATTTTCTCGATCATGACCGATTGATAATTTGGTTACAAAGTTAAACAAATCCAGAATGACATGTGTAATTTATTTATAGTTACATATGTCACTGTACTGATTCTTTGTATCGTATCTAGAATATGAATGGGTAATGATACTTATGTATCTGAATAACATGCTAGTAAGCGGATGTCTTCTCGTGCCATGAATTCCGCTTGATTTTCCGTTTTATCCTGAATTATAAATTGAATTAACATAACTTAAAGCATTGAAATACAGATATATGAAATTGAGTTATCGCGAATAATTCTGATTTTATTGTTAGGTTACAATTCAATCATGATATTGCGACCTAGAGTTACGTATGTAAGCGGATATCGTATTAATCTCGGACGTTACATGTGTAACTGAATCTCATTATTCTCTATTGCTTATTGCCATTTTC
>CAZLHV010000163.1:0-7411 GCA_964559205.1 uncultured Bacteroidaceae bacterium
TCCGACGGTGCCGGTGTAAAACTGAACCGCATTTTCGCTCACCGCCATGTCAACCAGTTCGATCCATTTCTGCTCCTCGACGGATTTGATACAACGAATCCCGACGACTACCTCCGCGGATTCCCTTGGCATCCACATCGCGGAATCGAGACAGTGACTTACCTCATTAGTGGCTCAGTCGAACACAGTGACTCTCTCGGCAATAAAGGCATCATTGGAGACCTGTCGTGTCAGTGGATGACAGCCGGCTCAGGAATCATACATCAGGAAATGCCTCTCAAGTCAGAACGTCTGCTTGGCTGTCAGTTATGGGTTAATCTGCCAAAAAATGATAAGATGTGCCATCCTCAGTACAACGATTTGTTGCCGCAACAGATTCCTCTTGTAGAAACTAACGGGGCACGCATCAGAGTAATTTCCGGTAGCTATCAAAATGTTGAGGGAGCCCTTTCAAACAATTATGTCGGTGTTCAATATCTTGATGTTGATCTCAATCCCAATGAAGAATGGAGCTATCATGAAACACCCGATGACCAAACGCTGTTTGTTTACATTTTTGAGGGTTCACTTGCACTTGACCCACATCTGAATGCATTCGAACCCAAAACCACGGCTATTCTCACTGAAACAGAAACTCATGATGAAAGCAACTGCTCCGAATTAATTGTAAAAGCAGGAATTGATGGTGCACGATTCATTGTAGTGGCTGCCAGACCGCTGAAAGAACCCGTAGCGTGGGGCGGCCCCATTGTGATGAATACACAGGAAGAATTAAATCAGGCATTTCAGGAAATCGATGAAGGGAACTTCATCAAACATCATTAATGCAGATGGCTTTACCGATATTTGATATGTTTAATCGATGTCAATATCCAGATCGGCCAACAAACCCAGCACTCCCGGATATGCGAACTTTGCTTTTTTCAGCTTATTCTGTGCAGGGAAAATAATGTAATTCCACGATGTCCGAAAGTCGCAGCCCGACAGGTTGCAGCGCTCGAAGCTGGTCATTTCGAAATCGCAATGATCAAACAAAGCCTGCGTCAGATCACATTCTGCAAAAAAAGCTTCGCGTATGGAACAATGCACGAACCTTATCTTCTTCAGATTGTTTTTCAGAAACACCGCATAATTCAGCACGCACTTTTCAAAAGTGACTGAAAAAACATATTTCGAGCATTTGCCGAATTCCACCCCCTGCAGCTTGCAATCATTGAAAACAACTTCTGAATACACAGTGTTTTCCATTTTGCTCATGGTCAGATCACAACCTATGAATTCACACGATTCGAAATTGAATTTGCTCAAATCCTGCCCGGCGAAACTGCAATTTTTAAAGATACAGTTCTCAAAGTCGTTGTCGTTCAGAATGGAAGTGCCTGAGATGGTTTCGTTGGAGGTCATTCGGGTGTGTTTATTAGTATTGCAAACATAACTAAAAAATGATTTATACATTTGCCGGAAAAAAAGATGTGGCCATATATCACATATATTTTCAATCTGATGACATTCCGTTTTGTTATCTCGTGGAGAGTATACGTTGATTCAGCGGCCTTCAACAGTAAAATCCGATATTATTTCCAGCAAAACGAGGATTCAATGCTTTCTGGAAAAGCGTTTTCAGGCGAAATTGATGTTTACAACAAAGTGATTAATGACATTGAATCAAGAGGTTGTTTTGGCTCAGGAAGAAGAATTTCAAATGCTTCTTTAAAGTATCAAGGATCTGAACCTGTTGTTGTTTCGCTTAAAATTTCAAGCCCGTTTTGTATTGTCATGAGTGTTGTCTTGTCATTGTTTTCTCTATTGCAGAATCCATCCATTGGCTTCTTCCTGACTGTTTTCCTTGTGTCATATTTTTTCATAACTGTATTTTTTTATTTTGAAGTTTTCGCAAAATGGTCTGGTATACACGACATGCTGCTCTTAGGTAACGTAAGAGTTGAACGTATTAAAATAAAAGAAAATAACTGTTGATAAACCCACATAGCCTCATTACATAATATCTTTACAATAAACAAACAACAAAATGAAACCTAAAGACTACGGCTACAACGAGTTGCTTGAAAGATTCAGAGCGGAGAACAACCTGACTCCATTCAGCGTGGCACGCGTGATTGCGGAGCACAAGGAACGATATATCATTGTATCAGAACAGGGCGAATGCGAGGCTGAAATCACAGGCAATCTTCGATTCACAGCCATGAGCCGCGAAGACTTTCCTGCAGTCGGCGACTGGGTGGCTGCCACCATTTACGATTCCGGCTCAGCGCTGATTCATAAAATATTTCCACGATCATCGGTGATTCATCGTCAGGCCATTGGCGCTGCAGGCGACATTCAGATCATTGCCACCAATGTTGATTTTGCATTATTGGTGCAGGGTGCCGATCGCGATTTCAACATCAACCGGCTTGAGCGTTATCTGACTATCTGCTATAACTCGCGCGTAGAGCCAATTGTAGTGATAACAAAAATCGATTTGTTTGAAGAAAATCACATTTCGGAATTGCTGAACAGTTTACGTCAACGCCTGCCCGAAATTCCGGTTTTGGCCATCAGTAGCGAAACACAACAAGGCTATGCTGAATTGAATTCGCTTTTTCAGAAAACGAAAACCTACTGCATGCTCGGCTCATCGGGTGCCGGAAAATCGACGTTACTCAATCATCTGACTGGAGCCGAAATAATGAAAACCCGTTCGCTGAGTGACAGTACAAATAAAGGCCGTCATACAACCACGCACCGCGAAATGTTTATACTGCCCAACGGAGCGCTAATGATTGACAATCCCGGCATGAAAGAAGTCGGCATTGCCAATGCCGCAGCCGGCCTGGAAGCCACTTTTGATGATATTGTCCAATTATCAAAGCAATGCCGGTTCAAGGATTGCACCCACACCAGCGAGAGTGGATGCGCCGTACGTGCAGCCGTGGAAAACGGCGGGCTCGATCCGGATGCTTTTGAAAATTTTCTGAAACTGGAAAAAGAAAAAGAGCATTACGAATCAACCGAAGCAGAGCGGAAGCAGAAAGATAAAGCATTTGGTAAAATGATGAAAAACTATAAAAAAGGGAATTACAAGGATCGTTTTTAATATCTTTACCCATCAAAATCCAATCATCATGACCTCTACCATCAGCATCTGCGGACTTGATTGCAGCACCTGTCCCGAATACGGAAAGCAATGTCAGGGCTGTGTTGCAAGCAAGGGTAAAGTTTTCTGGACGGTCCATTACAACCTCGATCAATGTCCGCTTCACAAATGCTGCACCAATGATCACAACTATGCTCATTGCGGTCAGTGCGATCAGCTTCCCTGCAAAACCTATTTCGATATGCGCGATCCGTCCTACACCGAGGAACAGCATCTCGAAGGAATTAAAAGCAGAGTGGCCATGCTTAAGCATTTATAATCTACCACTCAATTTTGTAAGAAATGGCTGGAATGAAATATGGGTCGGCCTTTAGTTGAACACGTCCGGCCTGTTCATCCCACTCATAACCTTCATAATCCTTCTCTCCAAGCAAATTGATCATCTGGATTGTCCATACAGATGAGTGCTTTGGCTTATTGATTCGATAGTTCAGTGCAAAGCTGACAATTTGCGAATCTGGTTTTTTCGTTTCAAAAATCCTTGAATCATCATAAATGACCTGCTCGGCTGCTACACTGGCTTCATTATCAACTGTTTCAAGTCTGTCACCTCCCATTAAGCACAAGCGAAGATTGAGATTCAATAAGTTGTTTTTGCTTCGTCCAACTTTCCATTCATAGCCTCCCAATAAATTCGCGACATAATGTTTGTTGAAACGGGTATTAAATTTCTCTCCGCCAGAACTTGTATATCGAGAATCGAATAAGCTTGCCGTTGCCAGATAATAAAATCTTCCTCTCAATGCGCGCTCTAATGTAAAATCTATTCCAATGTTTTGTCCTTTCCCTCCGGTCACCAGCGCTTCATTCAACAAGTATACAGCTTCGGCATTGATCATGGAAAAGTTGTTACCCGGACTCACCGGTACATCGTACAAGTGCTGGAAATATGGTTCAATTTTCAACCTGATATTTTCAGTAATCACCCTCTCAAAACCAGCTACAAGATGAAATGCCTTTGTGGCAGGCAAATTCCGGTTCGGATATGCTCCGGTACTATCCTGAATAAAATAAACATTCAGAGGTTCGGGTCGTGAATACAGGCCTGCCGCAAGCGACAAGGCTGTCAGCGAGCCACATTCGAGGCGGCAACTGATGCGGGGTTCAACAAGAATTTCCTCATTCAGGTGATTATATACACCATGAATACCTGCAACCACTGAAAATGGCTCAGATAAAGAGAACTTCGATTGTGAAAATGCAGTTATTAACATGGAATTTCCTTTGCCATCAATGGTTGATTGAAGGTCTGTGCTATCGCTCAATGATTGTTTTACCTGCACCAAATAACTATTTGCAGAAACAGAAAACCCGGTTTTATTGGTATGCTTGGCTGAAAATTTTCGCTGAACATGTGTGCGGTTGCTGACTCGCTGATTTAATGATTTAATAAAGTATTCATCATGGAAACTGTTGCTTGGCGTGTATGTAGCCTGTGTTAATTGCACCCCGTATCCGGAATAGGAAATTACCGAACTAAGGAATGTACTTGGATTCAGTTGCAATCGGTAATTTACCCCACTAGCTCCGCTAAACATCCGGCTGTCGTATTGCAACGCATCGCTCTCTAGCTCGCGTTCGGCAGAATCGGAAATGGCATCGTGATGTTGTGAATCGCGTGCGCCAAAACCCCAGAACGACCAGATACTTTTTTTTCCTGGTAGATTAATTTTCCAGGAAAGATCCTGATAATTCAGTTTTCCGGCTTCAGGAGGCAAAATGGGCTGAAGCAATGTCAGTGTCGAAAACCTGTAATTGAATAAATATGTCGCACGACTGCCCTTTTTAAATGGACCTTCGCTACTTACATCAAGACCATTGCTGCTGATGCCAAGAGCATACTCGCGCTTGTCGGGGTTTCCCGAGCGCAGCTTCATGTCAAACACTCCACTCAATGCATTGCTGTATTCAGCTGTAAATGCACCCGTATAGAAATCAGAGTTGGCAAGCATCTGACTGCTAAGAGCACATAATCCGCCTGCCCCAAAAACCACCAGATCGGCAAAATGATTCGGATTGGTGATCTCAACATCCTCGAGCCTCCACAAAAGCCCTTTGGCCGAATTTCCACGAATCACAATACCATTGGATGCGAGCCCTGAAGCAACACCTGCAAATGATGAAGCCAGCCGAGAAGGATCATCAGCTGCACCAGCATAGCGGTTGGCCTGCTCGACATTGATGCGGTTTACGCTCGATTGAGCCATGCGACCCATTCCTTCATCCTTTGTGTCCGAAGCCACAATCTCTATGGTCGCTAAACTGGTGGCCTTCTCGCTAATACTTACATCAAGAATGACCTCCTTTCCACTTCCGACAACCAGTTCAGGAATGGTCAATGTTTCATATCCAAGATATTTAATGATTATTGTGTGACGTCCAATCGGAACTTTCTCGAGCCTGAATCGACCATCGATGTCTGTGATTGTCCCAATCAGGGGATCGCTTCCCTGAATAATCACGGTCGCGCCTGGAATGGGCGAACGACTGTCAGCATCGGTAACAGTGCCTTTAACCACCTGAAATATTTCTTGCGAAAATGCAACATTTGTCCATGAAATACAGACAATAAGAATAAGCAGTGCAATAGTCCTCATGTTTTTGTAATTTTGACAAGGCAAAGGACGGCAATATTGTCAGCTGCCACAATACTGAAAAATCAGTAATTCATGGAAAACAAAATACTACAAAATGTGATGATTCAGTACTCGGAATTGCTGAACTCTCAAATATTCGATGTGGAGGAATTGGATTATTCCATCGCTGAATATCATCGCACTCTGCTCAACAGACTCGATGTAACCGGAACTTCCTGCATTTCGATTTTCGATCTCTGCCGCCAGAAACACATATATATGTCCGATGGCTATCATAATATCATCGGGCTTAGCCCTGAAGTAATCCGAAACACTCCGGAGCTTGCAGATATCGACAGCCGAATGCACCCCGACGATCAGCTCGAAATGACCATTGCCGGAATGCATTTTCTTAAAATCGCCTTTGCATTGCCGCCTAGTCAGAAAAAAAACAGCAAACTAATTGCCGAATACCGTATTCGCAACAGACATAACGAATACATTCGAGTCGTGGAGCAATTTCAGGCTATTGAACTTGATAAAAAAGGAAACGCATGGCTGGCATTGTGTTTTATGGATATCAGTCCCAATCAGGAAATGAACGAACCTTTCCGATGCAAGGCATTCAACTTCAGTACCGGCGAAATGATGGATTGGGAAGATGAGAAGAGATTATCGTTTCCCCAAAAAGAAGAAACGCTTTCACCACGCGAGAACGAAATTTTAAAAATGGTGGCAGCAGGAATGATCAGTAAAGAGATTGCAGATAAGCTCTTTATCTCTGTACACACCGTCAATACTCATCGCCAGAATATTCTGGAAAAACTTAAAGCCGACAACAGCCGAGAAGCCATAGTTTATGCACAGAAATTTGGATTAATCAACTAATTATCAAGGCGCTTCGGTTTGATCAAGATAAACAATGCCATTCAGATGATCAATTTCATGCTGAAAAATATGGGCTGTATATTCATGCGAAATCCTTTCGGAAACAACAGTTCCATCTGATATCTGATATGTTACATCAACCCAAATGGCACGCCAGGATGAGCCTGAAACACCCGGAATGCTCAGACATCCATCGGGACGCAACTTTAATGTATCGGAATATGCGGTAATGTAACTGTTATAATAGCATTCGAATGGGGCGCCGGTTTTATCGTAACGCTTGACCCAAATAATTCTTTTATTGATTCCCACCTGCGGAGCTGCAATACCAACACCCGGATTGGCCGGATTGATCACCGTACGATACATCCTGCTTTTCAGAAGCTCAAGGTAGTAGGACCCAAAATCATTTACATTTCCACTGTTTTTTCTCAAAATCAAAGAATCTTCGTAAATGAAATAATTCAGCACCCTCATCCGCTCATCTGGTCCCCCGGCACCAATTAGCTCAATTTCCTGCTGACTAAAGTCTCCAGGATGGTCCCCTTTATCATAGCACGACATGAACATGCTTAGTCCAAAAAGGAATGAAGCAAAAATGAAAAATCTGGTCATGATGTCTCTCTATTTTGTATTTGAATCCTGCAAAAGTAATAAAAATTCGCTGAGAATCATCGCAGTAGCACCCCAGATCGGATACCCATGGCTGACAAAACACGGAGCCCTGAGAATGCGATTATCCGTATAAATTATATATGAGTCCAACGACTCAGGAGAAGCAAAATGCATG
>CAZLHV010000164.1:0-7378 GCA_964559205.1 uncultured Bacteroidaceae bacterium
GGCCTGGGCGGCTCCGATATGGTCGGGATGGGCGTGGGTGAGGATCATAAGGGAAGTTCTGGTAAATGGCTGCAGTGATGCTGACACTGTACATATCGATATCATTTCAAACATTGCGGTAGATCTGGGTCCAGACACCCTCCTGTGTGATGGAAATCAGATAACTCTTAATGCATACATGCCAGGATGCACATACCTTTGGTCGGATGGTTCAACGGCACAGTCGCTTTTGGTAGCCAGCACCGGACTCTATTGGGTTGAAGTGAGTCAGGGAGCTTGTTCAGGCCGGGACTCAATTTTTGTTGAAGTGTATCCTCCCGTGCTTGTCAATTTGGGAAGTGATCAGAGCATATGTCCAGGCGAGTCATTGATTCTTGATGCGGGGCATGTAGGAGCCGGTTATCTATGGAGCAACGGGAATAGTTCACAAACACTCACAGTTTCTTCAGCTGGCATGTATCAGGTAACGGTAACTGAGAATGGTTGCGAAGGATCAGATGCCATTGTGATTTCCATGCTCGATGTCCCTGTTGTTGAGCTCGGACCATCCGATACTATGTGTTTGGGGCAAAGCAAAGTTTTAAATGCGCTTTATCCGGGTGCGAATTACCTTTGGCAAGATGGGAGCATCGAAGAATACTATATGGCGGTAAGTACCGGATTGTATTCTGTTACGCTGAGTAATGAATGTGCAAATGTGTCTGACAGTGTTTGGCTGTTTTTCGAAGATTGCAACTGCGCTTTGTTCATTCCAAATGCCTTTTCGCCAAATACCGATGACAGGAATGAGGTTTTTGCTCCGATTTCTTCGTGTGGTTTCAACGATTATGAATTAAGAATTTATGACCGCTGGGGCAAGTTGGTTTTCATGAGCTCTGAAATCGGTGAAGGATGGGATGGCAGTTACAACGGCAACATCATTCAGCAGGACGTTTACAGCTATATTTTCAACTACAGGCTTGCAAACAATAATCGCAAACAGGTTGCCCATGGCTATGTAGTAGTGCTTCCATTCAGGCCATAAAAAAAGCCGGCATAGCCGGCTTGTAAATTATCTTCTGACGATTAGTTTTCGTGTGAACTGACTCTTTCCGTTTGTTCGGAGAGCGTAAAAATAAACTCCTTCATTCAGGTAGGAAACATCAACAGTTAATTTCCCTTTTTCATTCGCCAGGGGAGTAGAAAAAACTTCACCTCCCAACAGGTCAGTAATCACAAGTTCGGCAGAACCAGTGTTACCTGATAAATCATAATTGAAAGAGACATTATGACTTGCAGGATTAGGAAATGCATTAGAAAAATCGATTGACACCGGTCGTGTTTGAATAGATGCCGGTGTTGCGCCATAAACCACATACACTGCTACGGAGTCGTTTGTGTTGTTCATGTCGAATAAGGTATAGCGGATGGTGGTTTGGCCCAGATTTCCTTTAGGCTTATAATCACCGATAAAACTGCCCTCGTCTGTAACGCCGGCATCAATAGGAATGGGGTCTGGCGACACGAAAACACTTGGAATATAGCATTGTCCCCAGCAAAATGAGTTTTCAGATCCTGAAATGACACTTACTTCTGTTTTCTTCACTTTGACATCGATTGAACCAGCACTACCGTTGGTGACAAAAATATGTGAGTAGAAGGTAGTGTAGGTACCTGAATCGCCCCAAACATACACATATCCATCGGGGGCAATAGGGCCGTTTGCATCTGAAAGAGAAAGATTCTGCGCCAGAACAGGTACTGCCAGCAAAAGTGACAAAATCGCAACGACAAATATAGATTTTTTCATGTGAGTTTTTTTTGCAAATATGAACAAATTTACGAAAAGATGGCTACAAAGTCAATGATTTTTTGCAAATTGCCCTTATTTTTTTTATGATGACAAAAAAGCAAAGATTTCAATCACCGCTCAAATGGCCTCTCTACGTCTGGATTCTCGTGAGTATGGCCCTCGGCATTGCATGGGGCTTGATGGTTTCTTCAGAAAATTTAACAGAATTTCAGATAATTTGGATTGCCCCGTGGGGACAACTGTTTTTGCGACTGCTGAAATTTATTGCAGTGCCTCTGGTGTTGGTGAGCGTGATTTGTGGCATATTGAGCCTGGCATCGCTTCGAATGCTATTGCCATTGGCCATTAAAACGCTTACCTTATATATAATTACTACCACATTTGCCATTGTGATAGGTCTCACTCTGGTGAATCTCATTGGACCGGGGAAAGGCATCAATAAAGACATTATCTCTTCCGAGGCAAGTTTACCGATTGAAGCAAGCCGAAGCGATGGAAATGCTGTTCCATTTTTTCCGGATAGCCTGTTTCCGGAGAATCTTTTTGCATCGATGTCTGATAACAGTGCAATGCTACAGATTATTACAGCTGCGTTGATGATAGGAATTTCGCTGCTGATGATTCCGGCAGAAAAGCGACGGACTTTGACCGCGTTTTTTGAAGAGGCAAATCTTTTGTTTATGACCATGATTCGCTGGGTCATGGTTTTAGCAATTCCCGGTGTGTTTGCCTTGATCAGCACGGTGATATCAGGTTTCGGAGCACAAACTGGTCTATTTGTCGGACTGGGAATGTACATTCTGACAGTTCTGATTGGATTATTTATCCTTCTACTGCTGGTATATCCAATGCTCCTCTGGCTCATCAGGGGTATTTCACCAAGACATTTTCTCAGAGCCATGTTCCCGGCACAGCTGGTGGCTTTCAGCACCAGTTCCAGCTCGGCAACTTTGCCTGTTACAACCATTCAGGTACGGGAAAAGCTGGGGGTAAGCGATGAAGTCAGCGGGTTTGTGCTGCCACTTGGTGCAACAGTGAATATGGATGGAACAAGCCTTTATCAGGCAGTGGCAGCGCTGTTTATTGCACAGGTGTATCAAATGAATCTAGGTTTTGCCGATCAAATGATGATCTTACTCACTGCACTACTGGGATCCATAGGCAGCCCCGGAATTCCGGGTGGAAGCATTGTCATGATGATCATGGTGCTTGGCTCTGTGGGTATTCCTGCCGAAGGTCTGGCTCTCATTCTTGGGGTAGACCGGTTGCTTGATATGTTCAGAACAACTGTTAATGTCACGGGAGATGCGTTCGTTTGTAGTCTCTTGAATAAAAAAGTGCCCGTTGGTATAACAAAAAGCGAAATTATTACGAATTGACCAAAACAAAGCAACTTATTTTTGCAACATATGTCTGAAATTAAATATTTTTGTCCAACTAAACCTAACAACCCCATGAAACACCTTTTTGTATTTTTAGCGCTGGCTGGATTTGCTGTTTCTGTTACAGCTCAAACCATTGTCAGCACTTCGCCTCAACCCAAGAATGTGGTGCTTGAAGAGTACACGGGCATTAACTGTCCTTACTGCCCTGATGGACATCGTATTGCAAACGAATTAATGGAAACATATCCGGGCAGAGTGTTTGCCATCAACATTCACCAGGGTAGTTATGCCAGCCCTAGCACAGGCCAACCTGATTACAGAACTTCTTTTGGCGATGCACTGGCGGGTCAGACTAACCTGACAGGTTATCCATGCGGTACAATCAACCGCCATGTATTTTCTTCACCTGCTCCGATGACAGCCGGTGGAACTGCTCATGGACGTGGCAACTGGAACAATTGTGCCAACCAGATCATGGCAGTCACTTCACCAGTCAATGTTGCTATCGATGCCAGTTTGAACGAAGCCACACGCGAAATTTCAATTCTGCTCGAAGTGTATTATACTTCAAACGAAGCCATGTCGACCAATAAAGTTAACATAGCTGTTTTACAAGACTATGTGCTTGGTCCTCAGTCTGGATCATCATATAATCCTGATTATATTTTCGGAACCCAGTATTATCATATGCATATGCTTCGCACGCTTCTTTTTGGACAGTGGGGCATTACCATTCCTACCACAACTGCAGGCACCTTCTGGGATACAGCCTTTGTATACACAGTTCCTGCCAACTATGGTGCAATTCCAGCCGAACTTTTCGACCTTGCGTTGGTTGCTTTTGTTTCGCAGGGTAATCAGGAGATTCTTTCTGGTGATGAATACAGAATTCCTTATGCACTGGATGCCGGTGTGAAAGATATTGCCAATGTTCCTTCAATGGTCTGTGGCACAACTCCGTTCTCACCCACATTTACCTTATTTAATAATGGTTCAACCACCATTACTTCAGCCACAATTGATTACACCATTGATGGTGGCGCAGCTTCCACAATCAATTTCACCGGATCTCTTGCCATGGGTGACGATACTGTAATCACTTTGCCTGCCATCACCCCATCGGCAAATGGTTCACACACCCTCGAAATTGTCGTGAGTGATCCTAATTCAGGCACCGACAATCAGTCGTTCAATGACGAGATTGCCACTTCGTTTGTGACATTTGTCACCAACATCACCATGCCACAGACACAGAATTTTGCTTCGACAACATTCCCTCCTGCCGATTGGGCTTCGCTTGATGCAGGTGGTGACGGAGCTAACTGGGCACGTGGAAGTGCCGGACACACAGCTGCAGGATCAGCATTTATTAATTTCTACAACATCTCTTCAGGTCAAACCGATGACCTGATGCTCAGCCCAGCCGATTTTTCTACCATGAATAACGCAACAATGTCTTTCTGGGTTGCCTATCGTCAGTATTCATCTGAAAACGACAAACTGCAGGTCGACGTATCAACAAACTGCGGAACGACATGGACAAATGAATGGCAGAAGTCAGGCACTTCGCTTGCTACCGGTGCAGATGTCACATCGAACTGGACAAGTCCAAGCGCATCGGAGTGGAGAGAAGAATTGATTGACCTGAGCGATTATGATGGAATGAGCGATGTAATGATTCGTATTCGTGCCACCAGTGCTTACGGAAACAACCTGTTTGTGGATGACATTAATATTGACGAAGCACTCTCTGTTAACCCTGTGGCTCTCGATGCTTCACTGAGCATTTATCCAAATCCTGCTACAGATTATATCACCGTTAGTGCCAGCGATATTTCTGCTCAACAGTTCTCGGTGACTATTTTCAATGCCAATGGCGATATTGTGATGTTCTCTGACGGTCATCAATCGGGCGACCTTGTCAATATCAATACAGGCGATCTGGACAATGGCAGCTATATCGTTCAGGTACAATCCGGAAATGGTTTTTGGAATAGTCCGCTTGTGATTAACCGATAATCAATAAATCCTTATTACTTTTAAGCCGGCTAATTGCCGGCTTTTTTTATGATCTATTGTATCCAACTCGATAAAACTGATACTGCATTTCATCTTGCGGTTGAAGAAATGCTGCTGAAAGAATCGCCGCACGACTTCTTTCTGATTTACGTTAACCCAAGAAGCGTTGTTTGCGGAAAGCATCAAAATGTGATGCGTGAAATAAATTTCCCCTTGATTCACCATCGGCAAATTCCGGTATTTCGCCGCATCACAGGCGGGGGAACTGTTTTTCATGACGAAGGGAACATAAATTATTGTTTCATCAGGACAAATTCCGGCAACAATAAGGTTGATTTTGAATTTTATGCATCCTTTATCATTGACTTCCTGCAATCATTGGGATTAAATGCACAATTGGGGCTTCGACATGAAATTGTTTGCGGCGGTTACAAAATCAGCGGTACAGCCATGCATGTTTTTCGCGACAGGGTCATTCATCATGGAACATTGCTCTTTAATACAGATCTCGATCTTCTAAATGGTATTATTCGGCCAAATCAGGACTCGTTTCACGATATGGCCGTAAATTCTGTCCGTTCAGAAGTTGCGAATATCTCCACGCTTTATTCCGGCTATTTAGGAATTTCTGAATTTATTCATGCGCTATTTAGGCATGTGTCAGATCGCTTGCCTTATAGCACTCGGTTTTTTCTTCAGTCTAATCAGATCGAGAAGGCTCAGAAGCTGGCAGACGAAAAGTATCATAGCTGGGAATGGACTTGGGCATATCATGGAGATTATGAATTTGAAGTCGAATGGCCTCATCTCGGAAGGTTAATGCTTCAGGTTCGAAACGGTGTGATTGAATCGGTACAGAATATTTCAGCCGGTGAAATACCTTATGTTCGGTTCTCCAATGCGGTTACAGGCATTCGCCATGAGCCTGCAGCATTGATAAATGCTTTGAGTGTTCATCTGGCAAATCATGACAAAAGTGTCGGGTGGAAAGATGAAATTGTTAATTATCTTTTCTGATTTGCGAAAATGGTATAATTTTGGACAAGCGCGAACAAAAACACAACGCCATGAGAACAATACTTTTATTTCTGATACTGGCCTTGCCGGTACTTTTCAATTCCTGCAAAACATCTACGGTGTATACCAATGTTCTGGTACCAGCCGAGATCACCATTCCGCAACACATACAAACTGTTGGCGTTCTGAATCGAAGCCTTCCGGCCAAAGGTGAAGGATGGAGCAATTTCCTTGAAGGATTCATCACGGGAGAGTCGATCATGGCTGACCGGGAAGGTTCGTATAATGTTTGCAAGGGACTGGCCTATAAAGTCAACACCAATCCTCGTTTCAAAGCCCAGTTGATGGAAGGCGAAGACCTTCGGGGAACCGGCACCAAGGAATTCCCAGTGCCTTTAACATGGCCCGAAGTTGATGCGCTTTGCAAGAAATATAACGTGGATGCAATTGTGTCGCTTGAAACTTTTGACAGTGATATTAATATGAGATCTTCGTCGCGTCAGGTTGAACGAAGTGTTAATGGCGAGAATCGCATGGTAACAGAGTTTTTGAGCGACTTAAATATTAGGGTCAATGCCGGCTGGAGGATTTATGACAATTTGAACAAACGGATCATAGATCAGAATGTGTTTTATGATGACAAAGGCTGGAGTGGCGTTGGAGCAACACCCGAAGAGGCATTGCGTAAACTCCCGAGCAAACGTGCAGCCATTAACGACGCCGGGTATTTCTCCGGAGAAATGATGGGAGTGAGAATTTCGCCCAATTGGGTGCGTGTGTCAAGGTACTATTATAAAAAAGGTGATGACCGCTTGAAGAGGGCCAAAGCATTTGTGAAAGTGAATAATTGGAAAGAAGCAGTTGTTCTATGGTCACAGGTAGCCAAGCATCCGGATCCGAAAATTGCTGGCCGTGCTTGTCATAATATGGCTCTTGCAGCTGAAATGGAAGGCGATTTGGTGGTGGCTCTTGAATGGGCAAATCGGGCCTATAAAGATCATATGCTAAAACGTGAGCGCGATTACATCAATGAACTCAACCTTCGGTTAATGGAAGTGGAAAAGCTGAAAGAACAGCTACCCGATAGCAATTAATATTCAGAAGACTATTCAAAAAGACTGCTTTTCAGGAAGCGGTCTTTTTTTTGACAAATCAGAAATACTAA
>CAZLHV010000165.1:0-7360 GCA_964559205.1 uncultured Bacteroidaceae bacterium
GTTTCCTGCACCTTCACCGGCTTTTGCTCCGGGGTTTTCACAAAAGGCTCCGATGATTTCTTCACATTATGCCCTGCTGCATCAGCTGTTGAAGGGGTAATGCGGGCAACAACAGCCCCGATTTTCACCACCTGTCCTTTCTGTGCAAGAATTTCGATGATTCCACTGGCGGGAGCTACCAGCGACAAGGTAGCCTTTTCGCTGTCGATTTCAGCAATTTCGCTGTCCTTTTCAACATAATCGCCATTTCCGACAAGCCATGAAGCCATCTGAGCCTCGCTGACCGATTCACCCGGGCTGGGCACGATGATATCGATTGCATTCATATGCCTAAAAAATTAACGTTTTGTAAACTGCCATTCCTTTTCCGAACAAATCATGCGGCATTCCGACTTCACATTGCTGCAACTGCATTCGCCAAAAGCCTTTTCGATGATTTTTCGCTGTCTGATTTTATGCAATTCAAAAGATCCTGTTGCGGGACTGCCCATATCGGGGCGACACACCACCCTCAATGCAGGTCCTCTGAATTTTCGAGCCACAAACGACCACGGACCCATATTTCCGGGCTCTTCCTGCACCCAAAGCCAGTCGCTGGCGTTTGGAAATGCTGACACCACCCGATCGAGTTCCTGTTGTGGAAACGGATAAAACTGTTCCAGACGCACAATGGCCGTATCCACTGCCTGACGCAGCTGACGCTCGCTTAGCAATTCATAATAAATTTTTCCGCTGCAAAGGATCACTCTCTTAACGTTTGAAGGATCCGCATCCTTATCGTTGATCACAGGCTGAAAACTGCTTTCAGAAAGATCGTTCAGGGGTGATTTCACCATAGGATGCCGAAGCAGGCTTTTAGGGGTAAACAGGATAAGCGGTTTACGGAAATCCATTTTCACCTGACGACGAATCAGGTGGAAAAAATTTGCCGGAGTGGTTACGTTGGCCACAATCATGTTATTGTCGGCAGCCAGAATCAGATAGCGTTCGATTCGGGCGCTGCTGTGTTCACTTCCCTGCCCTTCGTATCCATGAGGCAGATACACGGTAAGCCCATTTTGCACATTCCATTTTTCTTCGGCTGAACTAACAAACTGATCGAACATGATTTGTGCGCCATTGGCAAAATCGCCAAACTGAGCCTCCCAGATGGTGAGTCCCTGTGGAACTGCAAAGGCATAGCCGTATTCGAATCCAAGTGCACCGTATTCCGAAAGTGTCGAGTTGTAAATTTGCATCGAAGCACCTCTGATGTGACTAAAGACAGAATATCTTTCTGCCGAATCATCAATGGTCAGCGCTGCATGCCGATGACTGAAGGTGCCACGAATGCTGTCCTGTCCGTTGAGTCTCACAGGATGTCCTTCATGAATCAGGCTGGCATAGGCTAGCCATTCAGCCGTGCCCCAGTCAACTTCGCGCTTTTCGAGCATTTGGCGGCGACGTTCTTCCACAATGGATACTGCTTTAGGGAAAAAGGCTTTCCTTTCTGGCAAGGTAGTCAGATCCTGACCAAGCATGGCCAGTACTTCGCTGCCAACAGCAGTATCGGTTTCAGGCAAGGGCTGATCGCCGGGATGCCGCGTGAAATTCTTCCACAGGTGACCGAGAAACGAATCGATATGAGCGCGGGATTCGGCATTGGCCTCATGGATACATTTTTCTAGTGCAGCCATGTATTGATTCTCGATGGTTTGCACATCGCTTTCATCGACCAATTGTTCGGATAGGAGTGCCGCTGCATATGTTTCTCGTACAGAGGGATGACTGGCAATGGCACGATACAGAACCGGCTGAGTGAAACGCGGTTCATCGCCTTCGTTGTGTCCGTATTTTCTATATGAAAGCACATCAATCAACACATCCTTGTGAAAGGTCTGACGATACAGCAAGGCAAGTTCAAAAACCCTGACGACTGCTTCAACATCATCGCCATTGACGTGAAACACAGGAGCCTGAATCACTTTTGCGACATCGGTACAATAGGTGCTAGACCGGGCTTCGAGATAATTGGTGGTAAAGCCGATTTGATTGTTGATAACCACATGAATGGTACCCCCGACATGATAGGGTTCCAGTTCACTCATCTGCAGAATTTCATACACTATGCCCTGACCCGCAATGGCGGCATCGCCGTGCATCAGGACAGGTAAAACTTTATTGACGTCGTTGTGATATACGTGATCGAGCAATCCCTTGCAAATACCCTGTACGACAGGATTAACCGCTTCGAGGTGTGATGGGTTGGGGGCCAGGGTGATCCTGCATGGATGTTGTTTGCCTTCAATAACCGAAGTGAAACCGAGATGATATTTTACATCGCCAAGCAATGATTCGTCGTCATAGCTTTTTCCGGAGAACTCATTAAAGATTTCGCTCACCGGCTTGTGAAGTATGTTAGCAAGGACATTCAAACGACCGCGATGAGGCATGCCAATATTAACCGAGCGCACACCGTTCTCGATACCCTTTTCAATCATCATGCTGAGCGCCGGGATGACTGATTCGCTTCCTTCGACCGAAAAACGTTTCTGTCCTGTGAAGCGGTTATGCAGAAATTTCTCAAATAGGGTTGCTTCGCTTAGCTTTTGAAAAATGTGTCTTTTCTTCTCTGCTGGAACAGGATCGCCGAAACTTTCGGCCTGAAAGCGAATCCAGTTTCTGATTTCATTATCGCGGATATAGGTATAGTCATATCCTATTGGCCCACAGTAGAAATGATCAAGCGTATCGATGATGGATTGAAGTGTAGCTTCGCCAAGACCAATTTCGCTTCCGGCAGCAAACGTTCGTTGCAGATCATCGTCGCTGAGGCCAAAATTTGAGTGATGAAGGTTTGGTGTGTACACGCGCCTTGTTCTCACCGGGTTTGTTTTGGTAAACAAATGACCTCTTTCGC
Organism: uncultured Bacteroidaceae bacterium; assembly: GCA_964559205.1. Classification (GTDB taxonomy): domain Bacteria; phylum Bacteroidota; class Bacteroidia; order Bacteroidales; family DTU049; genus GWF2-43-63. The sequence continues at coordinate 2,900 of CAZLHV010000165.1, forward strand.
GGTAATCGTTGATGAGGGCAAGCACTTTAAACTCATCGGCGCTGGTATCAACCGGGGTTTCTTCGCCATAGCGGGTACGTGCAAGTTCAAAGCCATCGAAAAACATGCGCCATCCGGGTTCAACACTCTCGGGATCGCTCAGAAACTGCCTGTACATGCTCTCAAGCATTTCGGGCGCCATCAGATTCAGGTAAGATTTGGAATCCATGCCATCAGGGAATATTTGACAAAGGTACTTATATTATCATTTTTGGAAGAATGGTTATCGATGATATATGACATCTGCAACTCATCAGGATGAAGTATCCTTCCTGACAAAGTGCAGCAAGTAAAAAGCACTAACTTTGCAAAGTGAAAAAGCAATGGTTGATTTATCTTGGGCTGGTGTTTGCCATGGCGGTTTGGAGCTACTCATACGTGCTGATAAAAATCGTTTATGATTATGGCATGCCCCCTGCCATGCTTGTATTTTTCAGGCTTGTCATCGCTGCCAGCACCTTATTGGTGTTTTGCCGGATCACAGGCAGACTTCAAAAAATCAAATCCGGAGACTTAAAGCTGTTTTTCTTGCTGGCTTTGTTCGAGCCAGTTCTGTATTACATCGGCGAAAGCAATGGGCTAATGTTTGTCACCCCAACGGTGGGCTCGGTCATCATTGCAACCATTCCTGTTTTTACACCTTTCGTTCTTTACTTTTATTACAAAGAGCGCATCGACCGAACCAATATTCTGGGCATTGTCATCTCCTTTATTGGTGTACTGATGGTCATTCTTGATGACAATTACCGGCTTACAGCTTCACCCAAAGGACTGGCTTTTATGTTTTTTGCTGTTTTCAGTGCCCTCGGATATACCGTTATTATCAAAAACCTCACACAGCGTTATAATTCTTATACCATTGTGGCCATGCAAACCACCATTGGCGCCATTCTCTACAGCCCCCTGTTCTTTTTCACCGATTTCAACCGCATTCAATCGGTGAGTTATAGTTGGGACATGTTCCTCTTTATTGCATTACTGGCAATCTTCTCAACCACCATAGCCTATATTATTTTTTCAACAGGAATCAGGGAAATTGGCGCTACCCGTGCAACCATTTTTGCCAATCTGATTCCAGTGCTTACGGCACTTATGGCCCTTTTGTCGGGTATGGAAACCTTACCCATGCGCAAGCTAAGTGGGGTATTGATTGTTATTGCAGGCGTTTTCCTGACCCAAAGCAGAAAGCCGTTCCTTGGAATTCCCGAGCTTATTTCAAGTTATTTCCTGAAAAAAGGGCAGGATTGAGTATTTAATGACCCATCAGAATGCCTTCCTCTGTGCTGCTCAAATTGCACATTCACTTGCTCTCAATAATTTATCGCGATGAAAATAGATCCAACATGAAATGGGCTGGCATGTTCAAACTTAAATTCAACATAAAATGAACCCACAACAAACCCACAACCGAATCCCGGCTTGAGCTTCATTGCAGGTTCATTGATAAGAGTTTTATTTATACTCAATATTCTTGCGTCCTGTGATCTTCTCACAGTAATGACAACGCAGCTTCAGGTCTTCCTTGTCGATGACATAAAACCGGGTTTCAACCACTTCTTTATTGGTGATACATTTGGGGTTGAAACATTTCACCATTTTATGCACTTCGTCGGGGATATGCACTTTGGTTTTGCTCTTAATTTCATAGTTTCGGATCTCAATCACGGTTGCCGTGGGTGCAATCAGACCCAGTTTGTCAATTTCGGCCGCTGTAAAAAAACGGTTGGCAACTTTAATGATGCCCTTGCGACCCATTTTCTGGCTTTCGAGATTGGCTCCCATGTAAATCTGTTCCTCGCAGTCTTCGAGGCCCATGATGCTCAGCACGCGCTGCACCACCCCCTGAGGGATATGGTCAATCACGGTTCCGTTTTCGAGTGCTTTTACCTGCAATGAGTGATTATCGCTTTTTGTCATGATGATTCCTCCTTAAACGTTAAGTCCTAAAATATGTGCAATCAAGGCTTCGCGGACAAACATGCCGTTTTGGGCCTGCTTGAAATAATATGCCTGCGGGCTGTCGTCGACATCGAGGGCAATTTCGTTTACGCGTGGCAGCGGGTGCAGCACTTTCATGCCGGGCTTGGCATTGCTGAGCAATTCGCGGTTGAGCACATAGCTGTTTTTCACTTTCTCGTATTCCATCGGATCCGAAAAACGCTCTGCCTGAATGCGGGTCATGTAAATAATATCGCTCAACGGAATGGCTTCGTTCAGTTCGGTGTACTGATAATATGGTAGTTTTTTCTCTTTGATGTGAATCTTTACGGCGCTTGGAAGTTTCAGTTCTTCGGGCGAAACTAAATGGAAGGTGGTATCGAACATGGTCATGGCAATGCTCAGACTGTGTACCGTACGTCCATATTTTAAATCGCCGACAAACGTCATATTCAGCTTGTCGAGCGTTCCCTGGGTTTGCAGAATGGTGTAAAGATCGAGCAAACACTGGGTTGGATGCTGGTTGGCACCGTCGCCGGCATTGATGATGGGGCAGGTGGCTACCTCGCTTGCATAGCGGGCACTGCCTTCGACCGGGTGACGCATCACAATCAGGTCGGCATACTGATTTACGGTCTGGATGGTGTCTTTGAGGCTTTCGCCTTTCTGCACACTGGTGCTCGACGCCTCGCTGAAACCAATCACACGGCCTCCCATGCGCTGAATAGCCGCCTCAAAGCTCAGGCGGGTACGGGTTGATGGTTCAAAAAACAAAACGCCCACCACCACGCCGTCGAGCAGCTTGCGGTTGGGATTCTCTTCGAACTTTTTTGCCAGTTCAAGAATCTGAAGGATTTCATCCTTCGTGTAGTCATTAATGGATACCAGGCTTTTGCGCTTCATTCTATATGGTTTTTGTTGTGATTCAGATATATGAAGTCAAAAAAAAAGCGACTTAAAAAAGTCGCTTTTTCTGACAATTATTTTTTCAAATTGTGTTTGACAATGAACTCATCGAGTACTTGCTCGAGATCGGGGCTGCCGATTTCCTGAAGTTCGTAGCCAACTTTCACGGTAGGCTTGTTGATCTTCACAATGCGGTTCAGATCGATCGGAGTAGCAATCACAACTGCGTCGCAAGGAGTGTTTTCGATGGTGGCTTCGAGGTCTTTCACCTGTTGCTCGCCATAACCCATTGCCGGCAGAAGGGTTCCGATGTTCGGATAAATTTTAAAGGTTTCGGCCAAACGACCAACCACATAATTGCGTGGGTCAACCAGTTCGCCTGCACCATATTTCAGAGCGGCAACTGTACCGGCACCAATTTTCATTTCACCGTGGGTGAGGGTAGGACCATCTTCAACCACAAGAACGCGTTTGCCTTTAATGATTTCGGGTTTGTCAACCGTGAGGTATGATGCACCGTCGATCAAAATAGCTTTGGGGTTGATTTTCATCAGATTGTTACGGACAGTGTTGATGTTTTCAAGCGAAGCACTGTCAATTTTATTAATCACGATGACATCGGCCATACGGGCAACCACTTCACCGGGATAGTAGCTTACTTCGGCACCCGGACGGAGGGGATCAGCCACACCTACATAAAGATCGGGTTTGAAGAAGGGGAAATCGTTGTTTCCGCCATCCCACAGCACCACATCGCATCCATCAGGATCTTTTTCTGCTTCGCGGAGAATAGCTTCATAATCAACACCAGCATAAATCACATTGCGTTTGGTAACCACATGTGGTTCGTATTCTTCCATTTCTTCGATGGTGCAGTTGTGTTTTTTCAGGTCTTCAACCGTAGCGAAGCGTTGAACTTTCTGTGCAACGAGGTCGCCATAAGGCATCGGGTGACGAACTGCAACCACTTTGAGACCTTTTTTGGTCAGGATTTCGATGATGCGACGTGAAGTCTGGCTCTTTCCGCAACCGGTGCGGGTAGCACCAACGGCGATAACCGGCTTGGTTGATGGAATCATGGTTTCGGCAGGGCCGATCAGCATGAAATTGGCTCCTGCAGCGTTAACGATCGAACTAACGTTCATCACGCGCTGATAAGGAACATCGCTGTATGCGAAAACACAGTCCTGAACGTTCAGCTCTTTGATCAAACGGGGCAGATCCTCTTCGGCAAAGATGGGAATGCCTGCAGGATACAATTCTCCGGCCAGTTCGGCAGGATATTTACGACCATCGATGTCAGGAATCTGTGCTGCGGTGAAAGCGACTACATTGTAGGCTTCGTTTTTTCTGAAAAACGTGTTGAAATTGTGAAAATCGCGGCCAGCAGCTCCAATGATAATGACGTTTCTTTTCATTGTTGCATGTTTTAGTTTAGAATTTGCTACAAAATTACATCTTTAAGCATAACGGCAAATTTTTTCTATCGTTTTATTTATGAGCAACTTGTTAAGAATCGCTATAAGCTTGTGGGAATCTTGCTTATCGGTTTTGAATTTTTTTTTTTTGCCTTCCATT
>CAZLHV010000166.1:0-7200 GCA_964559205.1 uncultured Bacteroidaceae bacterium
TAAAATCAATCAAAAAAAAGCATCTCTATTAATCCAAGCAACATTGATATATTTCACTGAAAATAACATTTTCTATCATTTAATTGATAAATAAGCAGTGAACCATTGCACCATCCAAAATAAATCCAAAACACCCAACATTTCAAAAGCCGCTTGAGAGAGCGGTTTTTTGATGGTGGGGGGGTGCTATTTAAACGAGATCTGAAAGAGTTAGGTCGCGTTTAACATTTGTTTTACATGTCGGGTGTGATCATTATATTAAGATTATTTTATAAATTAGCGCTATGCAATGGGTTGGGAAAAATATAAACACTTCGCACGCTTTAACGCATTATTGTGTTAATGAGACAAGATACGATGACCCGGGACATTTAGGCACCGGCTCGGAGGTAACTTCCAACGGCTATTGGAGCGTGCGGCAGCGGGAGGGAATTCGATTTCTTTTGATACATTTTTTAATATAAAATAGCATTTAATTATGAAGGGACGAATATTAACAACTTGCTACTTATTTCTTTGCCTTTTGGCTCAGAATGAATTGTCTGCCAAATCAGTCTCCATCTTTTGTGGTTCAATCTGTGATTGGGTACCTGAGAACATCCATTATGCATTTGATGAAATAGAAACGGACTCCGTTACCGAGATATCTTTGTATTTGTTCCCCAATACAACAATTTCTTAAATACAATCATTGGTTCGTTTTAATAATGTCACAAAACTTCATATAGTTAGAAATGATCTGACTATATTACCAGATGAATTGTTTTACTCCTTTAGACAAATTGAGGAGCTATACATTGTCAATTCAAATATGAAAACAGTTTCAGGTGAAATCAAAGTGCTTCAGAAATTAGAGAAATTTAGCATATCATTTTGTTCAAGACTTGATTTTAATACTCTTATTAGAAACTTAAGTTTAATTCCTTCCTTGAAATATCTATATCTTGATAATAACAATATCAACAAAATCCCAAAATCTGTTCGATTGTTGAATCATGTTGAGTTTATCGATTTGGGGAATAATTCAATTACACGAATTCCAAAGTATATTTATCACATGCAAAGTTTGAGGTTTTTAATGCTTTATGACAACAGAATTAAACGGTTATCAAATTGTAGCGATGGAATGTTTATTGATCTAACAAACAATCCATTTAAACAATCACCTTAGGCGCATGCACCCTGACCCACCCTCAACAAAACCAAAACACCCAATATTTCAAAAGCCGCTGAGAGCGGTTTTTTTGTGCGATCACTTTGTTTTCTCGTCGATTTTTCGTACTTTCGTGCTCGCAAATTTGATTAGATTTTAACCCAGATGAAGCATTAGGAATGAAATGAACTAATGCTTAGTGGGTTGGCCATTAGTCAGGCATCTGGGTTTAACCCCGACAAATCATTGATTTTGTCGGCCTTTAGGCAAATTACGCATTTGCCAATGCGTAATTTGGGTTTAATCGGCAGAGCGGGCGCAAATCATGAGGTTTTTGGCGCGCAAATTTGCCGGCGAGGCAGGAGCTGCAAATTTCGTGACGAAAACCCGGTAAGGAAGGCCGCATTTGACATTTGTTTTCAAACAGAGGATGCTCATCATATTAAGATTATTTTATACATTAGCGCTATGCAAAGGGTTGTGAGAAACATAAACACTTCACGCGCCTTAACGTATTTTTGTGTTAACGTGGTGCATTACATTGTCGCAAAAACCTGCGTCAGCGGAGCTGTGAATACCATTGATAGACAGCAGTGATGGAGTAAACGAGCGTGATTCTGGTCACTTATCAGTAATACATAATGTCAGCGAGGACACAACATTGTCACCTTGCATCAAAACGCAAAAATACAACCCATCGGAAAGATTGTTACGTTCAAGAACAACCGATGTGCCTGAAATGTGCCCAATGACTTCCACTCTGTTTCCTTGCGCGTCGAACAACATCAACGTAGCATTGTTTAAAAATACGCTTGTCGTAATGGTTGTCGATTGAGAAAATGGATTGGGAAAAGCTCGCATCTTTGCTTCTTCAGACAAATCCGGCACACTTTCAACAATAGGTTCACAGCCCATTTCGGAAACATATCCCGATTCAAAAAGAAGGGATGATTCGGTTGTTACACAAACCAGATAGCGATCAGTGAAATCATTGTGATAATCACAAATTACATCAATTAAACCAGAGCTGCTTCCAATTCCTTCAATAATGTATGGATAGGCATAAAAAGTCCCATACAGATTTACACTGTCTAGATTCCACCTGCGGCGATAACTACCGTCAATCAAAACTGAATCGACCGAATGGACAGTTTTGGGGCTATAATAAGTCTGGCCGGGAATTCCCCTGACGGTATCACCCGGCATCAAATGATAATCAAACAACAATGAATCGATGCTGGTTCCTGCGTAAACAAAAAAAGCTTTATCGGCAATGGAATCATCGCGTAGTGCACCAAAATAACAGGGAGCTTCGCTCTGTGGCACCGGCCACGGTGGTTGAACACTGATATGGGTTACATAGAAAAACGACCTGTAAAGCTTTTTATACTCTTTTGCATTTATGAGGGTGTCTCCGCTTATGTAATAATGGAAAAAGTAATCGTAATAATAATTATTCTGAAAAGGATTGTGAACAACATAATCGACCCGCCACATGGCAGAATCGGGAAACGGATGATAGACATCTGTTTGACAAATCCCTGTATTGCCCAATGTAAATGCAATCAACAAACTCAAAAAAATCTTTTTCATGGTTTTGATCTGTTCACTTATAAATTAATCTTTGCTAAATAATGACAACTTTTTTCAAGAAGTGTTGCATGTGCGCTGCAAAGTTCGTTGAAGTTTACAAACAACAATGCAAATGCATTCAAATGCAAAAAGAAACAGGTTTAAAACTGAATATAGATAAACGGCATGGCATCGAGGCTGTAGAGCTGATATAGCAACACAACCAGCACAGCAAACATCAGTGCCTTGAGTGTCCAGTGGGTTTTGGCAAACACATTAAAAATGCCGGTATAGAATTTCACAGGCAAATACTGCAGCAGCAAACCCAGAATCATCAGCAAAAAGGGAATGCTGTAGATGCCAAACCACTTTCCGAACAGAGAAAAGTCGACATCATTCCAAATAAACAAATAGAAATCCTGTGCTTTTTGCAAATCGGGCACATTCAGTAAAACTGCCGTAAACACCAGAAAGTGGAATGTGATCAGGATGCTCAGAAACTGATACAGGGGTTTTGGAAACCATTTCTGAATGCGGGTTCTTGTGTTCTGACTCAGCACGTCCCATGCAATGGCAGCGCCATGCAGCAGACCCCAGGCTACAAAAGTGAGGGCTGCACCGTGCCACAATCCCGAAATGAAAAAGGTGATGAACACAGCCAGCAAAATGAGCGGCTTTCCGCCCCTCCGCCATGCAAATGCCATAGGTTGATAGAGATATTCATTGAGCCAGTTGTACAACGTGATGTGCCAGCGCCGCCAGAAAGCGGTGATGTTGCCCGCAAGAAATGGCTTGTTGAAGTTGTGTTCAAGGCTGATACCCAACAAAAAGCCAAAGCCCACCATCATATCGGTATAGCCGGCAAAGTCGAAATAGAGCTTCATAAGGCCGGCATAGGCAGCCATCAAAGCATCGAGACCTGTGAAATACTGCGGGCTTTCAAACACCCGGTCGACCAAGTTGGCTGCCAGATAGTCGGCAAAGACAATTTTTTTAATCAATCCAAGCATCAGCAAAAAAAGGCCTTTACTGATGGTGTCGCGATCGAGAACGGGTTTACCTGCAAACTGAGGCAGCAGATCGCGCGCTTTCGAAATGGGACCTGCCAGTATGTTCGGAAAGAACGAAACATACAGCACATAACGGAACCAGTTTCGCTCAGGGGTTTCAATCACTTCGCGATGCAGATCAAAAATATAGGTCAGCGACTTAAAAACAAAATAGGAGATTCCGAGAGGCTGCATGATTTTGAGCACCAGAGGTTCCTCGCCCGGATGAACCAGTCCTGTCCAGCTTTCAAGAAGAAAGTTGGTGTATTTGAAATACATGAGTGCGCCAAGGTTCATCACCAATGAAACCACCAGCCACGCTTTTTTGCGGCCAGCACTTGAGCTGCTGAACATGGCCCTTCCGATCAGATAATCGATGGTAGCCATCCCCACCATGACGCCAACAAAGAGTCCGCTGATTTTGTAATAAAAATAGAGGCTAAACAGCAGCATAACGCCGTTGCGCATGGGCCGGTTGTTGTAAAACAAGGCGTAAAACAAATAGAAAACAGCAAACAAAAGAAAGAATGTGACCGACTGAAACGTCAGTGGCTGCGAAGGTAAATACAGCAGCGACGAAAAGAAATCGCTCCAGGAAAATGCCATGTTATTTAATCGTTAGTTTCTGTCCGATGCTGAGTTTATCGGAGGTCAGTTGATTGTCCTTTTTAATTTTCTCCACGGTCGTATTATACTTTTGCGCAATCGCCCATAGGCTTTCACCGCTCTTCACCACATGAACCTTGGTTTTCGAAGAGCCGCTGTTTCCCGAACTCTGGGTTTTGGTTTGCTGTGTTGTTCCCGTATTACTGGTTTTAACCGTGCTTCCGGAACCGGGATATATGATGAGGGTTTTGCCGGCAATGATATTGTCGGAACTGAGTCCGTTCCACCGCTTTATATCTGCAACGCTTACGTTGAACTTTTTAGCGATCGAGCCCAGATTGTCGCCCTGTTTGATGGTGTAAACCGTTTTTGATCCTGGTTTCACCGTGTTGGTTTGATTGGTGGTGGTTTGGTTGGTTTGGTTCGAATTTTTCTGATTGGTACTACCCGAGCTGCCGCTTTTCGACACCACCAGTTTCTGCCCCGGATAGATATTGGTTGAAGTAAGGTTGTTCCACCTCTGAATATCGCTCACCGAAACTCCATAGCGCGATGCTATGGAACTAAGGTTGTCGCCCGAACGAACCACATAGGTTGTTCCACCTCCGGTGTATTGGGTCACCGTAGGAGTCTGATTTTTATATTCATCAATGCGGTCGGTGGTAATCATTTCCTGCCGGTTGTAATAAGTCGATTTATTGATCACCCATTTGGCAAAATTCGTGGTATCAATACGGTCATTAAAAGCCACCAGACTGTCGGGCCGACGGGTCAAATAGCTCAAATATCCATTCAGAATGGCATTGCAGTATAATTCGCCTTTCACCTGGTAGCCTTTGTAGCTCAGGTGAGTTCTGTCGCGTTGCGACAAACCTGTCTTTGACCAGTTAAGCATGGAATACCGGCCACCCGAAACGCTGTAATAATCATACAAAGCCACATCCTGTTCCTTACTCACAAGGCGTGTCAGCTGGCTGTAGTCATTGCAATTCGCAATGTTCACTCCCCGAAAATAGATATCTTGTGAATTAGGAATTAAAATGGTGGCCTGTGGTGCTGATGCTCTGAAAAAATCGATGGCTTTGTTCAGGCTGCTCATCACATATTGATAATTGAAAGCTCCTCTGAAAAAATCATTAATGCCAAGATCAAAAATGATCAGATCCGGTTTCATAACTTTCAGGTGATCCGACATCAGATTCTGGTTGAAAAAGCTGTGGTATCCTGCCCCGTTAATCCCCACACTGTGATACAACACGCCCTTGTCGCTCACGCTTTCAATATCGAGACCATAACACTCGAAGTATTTCTGATCAGCCGATGTTCTTCTGACCATCACCGTGATAGTATCAGAAGCACGGGGAAGGATCACCTCGGCATACGGAAGGCTGTCGCTGTGACAATCCACAGGAATCCATTCGCCTGAATTCCCCCCCCTGATTTTAGCATCGAAGCTTTCACGGCCCTTATGGCAGTAAAGTCGAATTTTTCTGAAATCGGGCTGGATGGAATAATAATGCTTGCGAAAAACCATTCTGAATCCCGCAGTGGAATCGGTGGTAAAAATGGTAATGCCGCTAATGCCCACATTAAGTTTTGGCTTCAACTCAACATTTTTGGCCGACGACCATGTCCCGATCTTTTCAGCATAGTAGTCGTATGCCGAGTGAGTACCGGCCAGCTGATACGGAAAAACCATTCCCCTGCCCCCATATCCGAAAATCTGCTGTAGCCTGTTTCGGGTTGTGCCCGCACCAATATCGCTTTGAATATGCGAGTCACCAATATGCAGCACCACAACTTTTTCTTTGTCCGATTTCTTTAGTTTCTCGAAAAACGGCACCACGGCATCTTGTTGATACCATTCAAGCATGTTTCTGTCGTACTGTAGAAACTCGTAAAAATCGTTGTATTTCACCAGCTCGCGCAACCAGGCAGTATCGGATGGGTTCTGCTGCGAAGCAAGTTGCCCCGGAACAAATATCAACATGCACAACATCAAACCTGTATGTAGCAGCCTTTTCATCATTTCATCGAGGTTTTACCGTGAATCAGGAATTTATTGTATTCCGCCATCAAGGCAAGGTAAAGTTCATTCACCACAATCTCGCGACCCTTGTCGCTGTAATGTCCGTCGCGCGACGCCCATCCTTTCCGATACCAGGCCATCACCGAATTCTCGCCTCCCATCAGTTCAAGTAAATCGAAAAACGCACAGCCATTTTTCAGCGCAACTTCTTTCTGTGCTTCCCTGATCTTGCCCACCATTGGATAGGACTGATACGTGCCGCCAACGCTTCGGGCCACATCGTTAACCCCAATCACCAGCACAGAAGCATCGGGAAGCGCTGCCTTAAAATGACGGTAGAGTTTATCGTAAATATTTTTGATGTTATTCAACGATGCTTCGTTTTTGACATAAGGAGTTACATTGCCCCCAAACTGAAGAATTGCAAGCTTGTTGTTGATTTTGACAAATTCAGCTCTGAGAAAATCTTGACTGATGAGCATGAGCCCGTCGCCGCTATGACCCCGAAGTCCGTAATTGTCAAACTGAACCCCCATGGAAGGATCGAAACTGAAACCATAAATTTCAGGGCTGGGACCTGTAAACACGCATTTCAATGACACAGGCGCCGAAGACAAAGGAATATTCACAACATTAAAGGGCTCCTGGCTGTTCAGTTCCACCTCGGCAAGCAAATCGTTGTTTGCCGAATTATACACCCTGAGCATGGCTGGTTCCATGGCCTTGCCGTACCAAAGACGAGCCACTGAATACCCTCTGAAGAGTTTCAGAAACACTGTGGCATTGGAATA
>CAZLHV010000167.1:0-7143 GCA_964559205.1 uncultured Bacteroidaceae bacterium
ACAGGAAGATAGTCCATCTCAATCTCACGTGGATCTTCAGCAGTTACATACTTCACCAGATCCCCCGCCCAGAGACGGCCAACACTTTCCATGTCATTCAAAGTGGCGCTCATAGCAACCACCTGGAATACGTCTTTGGGGTTGATCGGGGTCTTGGACTTACTTCGAACCCTGTCGATAACATATCTCAGTTGTTCCCCACGGGCCTTGCCATGGATAAAATGCACTTCATCAACAACAATTGCCCTGATGTATTCCAGTTTCTGCGGATGTCGCAACTGGAGAGAATCAAGTGCCTCCGGTGTTGCAATCAATGCAAATGCACCAGTCGGCTCCTTAAAATCATGATGGTCACCTGTGTAACGACAGATCCCAGAAAACTCTTTGCTAACAGCGAGATAATCCCCCAGACGATAGTAGATGTCATTAACCAATGCCTTTGTGGGAGCAACGTAGAGTACGGAAAGATTATCACGCTTGAAGGAAATATTACGCTGGTAAAGTGGGGCAATGACGGCTTCCGTTTTTCCCGAAGCGGTTGGGGCGGTGAGAAAGACGGACTCTCCCCTGAGAATTAAAGGGATTGCATTTTGTTGGATAGGACGCGGTCTTCGCTTGTGAAAAAATATAGGCCAGGCATCCGGCATCCAGCGCATCAATTGATTTATTTCACTATTCCCAAGGAAGTGCATTACCGAGATACTCCGCCATTGCAGATTTTAGATGAGTGATCAGTTCATCAAAGGTCATTTCAGGGTGAGATAAAAGCATGCTGGGGACAAGGCTTGCAAGTTTAATCATATTTCTAAGTGGAAAACCGTCCTGTGATGCTTGGTAATTCTGGGCAAGGCAATCGACAATCTCTGCTCTTAAGCTATCGTCACTGATCAACTTCGTTTCGAAAGGATAGAAACTGCAGAACTTCTTTAGAAAGAGATCACACCACTGAGCATAATCTGCTTTGCTGGGATTGGCCAGCATGATTCGATCCTCTTCCGTCCTTAGAAACAAGCATGCGTCTCTGAGACTGAGTGTCTGGTTGAGAAAGGTATCCCCCTCAGTCAAGCCGACAAACAATGCGAAATGCGGTCCAAGATTCCAGTAATGCGGAATCGGCACACCATGATCATTCATCATTGGATCATCATCGTTTGAATCAGGAAGATGGGCCGAACGCGCCAGGAACTCGAAGAGGTTATTGGCCCGCTCACGCCTCCGAACATTGAAGCCTCGCACATGCTCCGCCTCGTCGAGAATGATGGCAAGCCCCTTGTAACCAAGCAATTTGCAGAGTGTGTTCACGACAACTAGATGATGGACGTAAATATCGGCTGTTTCTTTGGTAACCGGCATTCGGGGTACCTTGACCTTCAATCCCTTTTCACGCGCCAGTGCGGTGACCGTCTGAAACGAGTTATGACTACCGGCAAGCCATGAACAAGCATCACGATACTCTTCCATGACATCCGGCATATGGGGATATTTCATCAAAATTTCGAAGGCTCCGGAAAACCATGGATTACTCTTGAATATAGCGTTATTTCTAATATCTTTCTGCGCCCAATGGTCACGCACTTCTTTGATAAACCCCATGAAACCAACAGCCTGACGACCATCTTCACGTTTCGGGAACTCCAGTGCAGCCATTAAATTTTGATAGACTAGATGTGGTTTTGCCGGATCAGCAGCCTTGGGGTCAAACTCAAGATATGCGACAGCCCAGCCCGTTTTCAGCGCCATACAACGGACAAATTTGAGCATATGGGATTTACCGGAACCATAATAGCCGAAGACAACTTTACACAGACCGATTTTCGGTGCATTGGTAAGCCAACTGGAAACCCGCTTTTTGAGTTCATCCGACCTGATGGTCAGATCAATGAGTTGTCCGGAATCGGGAGGGGAAACGCCGAGATTGATTGCTTCAAAGGCCGCCCGGAAATCAGTCTTGGCATGATTTCGATCTTCGTTTCTTTGGTCTGGTACTGGCGGGGCGATCTTTCCAATGGGCGTTAGAGTGAGGGCGTCAACATCCAAATCATCACCAAAGAAATTTACAACCGCTGTGCCACCAAGGACTTGTTTAACTATACCCTGGCCATAGTCAGGGTGTGTTACTTTATCGCCCTCAGTGAGTTGCATTATGCCTCCTCATTCCCTGATTGTGGCAATTGATGATCTAAAATGAACGCTTCCGCATCTTTATCTGACAATTCGAATTGTTCTTTTATCTGGTATCCCAAGAATATACAAAAGTGATAGACAAACGATCGTCGTATTTCTGGTAGCATTCCATAACTTTTTTCCTCCGCTATCATAAGGCGCTCTATATTGTTTTTTTGGATTTGCTGATTCCACTCAACTCCAGAAGCAATAGAAAATACCTCTAGTAGACGGTCACCGATTTCGCGGACGATTGATCTGGTATCCAGCACATCGAGATCTATAAAGGGAACCATTGGACTGCCATGCTTAAAGGCAATATTTCCGATCCGGTCATTAAGTGCAGGATATTTTTGAATGACATCATTTCGAAAGTCCGGAGTTGCTGCATATAAAAACATGACACCCGGAAATTTGCCATCAGCACCATCATTGATCATGGTCAGAAGATTTTCGATGGCCTGTTTTTGCTTAACGCTGCCCCTGCGAAAAGAAACTGTGCGTGTGCCTTCATCGAAGGCGATGAAAAAACCTTTCATTCCCATACGCTTTGTCATGAACATGATGATTGTCTTCAGGCGATTGAAAGCGCTGTCATCTTTTACAGGCTTATGCATTCCCATATCCCTGAGGTGCTTGCTGGTGATATTGTCTCCACGAAGCCAGCCAATAATTTCCATATCCGCTGGTGTTGCGATACCGCCACAGGCAACGTTGAGTATAAGTTTCCCAAGTTGTTGAAGGGCAATCGCTGCCTGCATATCAGGTACGCCAATGCACATTTCAGTAAAAGGCTGGGCAATGAGTTGCCTTACATCGGCAGGGACACTTTTTCCGCCTTCGATGCCATATTGTTTAAGCTTTTGATTGATATAGTTACGAAAAATAACTTCGATACCACGCTCATCTTCCGGATCTCTACCTGAGGCTGGTGGTGGAATCATATTGCTGACTACAGACTGATAAATGGCAAGAGGAGAGTTAAATGGACAGTCAATTCCAACGTTGGCTATGGAGGTCACCACATTATTTTGCCATGCTCTGGAAGCAAGGCTATTGATAAACTGGGTTTTGCCGCTACCATAATATCCTTGTAAATATTTGAAGCAGGAAATACCCAAAGGCATTTCTGTTTGGAAGTAGTTTTCCTCCAGAGTTTCAATAATATTATTTGTACCCACATTTATAAAATGTGAATACACACCTGGAGCAACGGGATTTGATATGAGTTGCGCCTTTATTCTTATAGCCTCTGACTTATCAAGTGCCGCCATTTTTACCTCCAACATTCGTGATCAGCGTTTCTTCACAATATAAACATAGGGTCTGGTTTGCGTCCCCTCTCTATCGAGGGGTATGTGATATACATTTTTACGATAAGAGTCATTAAGGGTTGCGGGCATGAACTCAAAGGCTGGTTCCGAGGATGCCTTATAATTACTTTTATAGTTGATTAAATTGGCAATAAAAGAGGCCTCAGGCACGTCCGTAAAATTCCTTCTCTGTGGTTTGCTCCAAAATCTTTTATCTTGCGAGGCTATAACATACATTCGTGCAACGTCACTTAGTAACACCTTGTCGCTTGCTTCTGCAAAATGCCTGGCCAGCCACCAGCTCAGTTCCATCTGCTTCTCAAAAATCTCAACGGGTGTCACTATTTGATTGAACTTCTCTTCGGCAATGGGGAAGGCCTTTACAAGATAATCAAAATCCGGCGGTATTTTTTCTATAATGGGGTAGTAGGGGGTAATCGACCAGGACCAGGATGCTCTTTTCTTGTCAGGAATTAGGAGAAACCTTCCCGCATGAAAATAATTGTTCTTAATCTTACCTGGTGGGTCAGTTTTGAGATTTTGAATGACTTTTGATGCCATACTCCGGGCGCCTTCCTCGGAGCAAAGCTGCTTCAACTCCCTTTCCAGCTCTAATTTGACGCGCAATTGCTCTTCACGAACAGCCGCCGGCACATTGAACGGCGGTGGCAGTTCAAGGGTCACAAATTCCTGTTTTCGCTCAATCGGTGATGGCGGAAGATCCAAGCCCACAGCCTTCGTCTTTCCTTGTCCAAGAATCCGGGGAATTTGGGCTGCAAGGTTTCCGGCCAATTTCTTTTCCAAAAGGTTTTCATCTTTGGCAAATTTTTCAAATTCTGGGAACAATATCTGTCTCCTTATCGGGTATCAAAGACCTCATATAAATCATTATTAATTCCGTGCAGTAAGCGGGGAATATGCTCACAAAACATGTAGAGCCTGTGCGCAGGCCTTGAAAGAGCAACATAGGCACGATTTATGTTAAAGTTGAGCATCGTGTTTTCTACTTTCTCCAAGCCAACGACAAAGCATATATCATATTCAAGCCCTTTAATCCTCTCAATACTTGTTGTTACCATCGTCCCATCCGAACTATCTGATGCCCAGATAGGAGCAATGCTAATATTTTCCTTTTCAAGCATTTTCCGATAGCGAATCATCTCATCTTCATCTTCATTGACCTGGAGAAAGGCCATGGAGCCTGTGACCTTTTTTTCTCTGAATACATTCAACATTTTTCTTATTGTCTGCGCAAAGATGACATATGTCATGAGATGCAGTTGTGGTTTTGGTCCGCTCATTTCTTCATTTGCCATAAATGGTGGCAACTCACCGAAGGCTTTTTCATAAAACCCTCTCAGAAACTTTCCGATTTGTCCGGATTGACGCATATTTTTAGTAAACGGAAATTGCATGAAATCATCAGTCTTACCAATTAGATTACACCCGATTCTGAATGCATCGAGATTCATCATACCGTGAACCGGCGACACGACCTGTCTGAAATCGGCAGAAATTGTTAATGCGCCATCGCGCACTACAAAGGAGGAGAGCAAGGACGCCTCAACGACTGACAGATCCTGGGCTTCGTCAATAACAATGTGTTGCCATGGACCCTGCTTACCACTGACTGGTGAATAGGCGTAAGGCATCTCACGAAAACGATCTTTCGGATCTTCCATTGTGGGTAAAACAAACCTGAGCAGCCAAGCAAGCCATGCGATTTCTTGCCGACGGTACCTTCTTTTCTCCCAGTCTTCAAGTATTTGGCGAATAATAAGTTCCTCATTTATTCGAGAACCAGTACCCTGTCTTATTCGGATTTCACCTTCACGGGTCTTATTGCCAAAATACTTCGTGAGACATTCAATCGGATCATAAACGAAATATAACCATTTTAAAAACAGTCCATCAAATTCTTCTACCTCTGAGCGAGTCAACACGTTTCGTAAATTATCATACTGGCGCGAGCAATGCCTGTAGAGACGATCCATGTTCACTTCTGAAGATAACGGTAAGGAAGATAATGGCCCTTTTTGTTGTCTTTTTGCAAATTCATCTAATCTACTAACCAGTCCCATTAGCGCATCCCGTTGCTCTATTCTCCTGTATTGAAGTTTAGCCCATTCAGAATGCGGCACAGCAGATATTCTCTCCGTAATTTGACGCTCATATTCTTTCCAGCATTTTTTCATATCATCGACTGAACATGTCGAAAAAAATGCTTCCCTCGCTCGACGTTGAAGAGTGTTTGGAATATCATGAGACAAGAACAGGGCGTCGTGCTTGAACCGCCACGCATCGTCAAGATATTCTTCCACAAAACTCTTGATCAGACTAACAATTGAAGATGAAATATGAAGATGTTTTTCAAGCAAATCTTTAGAATGGCTGATTAGATTTTCGTTAGCCAGAAACACTTTACTGTTTTCCGGACTATGTTCAATACCTATTCTCTTTTCCCCTTCGTCGAACAGAAATCGCATCCTTTGAAAAGCCACTGTTGTCTTGCCACTCCCAGGTGCCCCGGTAACAAAAAGGACCCCTTTCATTTTACTGACGAATGCATCGACCTGATCCTTTGTCATGTATAGCTTTACTGCTTTAAGCCCTGTTGTCATTGCAACTTTTTCTATTTGTCCAACATGGCCACCTGGATCATAGATACCGACGATCTCAGGAAATACTGCCTGAAACCTTGCTCGTGCAAGCGGCGTTATCTCGGTGAGATTATATCGTGGATCATTGATATCGCAGGATTTATTAAGATCATCCGTGATCGCTCTTTGAAATCCTGGATGTGTCCAAGAAACAATAATAATGTCATCAATGATTTTCGTTGTTGTTGTATTCTCATTTGCATACCAAAGAAAATGATTGGTCCTGCCATTTTCGTGAACGGTTGTCACTTCCGCCATGGCATGAAATGACTGTTCGTAAATGGCAATTAATGATCTTTGGTCGGAATTATACTGTGACCTAAGTTCCTTGTTTATTTTGGAATAGGTACCGGTAATGTCATCTATAAACACGTTTACGCTTGAATTTCTTAATGCCGTGTGTGCACATTCCTTAGCTATCCTTGCATTGTCTTTGTCTCGTTGTATTGCTTGAGGTGATATGGGCATAGAACCTCCAACCTTTACCTTTTCAATGTCTCATTTTAACTGAAATCATCTTTTTTTCATGGTGTGAGGGTACATATAAGTTAAGTGCCCGTCTTTATAAAAGTTGTCAACATCACTAACGAATCGCTATAACCATTCTGCATTCTCCTGAAAAGAAGTTTCATCACTAAGCCTCAGCAGGTTAAGCACGCATAGCTCTTCCTTACAGGTTTTGCATAGATCCCTATCATCAACTTCAGCAATTGATCTCTGAAGAAGGTCACCCAAAATTTCTACCGGATTTTGGAAAATGTCTTCCCGGATGGGGCGGCCACACATTTTGTGCATGATTTCATACACCTATCCCGGCGGTTATTCAATGTTTTATCTTAATTTATTTCACAATAATATAAGGTTGCTTTTTATTCTTCTTTATTCAGCTTCCCCCAATCGCGGCCGGCGCTCGTTTTTGCCTGAAAGATGATTTCATCCCAGACGACACCCTGATCGAACCGGTAAACGCAATTGGATTTCATGTTTTCATGCACGGATGCGTTCTT
>CAZLHV010000168.1:0-7118 GCA_964559205.1 uncultured Bacteroidaceae bacterium
CCACATTTGAAAAACCGAGTAATAATCTAAAAGTGTTTCCAAACCCTGCATCAGACCTGATAAATGTGAATTTGCTTCCGGTGGGCGAATCGGTGTACACTATTGTAGATGCCGGCGGGCGCGAGCTTTTGAAAGGAAAAACGCAAAGCAATCAAATCAGTATTTCCTCATTGCCTGCGGGCTGCTATCAGTTGCTGTGGGAGAATGACGGGAAAAAATATTGTGCGGGGTTTGTGAAAGAATGATAAAAAAATTAATCATATTTGTCTTTGTTGGCGGCCTTCTGCTTATTGAAGGATTTGCGCAGTCATCGTATTTTATGAAGACCTATGGCACTTCAAAAAAAGACATGGGGTTCCAAATAAGCAGAACTAAAGACAACGGATTTTTTTTGAGCGGATTATCATTTAATTTTGATATATCTGGTGATGCAATATTCTATAAAACAGATAGTGTTGGAACACCCGTTTGGGGTTTGAATATTGGAGTTGGTGGAGCTTTGGATTATCCCGTATTTGTGTTAGAAAGGTCAACCGGCGAATGCTTGTTGGGAATCGGATGCGATGCGGCAAATCTGAAATTTCGGATGGTAACTGTTAATTCAATTGGAAGCGTTTTATCCGACTCTTTATATTACCTAACTGCGGGCTTCCCAGATTTAGTCATGCAAGGTGGATTTCTTGTTAATGACACAACAATTTTTTCAGTGGATATATTTCAGGACACCTGTCTATATGCAAGAAAATGGTTCACTGATGGAATCCTGTTGGATAATTTTCTATTATTATCAAGTAAAGATTTTGGATATAACAGCATAAGTTTAAGAAGCATGTATGAGTATGGCAGCCAGTTATATATTAACAGTTACATTCACAGCCCTGTTCCAACAAATTTTGTTTCAGTATTAAATAATAATTTTAGCGTTGTTGACTCAAGTAATTTACCGACATATATTGTTAATGGTTTTAATGCTGTTTCACTATCGTCTGGCAATCAAATTTTAGCTGGCTTAGGTGGTTCATTTGTTTTATTGGCCAGATATTCTATTGCTTTGGATTCATTGATCTGGAGTACAATGTACCCAACATCGTCATATGATATAAGCATTCAGGACTTGGCGACTGATAATACTAATGCATTTATTTGTGGACAAACACAACTGAATGGGGAAGACACAATAAAAGCGTCCATATTGAAGTTCGACACATTGGGAACTTTATTATGGTATAAACAATACACTCTTCCATCTTTTAAAAGAGCATTATTAACCAATGTGGAATATTACAGCGACTGCTTAGCATCTGTTGGTTATGCATATGACCCAAATGATCAGAATTCGTATGAAATCTTATTTGTGAAGTCCGATCTCAACGGCAATGCAACATCCATTACCACATTTGAAAAACCGAGTAATAATCTGAAAGTGTTTCCAAACCCTGCTTCGGATATATTGAGTGTGAATTTGCTCCCTGTTGGGGAATCTGAGTACACCATAGTAGATGCCAATGGGCGCGAAATATTGAAAGGGAAAACACAAAGCAATCAGCTCAATGTATCTTCGCTGCCGGCGGGCTGTTATCAATTGTTGTGGAAAAACGACGGGAAAGTTTATTATTCCTGGTTTATAAAAGAATGATAAAACGATTACTAACTTGGGTGTTTCTTAATGGCTTTATTCTGTTTGGGAGTATTGCTCAAACAACCCATTATTTTAAAATGTTTGGTACCGACAGCCGTGATGAAGGATATTTCTTTAAAAGAACCTGCGACAAAGGTTTTATTTTGGCTGGAACTACAACTGCAATTGATGCGTATATTGATGCGTACATTATCAAACTAGATTCAAACGGCAATAAACTTTGGAACTGGAATATCGGATTTGGAGGAGTATATGATGGCCCTTTTTCGATAATGGAAACTCCAGACAGCAATATTATTGTTTTCATCAGCAGTAATGCAGCGAATGTTCAATTTCGGATGGCCGTATTTGATTATGACGGAAACCTAATATTTGAAAAACATGATTATTATTTATCAGACGGTTTTCCTGAATTTTCTTTGTTTGGCGGGGCTGAATTATTGCCAGACGGACGTATTGTAACACCTGTTGTTGTAAACGATAGTATATTGAAAGCCTATTGGTGGAATCAGACAGGTGACACTTTATCATCAGTAGTATTGGATACTTGTCGCCAGTTTCCCGGGGGTAATAATGAAAAAATAGAGCGAATTGATTTTTCTCAAAATGCTGACACCATATATTATTGCTATAATAATTATTTAGCGGAAGATGTTTATTCCAGGATTATTTTAAAAACCGATTCCGATGGCAATGTTTATAATTTGAATGAATTTAATAATGTAAACGTTTACGAATGGTTTAAAACGGCAAAGTCTGAAATAAATGAGTATCTATACTATAGTTGGGCTTCTAATGCTTCATTTATATTAGCTTTTTTATATAGCGAATCTGAAAATGACATTACTTCGTGGCTTTATTATTCATCACCAACTTATGATCAATTAACATCATTTGATGTGGATTTTATTTGTCCAGATACTTTACTGGCTTGTGGGGATGTTTCATATTTTTCGGATATGGATATAATTGCACATATAATAAAGCTAGACACATCTGGGAACATGATATGGCATAAATTATATGAACCTTTTGGGTATAATAGATCTGCATTGCATTTTGTAAAACAATACAATGATTGCATTGCCTCAATTGGAAATGCATACAATTCAGGGGTATCAGAATCATACGACATCCTTTTTGTCAAAGCCGATTTGAACGGAGTTGCCACATCCATTACCACATTTGAAAAACCGAGTAATAATCTAAAAGTGTTTCCAAACCCTGCATCAGATATTTTGAGTGTGAATTTACTTCCTATAGGGGAATCTGAATTCACCATAGTAGATGCCAATGGGCGCGAAATATTGAAAGGGAAAACACAAAGCAACCAGATCAGTATTTCTTCATTGCCTGCGGGCTGTTATCAATTGCTTTGGGAGAATGATGGAAAAATGTATCATGCGGGGTTTGTGAAAGAATGATTCTGAAAGAAACTGCTTAGCCTATCGTAAGATAAGGAAATTTATTGCCGATTTCAGATCAATAAGTCCGGCCATATCTGCCGTCAGAATCACAATAACGACCACCAGAATCCATCGGATGAAACCGGAGCCTTTGCGTATGGCCAGCCGTGAGGCCACAAAAGCGCCAATCACATTGCCGATGGCATGAATAAGGCCATACTTCCACATTACCTGATCGTTGATGATGAAAATGATGAGCGAAAACGGCACATACATAAGCACCAAAAGATTCTTCAGCACGTTGGCATGCATGAGATCGAACCCGAGGCCCAGCACGATGGCTGCAAGCAGATAATAGCCAACGCCTACATGCATGAATCCGCCATAAACACCAATGAGAAAAAACAAGGGATAATTCCACTTTTTCACAGGCAGCTGCAACAGGATTTCATTGCCCTTGAGCCATGCCGAAGGCTTAAACATTATGAAACCCAGCATCATGATCATGATTACGATAAACGACACTCGAATAATATCTTCGTTCAGCTTCACGGCAATGAATGAGCCAAGCACCGAACCAACCACAGTGGGAATACCGGCTCTGATGCTTTTGTTCCAGTTGATCAGATGACTGTGCTGAAAACTGCTCACCGAGGTTAATGTCTGAAAAAAAACCGCCAGACGATTGGTTCCGTTGGCCACATTGAGCGGCAGTCCGAGCCAGGTGAGCACCGACAGCGATATGATGGTGGCTCCGCCTGCCATGGTATTTATGAAACCGACCACAAGACCAGAGACAATAAGAATAATGATGATGCTAGTTTCCATTATTCTGCCGCAGTTTGCTGTGACGGTAACCGTAAATGAAATAAATAACCAGACCAATGACCAGCCAAATGAAAAAGCGCAGCCAGTTGGTGAGCCCAAGTTCCGACATCAGATACAGATTAATGAGTAATCCAGTAACCGGGATAAAGCTCCATTTTCTGATCATGGCAACTCCCATGATGAGGCACGCTATTCCGGAATAAACCAGCACCGGCACACGTTCGCCACTGAAAGCTTCCCATGAGAGATCGCCGACAAAATATAAAATGACGACAATGGCCGGAACCAGCAGCACAGGCACCCATATCCTTGAATTCATATATGGAATTCGAAAACCTTTTCTAATCTCCGGATCATGCTTGTCGAGAATGATGACCCCACCTGTGACAAGTACAAAGGCAAATAAAGTTCCAATGCTGGTCAGATCGGTCATCTCGGTTAAATTCGTAAACAATGCAGGCACTGCAACCATGATGCCTGTGATCACCGTGCTAAACGAAGGCGTTTGATATCTCGGGTGCAGTTTCGAAAATCGTCGGGGAAGTAATCCGTCGCGGCTCATGCTCATCCAGATGCGCGGCTGTCCGACCTGAAATACCAGCAGCACGCCGGCCATGGCTATCAGCGCTGAAAAGGCAATGATGCCACTCAGGCGGGTCAATCCCACTTTCTCGAATACATAAGCCAGCGGATCGCCAACACCCAGCTCGCTGTAATGCACCATGCCCGTCAGCACAAGGGCAATGATGACATAAATCACCGTTGTAATGATGAGGGAATAAATCATGGAACGGGGCAGGTCACGCTTAGGGTTTTTACACTCTTCGGCAGTTGTACTGATCGCATCGAAGCCTATGTAGGCAAAAAACACTCCCGCCACGCCCTGCATCATCCCGGCAAATCCGTTTGGAGCGAAGGGCGACCAGTTGGTGGGGTTGACATACCATGCACCAATGGCAATGACCACCATGAGAATGATGATTTTCAGCGCCACCATGAGATTACCGGCGATTTTCGATTCTCTGATTCCCCGAAACACCAGCGTGGAAATTAATACCACAATGCTGAAAGCCGGAATATCAGCAATCAGTCTTACTCCAAACAACTGCGGGGCACTTTTCCAGGCCAGATACCCATCGCGCAAAGGCGCATCAATGCTATCCCACAGCGTACCGGAAGCCAGCAACTGCGACACCGTTTCGTGTGCCCGCGAAGCGCTGAGCCAGTCCACCGTCATGTAATAAGGAATATGCCATCCGAATCCACTCAGGAAACCTGTAAAATAATCGCTCCACGAAATGGCTACAGCAATGTTTCCTATGGCATATTCCATAATCAGGTCCCATCCGATAATCCAAGCAATCAGCTCTCCAAAACTTGCATAGGCATAGGTGTATGCGCTTCCGCTGATGGGTATGGAGCTTGCAAACTGAGCATAGGCCATGGCCGACAAACCACATGCAATGGCCGTAATCACAAACAGCAGCGACACCGAAGGGCCTCCGGCGGCGGCAGCATTGCCAATGGTGCTGAAAATTCCCGCCCCTATGATGGCCGCAATACCCAATGCGGTGAGATCCATGACGCCCAGCGAACGTTTCATGGGCTGACCCTCGGCCTCGTGCTTGGCCAGCATCGAAGCAACTGATTTCCGCCGAATTAAATCCCTGAAGTTCATCAGAAACTGAATATTTGCGCAAACGTAAGGAAAATTTGGAGAAAGCACAGAAAAAGAAAATCAATTTTTCTGATTCCGTCCTATTCAAAGGCAGAAGAGATTTCTACTATGTAATTTTCAATTTCTCCACCAATGCAATAAAGTAATCTGACGACCAAATTTCAAGACTGTCCAATGATTTAAGAAAAGGCCCAACATCATCTTTAGCAGAGTTAAAATTCATCGATCCGATTTTTTGAATCAAAAGTTTCTGAAGCTGGAGTTTGTCGACTTTACTGTCTAAATGAGCACTTTGCAAAGAACGCTCATTGAAATGTTGCAGATCAAGCGCAACACCGTTTCTGATGTACCATTCAAAGTCGTACCAGTCCCTTCCTTTTACTCTGTTTTTCCAGCTTCTGAAAAGTAATGCATGCATCTTCCCGGCAAAAAGAGATGGCAATGTGAAGGATTGCACAAAAAATGAAAAAGGTTGCAAAAGGAGTTTGTTTTCTGTTGTAAACTTTAAAGGTGGATTTATATCAACTTCAATTTTAACTTTCAATTGCTTCTCCGATTTAAGATGCAATGCGTATTCATTAGTATCGGATTTCAGAAATGCTGACTCTATAAAGGATTTATTGGTTTTATTCTTTCGCTCAATTTCAATGCTTGTCCCAGCAGCTTTGAACTCAAGCCGTAAATCATCAAACCATTTTTCAAGCGAAAATTTTTCATCGGCATGCAATAAAGAAAAGTCCATATCTTCGGAAAAACGATCCAGACCATGGAATATTCTTAAACATGTACCTCCATAAAATGCGGCATTTTTAAAAAAGTTTCCACGATGCAGACCTGCAAGTGCAATGACCTGCATACTTTCGCGCATGGCCAGCTTCCATTCATTTTCATCTGATGGATTGCGCTGCAACATCATTTCATTTAATAAACTCATCCCTTTAATTTAAAAACTATTTTCAGCACCAACTCTAAAAGCGCTTTTTTTCTTCCTGCAGCCGCACACAGCTTAATAACCGATATATCAATATCTCTAAGCAAATCAAAATCGAGCCTCATATCATCCTCCAGATAATTCAGCATCTCTTTTTCAGATTGAATCGCTGAATTTTTCGAAAAAATAATTTTATCGCATAGCGCCTTTTCAGGCGAAGCGAGCAAATATGACCCCTCATTTTGTCGGCTGCTTATCCCAATTCCGATTGAATAATACTTTTCAGGACTATGAAAATATTCAAACCGCCCCAGTTTATTGATAAAAGTCCTGCCTCTTTTTAATGTAACTGATCTGGTTGAAAAAACGCCTTCCGGTATGAATCCGTATTCAGAAAGAGCCGACTCCATCGACACATATGAAGGACCGTAAATGACATTTGCAAGCTGAAATTTCGCGACCATTGAGGTACGATATTTTGGGGCGTTTATGTATAAACCTCGCTTCAATGAGATGATGTCGCCATTTTTTAGTAAAGTCGATATTTTGTCTCCTGGCGAATTGTAATCCCTCAGCAATTCAATCAAATTGCTGTGCGTAAAAGGGAATGACCCAAATTGTTGAAGCTTTTTCATG
>CAZLHV010000169.1:0-7041 GCA_964559205.1 uncultured Bacteroidaceae bacterium
TTTCCGGTTGTGGGCGTCGGAGCCTCTGCCGGCGGACTCGAGGCGCTGCAGGAATTTTTCAAATACATGCCTGCCGATGTTGGGGCAGCCTTTGTGATTGTTCAGCACTTAAGTCCTGATTATAAAAGTCTGATGGATGAACTGCTGGCCCGCCACACCAGAATGACCATTCGTAAAGTTGAGGACGGAATGTGCATTGAAAAGAATCACATTTATCTCATCCCTCCAAAAATGAACATGACGGTTATGTCAGGCGTGTTATTGCTTACGGAGCAAGCGCCTGGCCGCAACCTGAATCTGCCGATCGATATTTTTCTAAGGTCTTTGGCAAAAGATCAGGAGAAAAACGCCATTGGCATCATTCTGTCAGGAACAGGCAGTGATGGTGCACTGGGAATCAGAGCCATAAAAGAGGCTGGTGGCATTTCGATGGTGCAGGACGATCAGAGTGCCAAATTTGCAGGAATGCCCCGCAGTTCTATATCGACAGGCATGGTCGATTTTATTTTACCCCCGAACCGTTTGGCCGAAGAGTTGGCCAATTACATCAAGCATCCGCTGATACAAAAGAACCTGCAAATTGAAAAGGAAATTAGCAAAAACGAAACTCAGCTTTCGAAAATCATTGAAATCATTCGCAGCACCAAAGGCGTCGATTTTTCGCAATACAAGGACAACACCATCATACGACGGCTTGAAAAGCGCATCAGCCTTAATGGCATCGACCGTCTTGAAAATTACGTAAAGTTCATCACCGAGAATCCGCGGGAGGTTGACATTCTTTTCAATGATCTTCTGATTGGTGTTACCCGTTTTTTCAGAGATGAACAGGCCATGAAGAAACTTTCCGACACGGTGATTCCTGCCATTTTTAGCAGTGCCGATCATTCAGGAAGTATTCGCATCTGGGTTGCCGGTTGTTCAACAGGCGAGGAAGCATATTCCATTGCCATAATGGTAAGAGAATACATGACCTTGCATAAAATTAACCGTGAGGTGAAAATTTTTGCAACCGACATCAGTGTTTCGGCACTCGAGTATGCTGCCAATGGCCTGTATCCGCTCAGCATCGCAACTGATGTAAGTCCTGAAAGAATTCTCCGGTTCTTCAACCGTAAGAACAATGAGTATCAGGTAAACGAAAGCATCCGTTCGATGGTGGTTTTTGCCCGTCACAACCTTTTGCAGGATCCGCCTTTTTCGAAGCTCGATCTCATTTCATGCCGAAACGTACTGATTTATCTTTCAAACGAAGTGCAGGCAAAAATCATCAGCATGTTTTATCTTGCGCTGCTTGAAGGATCTTTCTTGTTTCTTGGAAGCAGCGAGTCGCTCGGAAAACTCAGCGATGGTTTTTCAGTCATTGATAGTAAGTATAAAATTTTCAAATACAAAAGTGGCTTTCGTACCAAAGTAGCCGAGGTGTATGGTTTCAACAGCGGATATCGTGCATTGACCGAAGCCCGAACACGTCTGCAGGACACGGACCTGCCAAAGTCGAATGTTCATTCGCTTGACGAAGTTTTACGTGAAGCAGTAAACGATTTTGTTCCTCCCTCGGTGATGGTGGATGAAAACATCAATATTTTGCATGTGATTCATAAAGTGCCGCCCTACGTCATTTTGCCACAGGGAGCCATGAGTACCAATCTGTTGAAGATGCTGCCAAAAAACCTGAGCGTTTTAGTCAGCAGCATGTTCAGACGAATGTTAAGTAAGCCGCAGCCAAAAGTGTCAATGGAAAACATTGCTCATCCACTTGATGATCATAAATTGCTCACCATTTCGGTGCGGAAACTGCTCAATCGCCGGAGCGGTGACGTTGCCTATCTGATTTCATTTGAAGAAAACGATGTGGTTGAGAAGAAAAAAACCACTGGAAAGATCGTCAGTGGAAAGCAGGTGCAGGAATACATTGAGCGTATTGAAGAGCTGGAGCGCGATTTGCAGTTCAAAAGCGAAAGTCTTCAGGCAACCGTCGAAGAGCTAGAAACCAGTAACGAAGAGCTGCAGTCGAGCAACGAGGAGCTGATTGCATCGAACGAGGAGCTGCAAAGCACCAATGAAGAGTTGCAGTCGGTTAATGAGGAGTTATATACAGTTAATTCGGAGCACCTGAAGAAAATTGAGGAATTAACTGAACTCAATGCCGACATTGACAATTTGATGAAAAATACACATATCGGCACATTGTTTTTAGACCGTAATCTCACCATCAGAAAAATTAATGATCTTGGCAGCAGGCTCACCAATATTCTTCCGGGTGATCTGGGGCGTCCCGTACATCATTTTTCATTTGAGCATCTTTATAAAGGCTTCATAATTGATCTTTTTGAAGTGGTTGACACCATACATCCAATAGACAAGGAAGTGCGTGACAATGCAGGAAACTGGTATCTGATGCGAATCAGGCCGTATCGAACCATCGAAAATGCCATCGATGGCATCATTGTGACTTTTATCGAAATCAATACGTTAAAAATTGCCCAGGACGAGGTGGATAGTTTGACTCAAAGGCTCGATGCTGCGCTGAAAATGGGTGAGATGAGCTGGTGGACATGGAATTATAAGACCAATGAAGTGCGGGCAGGTGAAGCAAAGTTTGCCATGCTGGGGTACACCCCGGGTGAACTTCGGCCGGGTTTTGAGGGGTGGACAGCACTCATTCACCCCGATGATTATGACAAAGCCATGAATGCGATGCGTGATCATCTGTCAGGCATAAAGCCATTTTACGAAGTGATCTATCGGATAAAAGCGAAAAATGGCAATTATTTGTGGTATAAGGATAAAGGAGGGGTTGTTGAATGTGATGAAAACGGCAAGCCTGTTCTGCTAAGTGGTATCGTGATGAATGTATCAGACGAAATGTTTGCTTTACAGGATAAGAATGATGCTATCGATGAGCGCATCATCAGCGATGACCGCTTTAGATTGTTGTTTGAAAGCATGCCGCATGGGGTTGTTTATCAGAATGCGGATGGTTCAATTCTCGATGCAAATCCTGCCGCGCAGGAGATTCTTGGCCGAAGCAGATCGGTGTTGGTTGACCGCACATCAAAAGATGATGACTGGAAGGCCATTTATCAAAATGGCAAACCATTTCCGGGAGAAAAGCACCCCTCGATGGTTGCGCTGAGAACCGGAAAAACTGTCAGTAATGTGACAATGGGGGTTTATCATCCAAAGCGGAAACAGCATGTTTGGATTACCATCACAGCCATTCCATTATTCAAGGCCGGTTCGAAAAAAGCTTTTCAGGTATATACCCTTTTCAGCGAGATGTAAAGTGTTTTTATCGTTGTGTTTCTTTTTGTAGGGATGTAATCATTAAAGTTTATAATGTATGGCAGATCGTAGTCAGAATTTACGTTTGAAGGCCGAAAAGTTGCTTGCCCAACGCGGCGTGCTCGATAAATCGCTCTATACGCGAAACCTCGAAGAACTGGTTGAGGAACTCAGTATCTTTCAGATTGAGCTGGAGTATCAAAACGATGAATTGATACGAACTCATGTGGAGCTCGAAAACAACCGACAGAAGTATGCTGATTTATTTGACAAGGCCCCGGTAGGTTATGTGGTCATGACCGACCATTATGAAATCGT
Source organism: uncultured Bacteroidaceae bacterium (assembly GCA_964559205.1). Taxonomy (GTDB): domain Bacteria; phylum Bacteroidota; class Bacteroidia; order Bacteroidales; family DTU049; genus GWF2-43-63. The sequence goes on from CAZLHV010000169.1 coordinate 3,607, forward strand.
TGAATTGAATGCGACCTTTTGCAACATCACTGAATGCAAGAGCGATGAACAGAAAACACGAAGAATAACACGATACATTGCGGCTGATTCGCAGGATGAGTTTTATCTTTTCTTGCGGGAGGTGAGGAAAACGGGTGTGATAACCTCCATCGAACTGTGGATGAACACTTTTTCCGGAAAGCGGTTCAGGGCAAGAATAGGCGCCCGGCTCCTTGATGAGGTTTCAGAATCGCAGGCTCCATTGTGGTTTATCACTGTTGAAGACATTTCAGCAGCGTATGATGCCAGTCAGAAACTGCATCTAAGTGAAGCCAAGTTTAGAGGAATTTTTGAACAATCGCCTGTAGGCGTTGAAATATATAGTGCTGATGGAAAACTGATACACATAAACCGAGCTGGTGAGGAAATTTTCGGACTTCAGTCATCCGACGATGTTCTTGGGTTCAGCCTTTTTAAGGAACCGAATATCCCTGTCGATGCCCTTGATCGCTTACGAAGAGGTGAAGTGGTTCATTATGAATTTACATTTGATTTCGATCTGGTTCATAAGAAAAAGCTTTATCCCACATCAAAATCAGGATTGATTAATCTCGACTGCCTGATTACGCCTTGGTTTGACACCGAGGGAAGCATTGCCGGGTATTTATTGTTAATCAGAGACATCACCGACCAGAAAGCGGCTGCCGATTTGGTTTTTCAAAGCAGAGAAACTTTATCGGATATTTTTGAAACGATTTCGGATGGCATTGCCTACACAACACTGAACGGGCATGTGATTCAGATCAATCCTGCACTTGAGAAAATCTTGGGGGTGCCATCGAAGGACATTGTCGGTAGGAATATTTTACAGGTGTCGAAGCAGTTTTTGCAGGCACAGCAGCTAAAAAGTGTGCTACCCATGTTGACCGCGTTGGTGTCAGGAAAAGAAATACCACCGTTTCAGATCACGCTAAACAACAGGATACTGGAGGTTAAAACGGCTATTAATCGCAAGTCGCGACGTTTAACAGGTCTCATTCGCGATATTACCGATTTGGTGTCATCCCAAAAGCAGATTTTTGAAAATGAAGAAAAGTTTCGAACCATTTTTAATGCCTCGAGTTTTGCCGTATTTATTCATGACAATGACTTTAACATTATTGATTGTAATGAAACTGCCCTCAAGATGTTTGGTTATCGGCAAAAGGATGAAATTATCAGGGCTGGATTTTCGTTGCTGAGCAGTGATAATAATCAGAATGCTGATGTTGCTGTAAAAAACTATTTAGCGCAGGTGTTAAAAAACAGAATGGCATCGTTTGACTGGCAGGCACGAATGCGCAGCGGAGAGTTGTTTTGGGTTCATGTTGAAGTGCAGGTGGTTCATATTGCTCAGAAACAACAGATTTTAGCCATTGTCAGCAATATCCAGGAACAAAAAACAGCGAGTGATCGTTTGCGTGATAGTGAAGCAAAATATCGTGCTCTTGTTGAAAATGCTGCAGAGGGAATACTCATTGCGCAGGATGGCGAGTTTCGTTTTGTAAATCCTGCCATGTGTCAAATGTTGAAAAGGACAGAAAAGCAACTTATTGACAGCGATTTCATTCAGTATATTCATCCCGATGACAGGCAAATGGTTATGGACAAATACACCCGCCGCATGCGCGGAGAGCCGGTTGAAACGGGATATTCATTTCGGATCCTTGCATCTGATGGCGAAATTCGTCATGTTTGGATTCGCTCAAATCTGATTGAATGGAATGGGAATGCTGCCACATTGAACTTGTTGAGTGATATCACTGATTTACACCAGCAGGAATTAAGAATTAAAGAATCAGAAGCTACATTAAAAAAAGCCCAGGAAACAGCTCACTTGGGCAGCTGGACATGGTATATTCAGGAAGACCGCGTTGAATGGTCCGACGAAATGTGTCGTATTTTCGGGGTGGATCGTCAGCAGTTTACCGGAAATCTGAGCGATGTAATCAGCCAAATTATTCATCCCGAGGATCGTGATAAAATTGAAGAGTCGAACGCGAAAGTGACACAGCTTAAACGACCTGAGCCACTTGAGTATCGTATTGTTTTGCCTGATAACTCAATCAGATACATTTATGCCGAAGCAGGCGAGCTTATGAACGATGCTGAGGGCAGACCCGTTTTACTGACCGGGATCGCACAGGATATTACAGGTCATAAAACAATTGAAATTGAACTTAGACGACGTGAACATTTACTTGATCGAATTTTCGATGTTCTTCCGATTGGTTTATGGATTTCAGATGGAAAAGGTCATTTGATTCGCAGCAATCCTGTGGGTCGGAAACTCTGGGGTGCAGAACCCTTGGTCTCGCCCGAAGATTATGGTGTTTTTAAAGCAAAACGCCTGTCGGATGGCCAGCCTGTACAGCCAACGGAATGGGCTCTGGTAAAAGCGATCGAAAATGGAGAAACCACGCTCGACGAGCTGCTCGAAATTGATGCATTTGATGGAGTGAAGCGAATTATTTTGAACAGTTGCGCCCCTGTTCTGGATGAAAACAATAATGTCGAAGCGGCAGTTATAGTAAATCAGGATGTTACACAATTACGAGAGCTTTCGGAAAAGCTTATGAAAAGTGAGGAAAAGTATAAACTCATTGCAGAAAAAGCATCGGATGTGGTATGGCTCATGGATTTGCAAGGCAGAAGCTTATTCGTGTCTCCATCTATTGAAAAGTTTACCGGTTTTTCGCAGGAGGAGTATCTGAGACAAAGCATACAGGATCGTTTCACGTCAGATTCTGCAAGAACGGCCTTAACCGTGCTTCAGCAGGAAATTAATACTTACTCACATTTGCGATTGGTACCCAAGGACTATAACAAAACGCTCGTGCTTGAATATCGCTGTAAGGATGGTTCAGTAAAAGCAGGAGAGCTGCTGATCACTCCGTTTTTTAATAATGGTGGTGATTTAATCGGACTTCATGGGGTTACTCGCGATGTTTCAGAAAGACAGCGAATACTGAAAGAGCTTGAAACACTTAATGCTCAGCTTAATGAAAAGGTTAGAGAGCGAACTGCCGAACTCGAAACTAAAAATTCGGAATTGTCACGAATGAACAAGCTGTTTGTGGGCAGGGAAATAAGAATGGTTGAATTGAAGAACCGCATTGCAGAGCTTGAAGAGAAACTGGGCAAGCAGAAATAAATCAGGTATTTTTACCTGTTTTGGGTTGTCCGGTCTTATGTAATATTACACCAATGAACGAAACGTTTTTCGTCAGTTTGATCCAGAATATTGCATTGCTGTTATCGTTCAGCATGGTTTACGATTATTTCTGGTCGAGGTTTGCGCTTCAGTCAAATTTTTTTCACAAAGCTATTGCTGGTTTTCTTTTAGGGGGCATTGGTGTAATGCTCATTATTACTCCGTGGATTTTTAGTCCGGGTATCATATTCGATACAAGAACC
>CAZLHV010000170.1:0-6996 GCA_964559205.1 uncultured Bacteroidaceae bacterium
TTGGGCACTTCGATATCGTGCAGTATCAGATTGGTTGTTGCAAGTAAATAGGGCAGCGGTTTGTACTCCCACCCGAAAACGTTGTCCTGAAGCGCCTTTCGGTCTTCTACATTTTTTGCCTGTTTTTTTAGATGTTCTATGGCACAGGTGAGAAAACCACCGGTGCCGCAGGCGGGGTCGAGAATTTTTTCACCGTTTTTCGGGTTGATTACATCTGTAATAAACTGTGTAATGGCGCGTGGTGTATAGAACTCTCCGCTTTTTCCGGCACTCTGCAGATCCTTTAGAATGGATTCATACAATTCGCCGAATGCATGACGTTCCTTGGCAATATTAAAATCAATTTCATTGAGTTTGTTCAACACTTTGCGAATGTTGATGCCGCTCTTCATGTAGTTGTTGTTACCTTCGAATACTTCGCGCACAATGAGTGCCCGTCCGTTTCCTGTGCTCAGATCAATATTGCGCAGCGCCGGGAAGAGTTGGCGGTCAACAAATTCGAGAAGTTCGTCCCCAGTCATGCCTTCATCGTCGCCGGCCCAGTTTCCTTTTTCGCGGATCCATTGAAATTGTTTTGGAATGGGTGATTTATAATCGTCGCTCATGAGTTCCAGCTCGCGGTCTTTGTCTGAAAATATTTTAAGAAAAAGCATCCATCCCAATTGTTCAATACGCTGGGCGTCGCCGTTGAGGCCAGTGTCTTGCCACATGATGGTTCGAATGCTTGCTAATATGCCTGAAATGTTGCTCATGGAGTGGAAATTGAAAAAGTAGATGTTGTGTTCTCTTCGTTAGTTACATAACTATAGTTACTTATACAGTTGATATACATTGTGTTAAGTAAATCAAAGAGTGTGATAGTTACATAACCGTTACATAAGAATTTGATTGAAAAAGACTTAATGTTCATTGTAGTGGTTCTTTAGTTACACAAAAATGCTGAGATATAAAGCTTACACACAACACATTATGTGATTCGTAGTGTCTAAAAGTTACATAACCGTTACATAAGAATTTATTGGAAATGGCCATATTGTCCATAACAGTCAAAGTGAAGTGATTAAACCCAGAAAGGGACGTATTTTGCATATTTTTTCGATTTACTATCTGGATCAAAATCTTTAATTAGTCCAGCAGATAAAGCATCGGCAATTATTCTAGAAGCCATTGGATAGTTTTGTTCTGCAATTCCAAATCGCTCACGAAGGCTTTGATTGGTCATGTGTTCACCAGAAACATATTTAAGGCAGGCGTGTAAATAACAAGCTCTGACTTTATCTCGTTTATCTAATTCACGGAGTTTCTTGTAGCTAAACATGATTATCCGAGTATAATTTTCGCCAACGATAAACTCGGGAGCTGGCAGTTGATAGTATTCACATTCAAAAACAACTTTATCTATGCCACTACCTCGTTCTTCGCATATATTCAGTTGTCTCATAAAACGCGCAAGAATTTCGTTTCTGCTTTCAGGGCTGTGATCAACAAAACGCATGGGGTCAATAAGCGGTTTCCCGGGATTTGTAATTTCAATCCGATTATCAAAGATTTCAATCATGGGAGATGCGCCGTTTATTGCAAAATCCTGATGAATAATAGCGTTGGCAACAAGTTCCCGAATGGCTAATGGTGGATACAAGGGAACTACTTTGCGAAGAGCTTTATTAATAATTTCATTGGAGGGTAACAAATCATTAATAAACTTCACCAGTCCTTCAAATCCAATAGCGTAGCCCTTTTTCCCGGTTTGCTCTTTTTTTGTTTTCACCCTGTTATTCCCGTCATAAACAATTACGCGCATTGCTTTGCGACCAATGCTATCAAATTGTTCAATGTCTTTAGCAAAAAGAATCGCCCCAAGGTTTGTAATATCGAATTTATTCTGATTGGGTACAATGAGCCTATATTGAATCATTCGTTCAATAATTCCATTGCGGTTTTCAGGCAAAGGCAAGCTCATCATTTCAAAAAAGCCAGGATAATCAAGGAGCATTAATATTTCCTCTTCAGAAATTTTCGCCTTGGAAATAGCATTTTCAAAAATACACTTAACTGATTTGTTCCAGATTGCCCTTTCTTTTTCCGGATGATCTTTCAGTGGTTTTTTGTAACTTCCAATTCTAATAAAAGGCACACCCCTGAAACTTACAGGAGTATTCTGAGTTGCGCTAACCCTAAATAATGCAAAATGCTTGTCGTTATATGTAAACTCATAAATATTAAAATCAATTCTTGGATTTAGTTGGGTGGCCAACCAATTTTCAAGCTCCTGATTTCCTTTCTTTTCATACAAAGGATGAAAATCAGTCCCTTCCAGCCGATGAGAACCATCCTGAATCCCAAAAACCAAATAACCATATTGTTGTTTGTGATAACATGCACTATTACTCAAAGCAGAAATATATTCACCAATTTCCTGTGGATTGGAATTGTTTACTTTGAACTCCGCCCATTCACATTCTTTAGGCAAATCCTTTAGTTGTAGCAACAGATACTGTAATTCTTCGCTTGTCATAATCAAATTGCTGATTTATAAAGCTCGTTTTCCAATTCCTTCACTGCTTTGAGATAGCTTTCTTTACTCCCAAAGATGCCAATGATCTCAACAGGCGACCCTAGTTCGTCAAACGGTTTCACACGGAGCACTTCCATGCTTTCCATGTCTTCGATTCCTTCGTCGGCATATTTATCGAGCAAAGCTTCGAGTACTTTGCGGGCCTGTTCACCAAAGCGGGTAAAGTAATTCCTTTTCTTCACATTGTCGGCTCGTTCTTTACGTGTAAGTGGTGGCTGGTCATAGGCCACATGGCAAATAAGGTCGAACAAATCAACTTTGCGGTCAACGGCTTTTTCCAATGCTTCAACCAATATTCCCTGCTGCCTAAGTTCCTCAATCAAAACATCTTTATGTTCTGCCGCATTCCATCCTTTGATAAATTGATCAAGCGAAGTAAACTTCCCTTTGATGATTTCTCGTGTATGATCCTGTAAGCTTGTAGTAATCGGTCTGCCATTCTGATCAAAATACATATCTCTTCGCACAAGAACGGCTACATCAATGCCATTGACAAAAATCTTTTCTCGTGGCTCGTGCACAGTGGCTTTGCTCGTTTCTATCGTTATTGGATTGTACCTTTTTTCCAGATCAATGACGAAGCCTGTCAATTCATCAACAACAGGTGTAGGATCATTTTCCTCCTCGCTAATAATATGGCTCAAATCGGCTTCCTGAACCAAAGGTTTCACACGAATCGGATCCCCGTCAAATTCCTTATCAGCAAACAAATCAGTCACATTACGGAAATCGAGAATGGTAAAGTACATTTTATCAAAATCCTCACGAATACGAGTGCCACGTCCAATAATTTGTTTGAATTTAGTCATCGACTTAATCTCGCTGTCGAGTACAATCACTTTACAGGTTTGAGCATCAACGCCTGTTGTCATAAGCTCCGATGTAACCGCAATCACCGGAAATGTTTCTTCAGGATTAATAAAATTGTCGAGTTCACGTTTACCCTCATCGTTGTCGCCGGTGATTTGCATGGCATATTTGTATTGATCAGCGGCAATGTCGGTGTTTTCATTCCGAAGTAATGAAGTCATGACATTGGCATGTTCAATATCGCTGCAGAAAACAATTGTTTTAGCGTAACGGTTATAACCTTTCAGAAATTCAGAGATTTTTTCAGCAACAATTTTTCTTCGTTCTTCAATAACGATACTTCTGTCAAAGTCGGTTCTGTTATAAATCCGGTCTTCAACGTCGTTGCCGTTTTTGTCCTTGTATCCTTGAGGTGGCCTCCAACCTTCCAGATCAATGTTTAAACCAATTCTGACAACCCGATAAGGTGCGAGAAATCCGTCTTCGATTCCTTGTCGGAGCGAATAGGTGTACACAGGTTCGTGAAAGTACTCGCTGTTGCTGATAGTGTCTGTTTCGCGTGGCGTTGCAGTAAGGCCAATTTGTGTAGCGGCATTGAAGTATTCAAGAATTTCGCGCCAGGCACTATCGTCGCGTGCACTCCCACGATGACACTCATCCACCACAATCAAATCGAAAAACTCGGGACTGAATTGTTTGTAAATATTCTGATCGACATCATTACCTGTGAGCCCTTGATAAAGCGCCAGATAAATTTCAAAGGCTTTATCGACCATGCGATGTTTCACCACCGTCATTTTGTCGCGAAAATATTTGAAATCGCCGCGCTTGGTTTGATCAATAAGCGCATTTCGGTCGGCTAAAAAAAGGATACGCTTTTTCGCACCACTTTTCCACAGTCGATGAATGATTTGAAAAGCTGTGTATGTTTTTCCGGTGCCTGTGGCCATAACCAGCAGAATGCGGTTTTGCCCAGCAGCAATAGCTTCAACAGTCCTATTGATGGCAATTTGCTGATAATATCGGGGCTTACGACCGCTACCATCGGTAAAGTACTCTTGTCGGGCTATTTTTTCAGCAGCCGCTGAATAAATGCCTTTGTATTTCTTGTATTTTTCCCAAAGCTGCTCCGGTGTCGGAAAGTCATCGAGCGAAACAGTTGTTTCAATATTGGTTTCAGTGGCAGTGCGGTCGTGAAAAACAAAACCATCGCCATTACTGCTGAAAACACTCGGAATATCGAGTATTCGTGCATATTCCAAAGCTTGCTGCATCCCTGCGCCAACGGTATGTTTGTTGTCTTTGGCTTCAATAATAGCAATTGGAATGTTAGGCTTGTAATACAGAATATAATCAGCCCTTTTACGCTCACCCCGGGCAGTCATTCTTCCGCGTACATAGATTTTTCCATCAGTGAATGATACTTCTTCAAGTATCTGAGATTGCAGATTCCAACCCGCCTTTACTAAAGCCGGAGTTATGAATTTCGAGCAAATATCCCTTTCCGAAAGTGCTTTTTTATCCATGTTGCAGATTGGCGAATCACAAAAATATAAAATTCTTTTACATAATAAAAATAAAAAGGTGCTCGAATAAGCACCTTTTGAAGTAAAACAAAACTCAAACTACGCCGCCTGATTGTCCTGCTGCGTAATCATTCGGTATGTATCCTCAATGATGGCGTTGTAAGGGGCTTCATCGTGTGGGGATGATGCCCAGCAGTTGTTGATTGGGTCAACGCAAAAGCAGAGGTCTTTGTCGACAGTATAAAATGTGCTAAACAAAGCATTTGTCAGATGTTTTTCCAATAGAAGCGAAGCAATTCTACAATTTTCAACGCCAAACGATCCACTCTTCGTAGTTCTGAAAACAAAACCACCAGCATGCAAACCGTCTGGTCTTTCTACATAGAAAACCACTTTTGGAGAAACGCTGATTCGCAAATCCTGAATGAAGAATGGTTGTCTTTTACAACTTATTTCGAAAATTGCCTCTGGAAAAAGAGGCCTCTGGATTCTCATTTTTGCAAAGGCTTTAAGTACACCAATGCTGCTATTATTTGAAATCAAAGATTTCCATGTTGAACATTCTCGATTTTCCAATTCAGAAATCCCATTCTCTATTATCTCAAGGGTTTCCCCATTTACAACATACTTTCTCAAACAAGCAATTGCACTTGCAACATTTGAAAGATTACGAGGATCTGCATGGTCCATTAGTAGGATTTCTGTTTTTCTTCTAGCGGTTGCAGTATGAATTTCTGCAAAATTGATATTATTCATTTTTTATTTGTGTTTTGTGTTAGTCTTGCAAATGGGTGACAAACGAAATACATTCGCATCTGCACTACCAACCGATTATTAACATGACTAACAACAGCGAGATTTCAACAACAAACAATGGTTGAAAACAAGTTGTAAAACTTAATTCTTATAATAGAATTACTTCTATATTTGTCTTCTCTTAAAGAACAATTTGTTCTTGTTATCTAAAGCCGCTGTTGGCGCAGCGGCTTTTTAATTGTTAGTAACTATAGTCACCTTTATTGATCGGGTAGTTTTACATCATTTGACCTCCTTTCTTTGCCATGCATTGAAAGACAAAATTATGATGGTGTGGTCTAAAAGCAAAGTCGTTTTTCTCAACAATCAAGCATACTTTTCAACTGACAAACCTAATCAACTGAAATTAAGGTTGTTAATATATATGTACATATGTTACATGTAACTTGGCTTGCAATAAATAAGAATCGTAATGGGCACACAATATCATGTCAAACCCCAAACGGTTAAAGGTCCATTTTGTGACTTCTGGTAAACGCTCAGAGTGCGGCCATTTCTCATTTAATTCATGTTGAATTCTTTAAATATTATTGTAATCATTCACGTTTAGTCATCAACGTTTTCCAAGCCCTCACCCAAGCACCCAAGCAAGTTTTTTGCGTTTATTTTGTGATGGTGTAAATAAATTCCAGGGCAACGGTATCTTTCATCATCGACCACACCGGGCAATATTTTTCCTCGGCAAGTTGGACAATGTTTTTCAGATCGCTTTCCTCCACATCGGGTGATGTGATACAGACGTTTAGCACAATGCGCTTAAAGCCGGTTGGATGTTCTTCGAACCGTTCACCTGTGGCCGAAATTTCAAATGCGCTGATTGTTTTTTGCATTCTTCTCAAAAAGACCAGCATGGCACTTCCCACGCAGCTCGACAGGCTCAAAAGAAAGAGTTCGAGCGAGGTGTATCCTAAATTGTCGCCCAGAGGCGCGATATAGTCAATGGATATCGGATCATTGCCATCCACATGGCCAGTGAAATGTAAGCGCTCGTTGACAAGGCTTACTTTTGCCGTCAGTTCTTTTGTTTTATCAACAGGGTTTTCCATGGGTAATATCTCCATTCATCAAATTAACTTCATTTGTCATTTCAAAATTAGGAAAAGATTTGCATTTATACGATAATAAATTGCCAAACCAACACTCAAATCACAATCTCATTTCGCTGCTTTTCTGCGCAGCTTGTCCGGGGTAATGTCGAAGGAGCTCAAAGCTCCCCTGATGGTTAAAACCCGATTTAAAATGTGGTTCGAGAAGTTAGGATAAGGCGTT
>CAZLHV010000171.1:0-6981 GCA_964559205.1 uncultured Bacteroidaceae bacterium
ATCGCATATTTGCTAAAGTGGCCAAACAGGAAGGATATGAACAGATTGCAGCGTTTTTTGAAGAAACCGCACTGCAGGAAGATCAGCATAGCAAGCGCTTTTTTAGTTTTCTCGAAGGCGGTATGGTTGAAATAACAGCGTCGTATCCTGCCGGGGTGGTTGGAACCACCGCTGAAAACCTGAAAGCTGCAGCCGAAGGTGAAAACGAAGAATGGACCGACCTGTATCCTGAATTTGCCAAAATTGCTGAGGAAGAAGGGTTCAAGAAAATCGCCACGGCATTTAAGCTCATCGCACAGGTAGAAGCCGAGCACGAAAAGCGCTACAGAAAGCTTCTGAAAAACATTGAAGATGGCAAAGTGTTTTCAGAAGAAGAAGAAACTGAATGGATGTGCCGCAAGTGCGGATATGTACACAAGGGTAAAAAGGCTTTGAAAAACTGTCCTGCATGTGAACACCCCGAGGCTTATTTCGAGCGCAAGGCTAAAAATTACTAAACAACATGTGGCAGGGAGAAGCAAAAGGAAGAAAAGCTAAAGCATTGTTTTTCACCCTTTTTGTCATCATCACTTTGGTCTTTTGCTTCGATTCGCCCTATCCGGAAACAATGATGCTGCATCATGCAGCCACAGTACTTGCAGCTGCATTTCTCATCTTTGTGCTTGTCCGCAATAACCTCAGTCAGCTGAGTTTTCTTGCCATCATTGTTTTCATCTGGCTTCATGCTATCGGAGCAAAATGGACCTATTTATATGTGCCCTATGATTCCTGGTGGAAATTCATTAGTGGCAGAACACTGTCGGAGTGTTTCGCATGGCAGCGCAACCAATACGACCGGTTTGTTCATTTGTTCTATGGAGTGCTGATCTGGATACCAGCCCGCGAAATATTTCACCGGTGGTATCGGTTTAATAAGGGTGCAGCAGCATTTGCTGCCTGGCAGTTTATTGCCATGAGCAGTTTGATGTATGAATTGTTTGAGTGGTGGTTGACTCTGATCGCTCCGGCCGCTCAGGCAGAGAATTACAATGGTCAGCAGGGCGACATATGGGATGCTCAAAAAGACATGGCACTGGCTGTTACAGGGGCGCTTTTCAGCTGGTTTATTGCTTTGGTTTATAGGATAATTCAGGTAAAACACAAAAGGAAATTCAGGTAGTTGTACCTGATTGAAACATGGTGTCGTTGAATAAATTTACAAATCACCATCAACGATTTGCCATGAAAAGAATATTATTATTTCTGACAGCTCTGTTTGCCGCTGCATTAGCAGTAGCACAGGTCAATGTTGCTGGAAGTGCTTTGCAATACAATGGAACGAGCTGTGTAAATTTCGGAAGCATCAATTTGGGATTTCAAAATCAACTCACCATCATGCTTTGGGTACGATGGGACACCCTGCCCTCGCTTGGAAACCGCTGGTCGAATATGGCCACCATTAACAGCAATCTGAATGCAGACGATGGTGTTTTCTGGATTCAACACAACAGCGACAATTCAAAATTTGAATATGCACTGACGACGATCGGAGCCACGGGCAATAAGTCTCGGAACATGGTTTTCAGCACCACGTCGCCTCAGCAAGGTGTTTGGTATCATCTTGCCGCCACATATAATGGTGCACTGATGTCACTATATGTCAACGGAGTTCTTGAAGCCAGCACGACCAAAACAGGTCAAATCAACGGCATGCTGAGTCACTATTACTTCACGCTTGGGGCTTGGGCTCACAGCAACAATAATTACCGCAAATTTGATGGCAGTATCGACGAAATGTCGGTTTGGAGCAAAGCTTTGTCCGTTTCGGAAATACAAACGTATAAAAATCATCAACTAAGCGGAACCGAGAACCAGTTGCTTGCCTACTGGCGTTTTGACGAATCGACCGGCAGCACCATTTTCGATCTTAGTCCGGCAGGATTAAACGGGCAAAATATAAGCTGCGCCAATGCCACAGCAGCAAGTCGCATAATGTCTGATGCACCCATTTACAGCGGACTTCTTGTCAACCTTCTCTATTTCCAACCTTCTTGCGGCAAGGATTCGAATGTAGTGATCACCTGGGCAACGGCATCGGAAGTCAACAATGATTTTTTCACCCTCTTTCGTTCCTACGATGGCAGTCAGTGGGAAATTGTCGATCGGATTGATGGTGCCGGAAATACGAATCAGGTTACCTATTACAGTTACACTGACAAGAAGCCTGAAAACAAGACAATTTACTACAAACTCATGCAAACTGATTTCGATGGTTCGTTTGAGGAATTTGAGTCGGTTTCGGTATACTGCATCAATAACGAAAAACAATTCTCGATGTACCCCAATCCAACTGATGCCCAACTGAACATTTCATTCAACAATGCATCAGGAATAGAATCGACTCTTCAATTGGCTATCTTCGATCGGCAGGGTCAGTTGCAGCAATACAGCCAACAAATTTCTGTAACCGGCTTCAACGAAGCAAACCTCAACGTAGAATCGCTTGCAGCAGGGCACTATTTTCTGCATGTGAAGTTTGGGAACCTGCTGATTCAAACCAGAGAGTTTATAAAACTGTAGAAATCATTCGGAACTCGTTCAGAACCAATCCACTGCGCCTTGTCAAATGTCATGCGTCCGGCATGGGAAATCAAAGAATCCAATTAATGGATAAGCACAATCTTTCCTTCATGCCATTGATCGGCAGTTCTACATTTCAAATAATAAGTGCCGTCCGGGTACAGACTCAGGTCAATTTCTGCATAACCCGAGTCAGACACTTGAATGCGCTGCAAGATTTTATGGTTTGCATCAAACAGAAATAGTTCATGAATAATGGATGAAGAAGTCTGAATGTGCACTACACCTGCAGTTGGATTTGGATAATACTGGATAGTCGCCACCAGAGAGTCCTGAACAAATGCTGAGGAATCGCTTTGTGTCATGGTGTCGTCCGAAACAAAATTTGGTATCGTATCTTCATCTTGCATATCCTCCGGGTTGGCAAAAACAGAATCATGAGATAACGCTGTTTTGGAAGCAACAACGATTTCAATATAAGAAGTGTCGTTTGCCTGGCGATAAGCCTCATCGTAAGATTCTGTGCAAGAAGGGATATAGGCATATTGACTGATCAATCGCAGAATAAGCTTATTGAGATACTCCACACTGACCTGATCAGTCACAGGGCTGATGTGTGAATCCCCCACCCCGCTGTGGTCAGAAAGGAATACGGATGTTCCGCCTGTCGCCAAGGCCACAGAGCGCATGAGGTATTCAAGATCACGTGTTGCCCCACTGGCTATAAGAGGAATCACATGTACGCCCATTCCCGAAAGCATTTCAGTAACCTGATGCATGGAATCAATGACTGATGGCGTGTATGCCGGCGTTTCATCGAGTACAATGAACAAAAGTCGAGTGTTTGCGTTTTGGCTCCAGCTCATTTTCTGAGCAGCATCATACAAGGCAACTTCAACTGCTTCGATCCCACCCTCCCCGGCATTCTGATTCGAAATAAACTGACGTGTTTTTGAAAAGTCTTCAGAAAAATCACTCACACGGGTAACATACTCATTTTGATAACATCTGTAAAACAAACTGCCAGTACGAACCTTAAGCTGTCCGTTTTCTTCACCAACGGCTCCAATAATATTATCCAGTTCTTTCTGGAGATAAGAAATTTCGTCGGCCATAGATCCGGTAGCATCGACCACAAAACAAAGATCGATCACCATGGGTCGTTTGCATGCGACCGGAACAGATATAATATTCACCCCCTGGCTAAATGGGACAATGTCCTCGGTAACCATAACCTCATCATTGGCCATGATGATGATACTTTTGGGTTGCATATCCTGCAAAAACATATTGCACCATAATTCGGCTCGGCCAAGGTTATCTGTTCTGCTTTTCCAAATTGTATCGCCAGTTTCTGAGCACAGAAATACGGGGATATCGATGGCAGGACCTCCTGAAGCATTGATTAATATTACCGAAAATCGTTCCGATGGAAACATTTTCCAGACCGAGCGTGAACTGGCAAGTTCGTTGGCCGAAATATCATCCCACAATTCCCATTTCGCAAAGTCATTGACTTCAACTGCAGTAAGTGTCCCCCCTTTCACTCCATCATCGAATCTTGTAATCACTGAAACACTCTGCGGGGTATTCGACAGATAACCGTAGGAACTCCTTACGCTGCCTGACTGACTATTTGAATTGGAGTATGAGCCTCCTCCTAGAAAACCAGACCACCTGCTCGTTCCTTTGAGTCTGTATCGATGACCCATTCTTGATCTTGCAATTGCATAAGAGAATGTGAACTGAGATAGAATGGCCAAGCAGTTTTGCGTTTCTGATGGGGCGATATTCATCAAACCAGCCGATAACGCCAATTCAATCCTATTTGATTTAACTCCTCCGCTTATATAAAATGTGGGAGCCAGTTGTTCTGTAAAGCGAATGTCTGCTCCTGCGGCTACATCGTTTTTCTGAACAAGCAATTTGACATCGGCAAAATCCAGATCACTAATCATATATGATCTGAAATTCGCATCTGTTACTGACTTGCTTTTCACCTGAAATGCCAACTCAGGTCGAAAAAGAGTTTTAAACAACCTCACTTCTTTCGAAAAAGATCCAAACAATCCCGGGTTAATTTTTGCATGATCTGAAAAAGTTGGAAAGGCCAGTATATTCCTCACCGACAGCCCGGCAGACATGCTTCGATGATGATAATGAATACCGGTATTGACATTCCAGAAATAGCTTCTACCTGGCAATGAATTGATGAGAGAGTCGGATTGAAACAAATCGAACCTTCCAAACCCTATAGACTCCGATAAGCGCAAGGTGTTGTATGTTAAACCAATACCAACCCCAAGCATTTCATCTCCTCTCGTTATCGCCATGAATGAGAAACCTATATGATATCCATTGAGAAAATCCTTATTTGCGAATTGGTCGGTTCTGAAACTAAGATTGATACCAGTTCGCAGGGGGCTCAACATGCCATCGATCCCACTCATGGCTGAAAATACAGGCTTGCCGGCAGACGAAAACTGCGAAAGCACAGTGGAAAAGGCAGAGAAATTGCGGTGAAAAGCAATAGATCCTGGGTTATAATAACTAAGTGACGGATACTCGTCGGTTGTATACGATGCTGACTGGGCGATGCAATGAACTGCCATGGTGCCGGTCCAGAAAAAAATCAGCAGTTTTGAAACAAGCTGAGTAAATAATCTCATATTGTATTTTTTTTATTAAAAATACAATTTCTTTCATGAAATTACAAAATATTTTGTTTTTTTTTCAACAACACCCATCACATCCACTCTTTGAGTGTCTGCTGAAGATCCTGAATCAAAGTTTCATGATTTTCGAGTCCAATGCTAAACCGTACCATGCCGCTTTGCTTATGTTCATCCCAAATGGCATAAGGGAGGACAAGCGATTCGTGTCCACCCCAGCTCACGGCCATCTGAAAACAGGACAAATGATTCACAAAATTCTCTATTGCTTTTGGATTTTTATTATTGAATACCACCGAGAACAGACCTGAAATACCACTCATTTGTCGTTGAAATAACATCTTTTGCTCATGTGAACTGCTTCCGGGATACAATATTTTTTCCACAGCCGTATGTTTTTCGAGAAAAAGAAGCACCTGCTTTGTGGTTTCTTCTATTTGCTTCATTCGCAAAGGGAGGGTTCGCAGGCCTCTTAAAAAAAGCCAGGCATTGAAAGGGCTCATCACAGCACCAAAAGCAAGATACTCATTGTGGAACAGCGAAGAATAAAGCTTCTCGGAACAAATCAGAACTCCTCCGACAGTGTCGCTGTGTCCACCTATGTATTTGGTTGCACTATACAGAACGATATCGGCTCCAAACTCCATTGGTCGTTGAAGGAGCGGAGTTGAGTAACTGTTGTCGATCATCAACAGGGCTCCAACCGCATGAGCTGCATCGGCCACGGACTGAATATCGATGAGCCCAAATGTTTTTGTGAGGGGGCTTTCGATAAAAACCAATTTTGTTTCAGGTTTAATCAAGCTGATTATGTTATTGGGAGATGCAAACTGAACGCGTATGCCATAATGCGGTAGAATTTTCCGAAATATGGTTTCGGTCCATGAATAGGCACCTTCGATACAGACGGCATGATCGCCCGCCTTAACAGCCGAAAGGATGGCTGTAGAGATGGCTCCCATGCCTGAAGAGAACAGCAAAGCCTTGCCATTTCCTTCGAGCTGAGCCAATTTGTCGGCTAGAACACGAAGTGTTGGATTATTGCCCCTGCTGTAGATTAATGCGGTCTCTTCGTCTGCAATGGCTTCTCTGAATTGATCGAAAGACCGGAATTTGAAATTGCTGGTTTGATAAACCGGGGGTACCATTGAATCATAGGCGTCCTCACCGAAAAAATTGATAATCTCGTCTATGTTTGACACTTTTTTTCAGTTTTTTTGGTCAAATGTAAAAAAAACAGCGTATATTTGCACTTCATTTTTGGAAAAGTAAACAAACAGGCTATGAACAAGGGAGAACTGATCAGGTACGCAGAAGAGCAACTTACTAATATAAAGCAGTTTCCGGTATTTAAAGCCGGCGACACTGTAACGATTAAGTATAAAATTACTGAAGGAAACAAAGAGCGGATTCAGGCTTTTCAGGGCATTGTTCTGCAAATTTCCGGTAAAGGAGCTACCAAAACCTTCACAGTTCGCAAAATTTCCAACAATATTGGAGTTGAGCGTATTTTCCCATTCGCAAGCCCTTTCATCGAAGAGGTTGATGTGAATAAACGCGGGGTTGTTCGTCGCTCACGTATCTTTTATCTTCGCGACTTGCGAGGCAAAAAAGCCCGTATCAAAGAAAAGAAATACTAGGACATTATACACAAAAGCCGGTTCAACCGGCTTTTTTTATTCTTCTTCATCAGAATTTGCTATCACTTGCCGTATGTTGCCAAAGTTTCATGTGCTCATCATGATTACAC
>CAZLHV010000172.1:0-6972 GCA_964559205.1 uncultured Bacteroidaceae bacterium
GTAATTAATCCTCCAACAGAAACAGTTCCGCTCACCAGATCAGGATGGGTAAAAAGACCTGCAGCAGCCGGAGTTGCTCCGCTGAAAGTAAGCTGAGTGGTGAGATCTATACTGACACCGGTCGGTAATCCTGTGGAAATGTCCACCTCAGCAAGATACACGTTTGATGGAGTTGTGGGCTGACAAAAAATCCAAAGATATTCACCCGGACATGACCAGTCGTCGAATGCAATGCCATATCGGTTGCCTAATCCGGTGAGCGAGGCACTTAATATGGGATTGGTAATACCAGGAGCCGTCATCTGTAGTCCGCTGCGTTCAATCAGAAAAATGTCGCCATTGAGGTTGCCCACCCAAAATCCGTCTCTGACATGGTCGAAAGCCACATAACGAACCGAGGCCCCTGAAGGAGTCGAAACCTGTCCAATCAACGATGGAGTAGCCGATGTTAGATCCAGCTCATACAATACGGGAGTTGACGCCCCACCATAAAAATGACCTGTTGTCGGATCCCAAGCCATATCACGAATCCCAACCGATAACCCGCTGATGCGAAAGGTGTCGATAAAGTCGCCACTCATACTGTAGCGGCCAAACTTTCCCGGCTCACTCCAAAACGAAACATAATAATAATTTCCGTCAGTTTCAACCCCAAAAGTCCCATTGAGCAAAGAATCAAATGTCAACTGCACAACTTCAGGTTGATTAACAATTTGAACTTCGATCGTGTCGTTTTCATGGTCGGTATCACTGGCCAGACCGGTCCATACCTTGAGCTCATGGGTTTGATATGCCGAAAAATCGGCCGGAGATGGAATGGCAAAATCAAAATATCCACCCGGTGAAAGGGCAGAAAATCCGCTTACAGATGGATCAAGTGTTTCTGAAATCACTGGCCCGCCATTCAACTGATATGAAACGGGAATATTATTTTGTGACTGTAACCCATAATTCCGAACCCGTGCAACAATAGTCTCAGCAGGCGAAAGGTCGAAGCCATCGGTGGGATAAACCACTGCCTGTATTCCCACGTCGTTGTTTTGTGGATCCCAGATTTTAACATTATCTACGGACCAGTAATAATCATTGTTGGCGCCATAATAACGAAATCTGACCTTGAATGCTGCATTTTTATACGCAGATGCATTGATATACTGATGGTCTGGTGCACCCCACGCCCCGGCAGTGCTAGTTGTGGTGTAAATTGTCACCCAGGCCGTTCCGTTCCAAACATCAACACTGGCCCTTTCAGAACCCCCACCTCCAAAATCCCGGAAATAATGATCGAACTCAACAAATACAGTGGTATAAGAGCTGACGTTGAGTGCCGGACTAATTAACTGTTCACTCATGGGCACAGCACCAACTGCATCGCTGTTTACCAGTGCGAATGGACTCCCGTCAAGGCTGTAGGAAACCGGATAATAGTCCACAAATTCCCATGTATTGCCATCGCTTAGCGTATCAATGATGGTCCAGCCAGACGGTAAACCCATGGCATCAAAGTTTTCATTTAAAGCAACGGCCTTCGGCCCTTGAGCTCTAACGACTACTGTCAGCAGAAAAGCAGACATAAATAACAGGAAAGTCTTTTTCATGAGATATGGTTTTGTTTCGTGCTTACAACCCTCAGTCAAAAAAAGCAGACAGAAAGTTGCGTTTCTGTCTGCAATGATAAAAATAAATCAAACGCATGCAACAAGTGCATCGTATTTTTTTACAACACTCATTTTGTGAAGGGTCAGCCTCAATCACCTTGACTTTCTTTACCAGCACGATATACTGAAAGCGACCGCTACCACCACTTTTATCCTTCACGGTAAATGAATTCCGGGTGATATCGGTTATGAAAAGCTGCTGGTAATGGTCAAGAGGTGTCAGTTGAATGAATACATCCTCTGGGTTAAATTCACCTTCAAAATAAATGATAACAAGCCCGTTTTCGAGCTGTCCCACATTGGCTTCAATCATTTTAAACCTGGTGATTTCCTTTTCCTGCTGGGCATAGGACTGCAACGATAGCAGCAGGCATACAAACAAAGTAATAAGTGTTTTCATAGCAAAATGATTATCCTCGTAAAACAAATACCATTAATACGCCTTCTGACGCCTGTGTTGAGTTACCACCAATGTATATGGTGTTTCCTGACAGCAACCTGCGGGCTCGTACATCGAAGGTGTAATTTCCTGCAGCTGTCACATTATAGCGTGCAACGGCCGAATAATTCTGCCATGTGATCATGCCATAATCGTTGTCAAGTGACACGCGCACAAAACCACCCACGACTGCCATTGTACCGTTGATATACAATGCCACATCCACATCATTGTAATCGCTTCCATCCATATACATGTTGCCCCCAAACCACACCAGCACGCGGTCACCTGCATTCAGCCCATTTATGGTTATGGTTTCGCCAGGAATAACCGTAAAGGTGGTAGTGGTAATCGCAAGTTGACTGGTGCTTTCGACTGTGTAAATATTGTCGGGTGTTACTGCACTGATCCAGCTTGGAGGCAATCCGGCTCCATTCGACTTAAGCACTTTTCCACTTGTGCCCGGGTCGTTGTTGGGCATGAGTGCACCCGAAAAACGTACATTGCCCGTCACATCAAGTCTTTCGGTCGGGGTAACAGATGCAATGCCCACGTTCCCAATGCTGTTAATTACAAACGATGGGTTGCCGGCAGGTAAAACGTCTTCGTCAAAAACCCGTAAAAGGTCATTATCTCCCGGCGACCAAATCACTGCATTGTTTCCATTGGCGAAAAAGCCGCCCCCCTCGCCATTCGACCCTTCAATCCATACACCGCTATTGGCCCCATCGGGATTGAACCCAACAGCCTGACCAAATAAACCAGTGTTTCCATAGTGAATCACACCACCAACGGTTGAATTAACATACATGATTTGTGAAACCAGTGAATTTCCAACCACATGCAGGTTTTGCGATGGAGCTGTTGTACCAATACCGACATTTCCACCACTGAGGATTCTCATTCGCTCGGTATTATTCGTTCGAATGGCCAAATCCTGTGCATCGTTTGTGCCAAGCCAGTTGGTGGCTGGCGAAGTGCCGTAGTTGCCAATGGTTTCCCATGCACGTCCAGAATTCATAAATCGAACCCAATTGGGAGCTGCCGGTGTACCTGCATTGTAGTAATAACCTGGCGTAACGGCTGTTGCACCCGCCCCCGCTGTAGCAGTATTATACACAAGCAGGCTGGTCGCTGGCGATGCAACGGGTCCGGCCAGATTGGTTGAAGTTAAGGCTACTCTTGGCACCAAAACTCCTTTTGTTGTACTTTGAACCTCCAGTATGCTTGAAGCATCGGGTGTAATGGCTGTCGTGGCAATGCCAACACTTTGAGCTTGCACAAAATGTGCAAACACATTAACAGCCATAAAAATGGTTAATGGTAGAATCCCCCTCATTGTAATTGAATTAAATAAAATAATTAGATGTAAAAATCATTAAAAGTAAAAAAATCACATATGTTAAAAAATAAAAAAACCGCAACAAATTGTTGCGGTTTAGAAATGAAAACAGTTTTTACTGGACTATGATCCGGAACCAATGCTCCTGATGAATGGCCACCATGTAAATACCTGGGCTACTGAAAACTAACCCTTGCTCTGTTCTAAGCGGGGAAACCATCCTGCCAAAACTGTCGAAAACCTGTATGGTGCCGATTTCTCCTGAAAAATGAACGGTCTCGCCACATGAAACCAACGAAGGATATATCATAGGCACCTCAACTCCGCAATCAGATGCAATAATTCCTGAATAGGTATAATGACCATCGAAATCCGTTTGTTTGAGTCGGTAGTATTTCTTGCTGTTCAGATCGCCGAAGGTATACTCAATGACAGTGTTTGAATTTCCTGCACCTGGAATTACAGCAACAGGCACAAAGTCTGCATTTTCATCATTCGAAGATTCGATGGTAAAGAAGTTATTGTTGGTTTCGCTTAATGTGACCCAGCTGAGTTTCGTTTCTTTGTCGCCACAAGTAGCCGTAAAACCAGTCAACTCTACAGGAACTGGGAAAATGGGGACAGTGGTGCAACTTCCCGATGTGGAGTAGGTTGGATTTCCGGGTACATCAAAATCGACTCTCGCTCCATCGCCGTTATAAAGCAGACTGGCATCGTAGGTAACTGCATCAGAACCACAAGAACTGACATTCATCGTCAGCGTGCGGAGAACTGGTCCCGGAGTAGTGTAATTGACAAAGTGACCTGGGAGGTTGTCGGGACATTGAAAAATAGCATACAAAGTATAGTTAAGGGTCGAAAAGTCAAACATGGTGTAATTGAAGTTCGTATTCGTAAAGAACATAACCTCAGCACCCGCCGGTATGATACCTCCGGGTGGTTCAAGCAAAGACCCGCCTCCGGTGATGGTGGCATTGATTGCAGAAACTGTTGTGGCAGTACTTGCATTCTGACAAATGCCCTGCCATGAGTTTGCAGGATTGGGCCATGTTACGGTGATGTTTCCCGTGTTGATCGGAGTTGCCCCGACAGAAAATCTGAACATCTCGTTTCGACCTTCATTTCCTGCATCACAGGCATCGACCAAAATGCTTTCAATTTCAAAACATGAACAGGGGCCACCGCTTAAGGTAATAGTAAATGCTGCCGAGCTGGTGCCTGTCACGGCCGGATCACTGCTCACGACCCTGATACGATAGCCTGCACCAGTTTGTGTCGCTGCTGGTATTGAAATATTTATGGTGCCACTATTTCCCGTCGAAGAAAGCGAGCCAATGTTAACTGGACTTGCAAAACTGCCAGCTGCATCAGAAAGCTGGGCGGTATAAGTGTTGCCTAAATTGAACACGTCGGTCGATGTAAATGTGACTGTGCCCGCAGCACCTGCCGCACAGGTAACCGTAAAGGGCGGCGCTGAAACAGTTCCGGTTGTGATGGTGTTGGAAACTGCAACGCATTGAACTTTAACATCATCAAATGACAGATTTCCGGCACTCTTAGAATAAGTAAATCGAAACTGCGTGAATCCAGCGGCTAATGCCGGCGTAGATGTTGCATTGTATGTATACGTCGTACCGGTCGTTGGAATTGAACTTGTAATATTGTCGATCGTCACCCAAGCGCCATTGTAGCCTTCAACCAAAAGGGCAGATGCAGCATTTGTCCCCTGTCCTTTAATCCAGAAGCTTAACTCGGATGCTGAGGATACCGTTGCTGTAACAACCCTGTCACCTGTGGCATCCATTTGAAGTGAAGGAGATGAAGCACCGTAGTTGCCAATTGAAGTGTATGTACCACCAATTGATGTAAATGACCAGCCTGCAGGTGCAGTTGTCCCAGCATTAAACCCTTCGTCAATGCAAAAAGCCGAAGGAGCATTAACCGTAAGTATTCCTGCATTTGAAGTTAGGGCGGTGCAAGGTGCAGTACCGCTTACAATGCAGTGATACTGATAACCGTTCATGGCTGTTGTGGTTGCTCCAGTGGTATAAGAGCTTGCGGTTGCACCTGAAATATCACTCCAGCTACTTCCACCATCAGTCGAAATCTGCCATTGATAACCGGTTGCATTACTGGCCACCACCGAAAAAGTTGCCGTGGCTGGTTCATTGATTGTTTGATTGGTTGGCTGTGTGGTAATGGATTGAGCTGCATTAATTGTGATGGCAGCCGAAGCCAGCGAATTGGTACTCCAGCACGAACCGTTATAGGTTCTTACATAATAGGTTCCTGAAGTAGTAACCGTTAACGGGGTTGTTGTTGGATTTGCTGTACTTGTTCCGGTCGCTGAGGTTTGCCAATATATGGTTGCAGCAGCTCCACTATAAGTCAGTGTTGTACTGCCACAGGCGGGATTTGCTCCGGGTGTAATCGTTCCGGCTGGATCTGCCGGAGGGCTACATGATAAAGTACCTTTTAGAACTATATCATCGATTCTTACTGCAACACTTCCAGTTTTAGCCCACCTAAGCCTCAATCCATTTATTTGCGCGGCAACTGGAAGCGAAATTACCGGACTTAAGTACCAACCTGCAGCAGCATTTGATGCTTCATTGAACGTAAACGGAATATTAATGTAAGCAGAGCCATCCCAATAGTCAAGCGCAAATGTCGGTAAAGACGCTGCTGATTCTTTCCTATAGCCAAATTGAACAGTTAATGAAGTATAGCTTGACGCATCTATTCCCTCAATCGCAAAGCCATATTGAGCATTAGTTGAAGTAAAATAAACATTCCCAGCGCCACTTGCCCCTACATAACCACTGGAGACACTTGTTACCCTAACATCTCCTGGGTTTGTAGCTCCACCTTGAGTCATAGTGTAAGAATCATTATCAAATCCATTGGCTGTCTCATGAGCAGCAATTGTAGTTGTTCCCCCAACAGTACCCATTGACTCTGAGAAAATTGTCGATTGCCCATTCACCCCCAGTCCACTCAACAAAAACACCAATCCGAACAAAGGCGCAATCATAATACTTCGATGAGCATATGCTTGCCTCGAAGCAACCATTTTTAAATCACGAGCAACATCTCTTTTCATACCCAATATCTTAAGTTTCTAACAATCATATCAGTGTGGTCCTTTTGATTTGATTGGATGTTGCGAGTGAAAATGATTATAAGCGAAGTGAAGCCCCTAAACGGTTTGACTATGAATTAACTTCCCCCCCCCGGAAGAAGCCATATAAGTCCAAATCCTTCATTTTCATTACAGCGCACAATTAGCCAATCTAAGCAATAATTAGACAATACAAATTTAGGAAAGATGCATCAATAAAACATCAAAAACACATTAATTTACAGTGAAATACAGTCTTCAAAATGGTCAAAAAAGACAATTCGAGTCTATTTAAACATTATTCAGGTAAAAAAACCCGTCAAGAGCGAGTTTTAACACGAGTAAATTTTCAACAATTTTTTCAACAAAAAAGGCGGAAATGTTCACAATTACGCCTTAGTTGAAAATTATA
>CAZLHV010000173.1:0-6952 GCA_964559205.1 uncultured Bacteroidaceae bacterium
GTAATCTGGGAAATGCAAGAATCCAAAGTCCGGTAGCAGTGATCAAAGCTACAACGAAAGAGGTGAGAACCGAAGTATTGACCCATTCCCAGCCGGCACGATATATCAGAATCCCGGCTACAAACGGAATAATGATTCTGACAAAAGGTGTCCGAGACCAAGAATTCATATTCAGCAACTACTGATTAATCATGTCAAGGGTGGTAATCGAGATGCCAAGATAATAAAATTTCAGAATGTCAGTATAAATAAAACCTTGCCGCGCCATGTTCATTGCCCCTTCCTGACTCATTCCTACTCCATGTCCAAAGCCTTTTCCCTGAAACACTACCTGATCGCCACTCTCACTGATGCTAAAAAATGTGGATTTCAGTCCAAAATCTTCCCTGATTTTTCGCAAACTGATCCCTTCCGACAGAAATGCCCGACGTGAATCCTGATTAAAGTTGGTTACTTTGGCAACTTCTTCGGGTTTGTGCACCGGATACTCGAAGTTTTTGCGCAGGTATTCGAGCCATTCACTTTTCGAAATACTCTTTTTCCAGGTGGCATTTGGTTGACCAAGGCTGTACTGGTCGCTGACCGAACGAAGATAAGGAATTGGCTTGCTCCAAACGTCTTCAGAATTAGCGGTTTGTCCGCCCGAATTGCTGTGAAACACTGCCGTGATCAAATTCCCGCTGGAATCAACCATCACCTCCCCAGCTGTTTTGGACGTTGAAAGCATGATGTCAGCATTGGCGCAACGACCTTTATAAACTTGACAATGAGTTTGATCACACAAATGATATCCTTCCTCGGCATGTTTCATAAGGCTTTTCATGGTATAAGTTCTCACTGCTACCGCCTGAACCTTATAAAACTCAGAGTTTTTTGCTATGCCAGCTTCGGCTTGAACAACTCCCGCCACATAGTGCTCAAGTTCAACTTCATTAATCAACCAAAGCATGCCGCTTTCATGCTGTTTAATAATGAGATGGTCATCATATAGTCTTTTTTGGCCCGGAACCTCAATTTGAAGAATATTGAGAAAACCAACACCACGTAATTTGAAAAACTCATCGAAGAAAAGGGTGTCTTTTGATGTAAAAACAACCAAACCTTTATCGAAGGGCTTTATTCTTAGGCTGTCATTTTTATTAAACAAATGTAAAGTATTGCCTAGGCTATCCTGAATCTGATATGTACCTGAAAAAATCATCACTTTGACTTCTTTCAACTGCTTGTCGCTGAAAATCCGAACTCTTACATCCTGCCTTCCGTGCATGGTAAGAGTGATCATGAAGCAAGTCAGTAAAAATAAGGCACTTTTTATCAAGGCTGAATTGTTTTAATGATTGATGCGGCTGCTCTGGCCGATGCACCTGAACCGCCAAGTTTGGTGTATAGCAATTCGTATTCCGAAAGCATTTTGTTCCGCTCTTCCTGATTGAAAATGAGCTTGTTCATTTCAGCCACCATATTTTGCTGATTCAGCTCATCCTGAATCAATTCGCGGCATATTTCCTTGTCTGCAATGAGGTTGACCAATGAAATGAATTTAATTTTTCTGCCTATCAACCATCGGGCAATCATCACCGAAATGGGATTCGCCTTGTAACATACCACTTGAGGCACCTTGAAAAGTGCCGCTTCTAGTGTCGATGTACCGCTTTTAACAAAAGCCGCATTGGCAATCGAAAACAATGGATAGGGTGAATCGAATATCACTGTGATGTTTTCAGATTCTTCAGGATATAACTCCCGTGGAAGATGGCTTACACCGGCAATGACAAGTCGGTGAGTTTCTTTGAATGCTTTCGATGCACGAAGCATTTCAGGAAGGATTTTTTTTAATTCCTGACGCCTGCTCCCGGGAAACAAGAGTAATACTGGTTTATCCGAAGGTATATCAGGATATCTGGGGTCGATTTTAAATGAATCTACAGCGTCGACCAAAGGGTGCCCTACATATTGCACTTCCATGCCAAACCGGGAATAGAAAGGTTTCTCAAAGGGCAGAATGGTAAGCATGGTCTCGACATCGCGCCTGATGTTTTTCACCCTTGAAGTTTTCCACGCCCAAACCTGAGGAGAGATATAGTAAACAGAACGGATATTGTTTTTGCGAGCCCATTTGGCCATGCGGAGATTAAACCCCGGATAGTCGGTTAAAATGATCACATCGGGACGAAAAGTCAGAATTTGTTGTTTGCAGAGCCTGAAATTTTTCATGATGGTTCGTAGATTCAACAATACTTCTATGAATCCCATGAATGCTAAATCGCGTATATGCTTTTTGATTAGAACTCCGGATTGCATCATTTGATCACCTCCCCAGCCTTCAAAACTGGCATCATGATCAATGGCTTTAATTGCTTTGGCCAGATTGGCCGAGTGCAAATCTCCGGATGCTTCACCCGCAATGATGAAATATTTCATTCCGACCAATTCAAGTAAAAATACACAATGGCAAATAAAAATGTGACGAGCAAGATGCCTCTTCCGGTTTTATCGGCCTTAATTCTCACCAAATAATAGCGAAAAGGGAGCAGGTTTATCGCTATGGCGAGCAGTTGAATGGTGCCTTCGGTGAGTGGAGAGCCTTGTTTTCCCTCAAAAAATGAATTAATCAGATGGATGAGAAAATAAAAAATTGTGGTTAAAACCAAAGCTAGTCCAATGCCCAGCCAAATGCTGTCCCTTTTAAAAAAACTTCTCATGGTTGTTCAAATATTTGATTCATCATTTTCAGATGTTGATGGGCAGTGAGATCGATGCTTACCGGCACCATGCTGATATAATGATTCATTAATGCTGAGTGATCTGTGTCCTGCGAACCATCGCTGACAATAAAATCGCCTTTCAGCCAATAGTATGGTTGCTGGTGTACATCGGTTCTTTTTTCAAACCCTTCGTCCCAGTAACCAATACTTTGCCGGCAAATGCGCATGCCCAAAGGTGATGTTGAGTCAGGGAAGTTAACGTTTAAACAAACTCCATTGGGTAATCCATGCGCCATCACTCTTTGGCAAATGTCTGAAATCCAGGGCTCCATGAATCCAAAGTCTATTTTTGGGTCATGATTGAACATGGAAAAACCAATGGATGGAATGTTTTGCATGGCTCCTTCAATAGCTGCTGCCATTGTCCCGCTATACAAAATATTGATAGAATGATTGCTTCCATGATTAATGCCACTGACAATCAAATCAGGTTTCCTTTTGAGGATTGAGTGAAGGGCTAGTTTTACACAATCGGCTGGCGTGCCTGAAGTAACATGCCTTTCAATGCCTGGCTCTTCTCCAACTTTCTGTGTTCTTAATGGGTTTCGGATGGTGACGGCATGACCCATCCCTGACATTGGCGTCTCAGGGGCAACGACAACTAAATGCCCTAAACTTTTAAGAAACGAGGTCAGGTATTTGATTCCAGGTGCATCAATTCCGTCGTCGTTTGTAATAAGTATCAATTTGTCCATATCAATCAACGGCATTGAGCTTTTTTTCCAGTTCTTTCAGTGCTGCGTTTTGTTCTTCAAGTGCTTTGTTGCTGTTTTCGATTTCCGATTTATTTGTCTCAATGCTCTTTTCTGCTTCCTCGATTCTTTTCTTATAATCTTCGATGTCACGAGCCATTTTTTCGTTGTCTTTTGTCAGGTCTCCAATTTTCTTTTCGGTATCTTTTATCAGCCCCTGTTGGACAGCCAATTGCTTGTTTACAGCTTCTTTGGCCTGTGATACTGCAAAGTCATAAACCATCTTTTCTGCTGCTTTGTATCCCGATGCATGATCCCGCGAATTAAGGTAGGCTCCTCCAAGATTAAAAGCCACAATAAACTTTACACTCCCGTCTTTTTCTTCGATAATACTGTAAACATCAATGGTGTTTGACGAGATTGAAGTAATAGTGGCATCATCGGCAAACATTTCGCTTTTTCCGGAAACTTTTGCGCCTGTATCTTTCATTTTGTCTTTCCAGGCCTTAATCACATCATCGTCATCAGCCTCGGAAATGGTAACAACCAGACAGTTGTATTTCCCATCTGCAATTTTTTCAGTGCTTTCGCTCACCTTTGTTTTTTGTGCATTTACAGCGGTTGTCAGAAGGAAAATCCCTATCAGGAAGAAGATCTTTTTCATGATTATTTTTTTGTAAAATTACTAAAATTAGCTGATAAGCATGGATTGAAACAGGCAATTTTTCAACACCTGTTTTTGGATAGTATGGGCTTACACTTCTTTGTTCACTTCAAAATCGCTACATTTGCAGAAAATATTTATATGCCGGTCATAAAAGCGGTAAATGGAGTTTTGCCACATTGGGGCGATGGGTGTGTGATAGCCGAAAATGCTACCATTACAGGCCAGGTTGAAATGGGATCCCAATGCAGTGTATGGTTTAATGCTGTCATTCGTGGAGACGTACATTCAGTGAAAATTGGCGACAATGTGAATATTCAGGATAATGTGGTAATACACTGCACTTATAAAAAATCGCCGGTGGTGATTGGAAACAATGTTTCCATTGCACATGGCGCCATTGTGCACGGCTGCTCGATTGGGGATAATGTGCTCATTGGAATGGGAGCCATAATCATGGACGATGTGGTGATTGAATCAAATTGCATAATTGCTGCTGGTGCAGTGGTAACCAAAGGCACGAAGGTTGAATCAGCTAGTGTGTATGGTGGAATGCCTGCGAAGAAAATCAAAACACTCGATTCTTCGTTACTTGAGGGCGAAGTGAAACGGATTTCAGGAAATTATATGATGTATGCCTCTTGGTACGACGAGGGACTCTAACACTAATTTCTTTCAACAACCGACATTAATTCATCATCGTTTTTTGCTTTAAGGCGATGTTCCATTGTCGTTCAGCTCAATCTGTCTGAAAGTCACGGGGGTTAAATGGCGAATGGATTATTTCCTGACCTGGCACCTGAGAATCTCTTTTCGGTCACCGTGCCACCAGTGCAAGCCGCTCCCTTCGCAGTGCATATAATCATTGCAATTCGAGCACTTGCCTGTATTTGTCCAGCTGCGATCGCGCATGATCTTAAATCGGTTTTCCCATGTTTGCAACAGGTCATCTTGATATATGTTCCCCTGAATCATGCTTCGGTCAATGTTTGGACATGCCGATATGCTGCCATCAGCCAACACAGAGGCTATATGAATCCCGGCACGGCAAAAGAAAAATCCATCACGCACTTTTCCCTCGAACTCTCCGGTAAATGATTCGCAGCTAAATGATGTTTGAATTCTTCTATCATTGCGTTTTTCGACAATGAAGTTCATTAAAAAGCGATGCTGTTCATCGGTAAGCGATAAATCTGCCATTCCAGCTGCGCGGCCAATTGGCGTGATAGTAAATAATCTCCATGCTTTGATTCCTGTGTTGAGTAATGTGGCATGTATTTCATTCAGTTCACCTATGTTTCGCTGATTGACACAAGTGACCACATCTGCGTTCAGTCGTGGAGAACTGCCAATGAGTTTAATGGCATCAATCGCTTTTTCAAAGCTTCTATCTGAGTTGCGGAGCCACTCGTGCGTTTCGGCAAGTCCGTCGAGACTGATGGTGATTGAACCCATGCCGGCATTAAGTAGCTGCTGATGTGTTTCACGGTTGTATTGCAGCCCGTTTGATACCATCCCCCAGCGAAACCCGTTTTTTCGAAGCTTCATGCCGCATTCAAACAGATCCTGACGAAGCAATGGTTCCCCACCTGTCAGGATCACAATCACAGAGTCGCGTTTATATCTAGTTTTAAGCGACTCTAAGGCACCCAGAAAATCGGGAAGAGGCATATCCTGAAATTCGCTGCTGTTCGTACAATCGCTTCCGCAATGCCTGCAATTAAGGTTGCATCGTAGAGTACACTCCCAGAAAAGATATTTCAGCTCATGAATTTGGGCTTCGTTGTGACGAAAACGATGATGAAAATGCTGTCTTAATCGTTTAAACCACACCAGATCACAGCTTTTCTTCCATCCTCAAAACGACGCCACTTTCGGGAATCCCACCCAACACTGTATCCCGTGAAAGAAAATGACCATCGCTGGTGGAATCAGCATCACTTAGTTCAACCACATACTGACTTGCTGTAGGAATGTAGAAGCTAAACTGCCCGTTGCTGTCTGAAACGGCAGTGTTTTCGGTTGAATTGACCTGAATTCTGATTCCTTTGACAGGCAACCCGGTCGAGTCAGAAATCACTTTGCCTTCGAGTAACACGTCGTTGTATTCATCTTGCGGCGCACCGTAACATGCCTGAAAAATGAACAAAGCGGTTGAAAAACTCAAGAACCCAAACAGGTTTCTTTTGATTTTTTGCATCTTTGCTTTCATGTTCAATGTATATAGAACAAAAATAGTGTTTTTTTCTAACAGTATGCTTGCGAAAATTATTCAAGCATCATTTTAACAATTTGGAATACTTCGGTTCAGGCCAATCTGGTTTGCCTCAAGATCATGCGGTTTTGCCGTCATCAGAAAGTAAGGTGGAGTAAATGCTGCCCGGGAGGTTGATGCTCGGTCAAATTTAAAAATCTTTTATCGGTCAGATGTCCGTTTGAAAATTTGTGTAAATTTGCCCACAAAGATAATTCAAACCTATGGCTTCAAGGAACGGAAAAATTGCCCAGATCATCGGACCGGTGATTGATGTTGTTTTTGAACACGAAGAAGATCTTCCAAATATTTATGATGCATTGGTCATCGAAAGAGATAATGGTGAGATGTTAACCCTTGAATGTCAGCAAGATATTGGAGAGAACACCATTAGAGCAATTGCCATGGACTCCACCGATGGATTATCCCGTGGCATGGATGTTAAAAATACAGGTAAGCCAATTTCAATGCCTGTGGGTGATCAAATCAACGGCAGACTATTTAATGTCATTGGTGAGCCCATCGACGGCCTTCCCAAAGTTTCCAGAGAGCAATCATACGGGATTCATCGAGAGCC
>CAZLHV010000174.1:0-6869 GCA_964559205.1 uncultured Bacteroidaceae bacterium
AAAGATAAGCTAAAATATAAGATGAAATACGTTTTTTTTAGGTATTTCTACGTATTCTCACTTCGGGACATTTTTTTTGATGGATGTATTTAATAATTGCCTCCGGCCAATAATCTGAGAATCAAATGCACGTATTTTCAATTATGCCTTCACATTTCGTTTTGTAGACAAAAGCATTCTCTTTATCCTAAAAAATATAGGAAATCATACGGGCTGTCACTTTGCCTATGTGTCGCCTCAGCGTATGCGTGCCATCAAGATGCTCCTATTGATCCGGTAAATAGCCAGGTGAATGGGGCACAGATCTGGATCGAACCTAAAGGGACATCCTGTGGGCTGCACCGATGCTGTATCGGCCTTGCACGCCATTGGACATTGTCCGTAATGATGCTCCGCATTGTTCTTGAAAAGGAACAATTCGTCAGCTTCTGACAACTGAAGCAAGAATGTGTCAGCCTGATGCACCTGTTCGCTGATTTGTGCATTCAGTTTGCCACCATACAACATAGTCACCAACACCATAAGCGGAAAAATTAAGCTTTTCATCTTAGGTTTCATTTATTTTGAATGCAAATTTATAATTATTCATCATATCTTAATCACTATTCATAGTTAAATAACTTGTATTTTACAATACCAAATAAAAAACACCCCGACAAGCGAGGTGTTTTTTCATATCAATACTCATTAAACTAGAACTTGCCAAACGAAAGAGAAAACGACCCTGCAAAACCTCTCAAGTCAGAAGAGCTGTACCCATTCAGCGTAAGCGATGATGTAAACCGGTAGCTGACTCCAACCGAAGCCCGGATAAATTTGACTAAATTGAATTCTATTTCAGCGCCAGGTTCAGCAAATAGGTAATACGCCTCGTCTTCCACAAACCACGAAGCATCGAAGTCGTCATAGTAATGTGTTCTCATTGCTGCCACACCTCCGGCACCAAGTACCACGGGAAATGAAACATGAACAGGGAACTTAGGAGCAACAACAGGCTGTATCAACAAACCGCCGTAACCGCCCTGCAAACTTCTGATGTCACTGCCCGCCGGATGGTTCAGGAAAAGATCGTTTGAAAATCCAGTGGCAGCGATGCCGATACCAAGCGAATGATCAATGAGCCATGCCCCTCGGAATGTACTTGTGAAAGCATCCCGGCCATCGATTTGTGTGTATCCACCCCCCAGAAGCACGTAGCCGCCATGTGAATGTGGTTTTGAACCAAAAATGGTCTTGATCTCATCGTTGTTGCTGCTGTTCTCCTGTGCCCAAAGGGTCATCGAAGATAAGAAAAGAATCAGAAAAGTGATTTTGTGTTTCATATGTTAGATTTTTGTTGTGAACTGATATCGTAGGGATATGCCAAAATCCCACAAATTGACCCTGAAAAACCGATCCGGAATAATCTCTGCAAATGGCTTATAATCGGCAGAAATGATCAAAGGGAACTTTTTCAGTCGAAAATCGAGTGATGCCAGAAAATCTACTCCGGCAACCGGCAGCAATCCCCGCTCGTTGCTATAGGCTCTGTATGGACGATAGTTACGGCCTGCAGATCCCACATGAATTCCCCAAGCCGTGCTGAAGCCGAATCCATGAGCTCCAAATCGCGGCAGTTCTGCGCTTTTACCGAAAAACAAATACAGCTGGACTCCCCTATCTCGGCCAAGGAGCATGGCTTCCGTCCACTGACCTGTTCCAGTCAGCACCCGACAGCTAAGCCCGTTTGAATACCCCGACCGTATCCCGGCCTGAATGTCGATTTCCTGCGATTGCAAGGAAGTGGCACTCAAGATCAAAAGCAAAGACAATATTATTGTTTTCATGACCATTTGCTATTGATGAATTAATTGTCCGGAACCTGTGACACTAACACTCACCGAAGGATTTCCATAATAATACACATTGCCGGAACCGCTAATGACCACATCGAGTAACTGACTAACCTGCAGATACATATCTCCACTGCCACTGATCCGTGCCATACACTCATTAATCCATAGATTATATGCATGTATGTTTCCACTTCCACTGACACGAAGCTCAGCACGATCAGCCTCACCCGATAAATGCATGGATCCTGATCCGCTGATTTCGGCAATGACTTTATTGCTCAACAAAGGAAAACTAATATCGCCCGATCCCGACAAATCAAGAGTTGTCAAGGGGCCAGTCAGGGTGTCGCCCGAAACTGTTCCGCTTCCGGAAAGCCTGACCATATCGATAGATGGTGCATGCACATACACAATCATCGGATGATTCGGTCGAAGATTTCGGTGACCCTGTACGTCGATATCCATCACACTACCGGAAACATCTGTATTAATATAAGGGATTAAGTTTTCCTCAGCCTCAATTTCCGCAAAACATGCAGTGTCCTTAATATATCGCACATCAAACTCACCCTTAACGTCTATGCCGGTGAAAACGCCGGTGATGCGTTCACTGATCACCACATGACCATTGCCTTCAATCCGGTGCAGTCTGTAACAGGAGCTAAGCGCTAATCCTGTCAGAATAATCATCATTGCCAAAACAAGTCTTTTCATAATTGCTAATTTTTGACCTAATGTCTGTTCAAATTTTCGAAGGTTGCATTTTGCTTCCGATACCCGGATTTTTTTCTCTTCCCGATGACTTTCACATTTATCATTAGCACTTTATTTACAGGTTCCAGATCAAAATTTCATCCTGAAGCTGCAAAAAACATGTCCTGATGCTGATTTCGACAAAATCATGATTTCAATCATATAAAAGCAGAATTAACATCTGAAGATATATGATTTAACAATTACAACGTCTATTTAGACTAATTCTGAATTAACTTTGTAACAGATCATTCAAACGTTACCTCATATGAAAGCCATTATACTTCTTCTTTTGTTTTCTCTGACGACTGCATATTCATTAAAATCGCAATACGTCATTGATTTTGCCAATCCAGCCACTTATCAGGTCTCATGTGGCAGTGTCACTCCATCGCAATGGTCGGTTTCGAAATCAACCTGCGAACTATACCTGCCACCGTTTGTGCTGGCATCAGTTTCTAACTTTACAGTTTCCTACACGTTCAGAATCAACCAAAGCGGAAATTTAACTGCAAACGATATTCTGACTGTATATTATAAGATAGGAAATCAATCGGCATGGGTGCTCGATACAGCCTTGCTCGGAAATGTGAATAACAATGTCAGAACATTTTCGAACAGCATCAGCATCACCAACTCCGACACGCTGTTTTTCAAGGCGGTAGCGAAGACTCAATCAAATAATGGCTTTTGGGCTATTAAAAGTGGCGACATCAGTATTGGCAATGTGCGTCCGATTTATTTCCCCCTTCCGGTTGAGTTATCCGAATTTGGAGGTTATCACCACAGCGATGCTGCAGTAAACCACATCAGCTGGACTACACTAAGCGAATTGAACAACGACTATTTCACTCTTGAACGATCGGCAAACGGAATTGACTTTGAACCAATCGCCATGATCACTGGAGCAGGTACATCAAATGAGCCATTGCGATACGAAACTATTGACACAGATGTCTCTGGAGACTTGTATTATCGTCTTACGCAAACCGATTTCGACGGTGCCTACAAAACCTACGCTCCGGTTTTTGTGAGCATGAAACCATCGGATGAAGCTCCTGAGCTCATCGAACAGGTCTGGAGCAATGGAAATGAGCTCAATATCGTCATCCCATCAGGAATTCAAAGCGATTTACAGCTTGAACTTTATCTAAGCGATGGCCGGATGCTTTATCGCGAGTTGCTTTCAGCAGATCCCTTCGGGATGAACCTTACACGCAGTATCACTCATGCAGATCGCGGCATGATTGTGGTCAGTGTTCGCGATATGAATGGAAATGCGAGCAAACGAAAAATTATGAACCCTTAACCCCTGTTTAATATATGCCCTGAAATAGCGGCCGTCCTGACCCGGGACGGTCGTTTTCATTTGTTGCTTACATTTGCATCATGAAATCTATCGTGCCTGAATCATTTTTTCGGCAAGCCGATGTGGTATCAGTAGCAAAACAGCTCATCGGAAAAGTGCTAGTGAGCAATTTTTCGAACGAGTACACTGCAGGCATCATTACCGAAACGGAAGCATATGCAGGGGAAACTGACCGGGCCTCGCATGCTTTCGGAGGACGACGCACACCCAGAACAGAAGCCATGTACATGACCGGTGGTACCGCATATGTATATCTTTGTTATGGCCTGCACCGACTGTTTAATGTAGTGACCGGCGAGGTCGGGGTTCCACATGCCGTTCTGATCCGTAGCATCGAAGCAATCAGTGGTCATGATACAATTTACAAACGTCTAGCACGCAGGAACATGCAGCCTGGAATTACAGGTCCCGCAAAAGTTTCGGTCGCATTGGGTATTGAACTCATTCACAACAAAACATCGCTTATCCATGGCCCGGTTTCCGTTGTTGATCAAGGAATCATCATCCATGAAAAAGAAATTATTGCTTCTCCCCGCATTGGTGTAGACTATGCAGGCAAAGATGCATATTTGCCATATCGCTTTCACATTAAAAAGCTGAATCCATGAACAATCAAGTCAAAGCCCGACTCATTCTAAAAACCGGAAAAATTGAATCGATCAACCGTTTTCACCCATGGGTGTTTTCAGGTGCCATTAAACGCATTGAAGGCGAGCCAAAAGAGGGCGATCTGATTGATTTATTCGACAACCATGAGCACTTTCTGGGCAGAGGTCATTATGGCGAAAGCAGCATTGCTACACGAATTCTGACATTTGAACAGGAAGAAATTGACCGTGCATTTTTTGTCAGAAAATTCAAAATGGCCTGGAATTACCGACTCAGTTTGTCATTGCCCGCCAGCCACAACAACGCATTTCGACTGGTGCATGGAGAGGCAGATGGCTTGCCTGGACTCATCATCGATTACTATAACAAGGTTGCAGTGATGGAATTCCATTCGGCAGGCATGGAAATGCATGCTGAAATTTTGGCTGACGCTCTTGCCGAAGCCTGTCAGGGTGCGATTGCTGCAATTGTATCGAAAAGCAAAAGTTCAAAAGAAAACAACGCAACTCTGCTTTGGGGCGAGGAGCCTTCCATTCCGCATGAAATGACCGAAAACGGAAACAGATTTTTCGTTAACTGGCGCGACGGTCAAAAAACCGGGTTCTTTATCGATCAACGACAGAACAGGCAGTTGGTGAAAACATATGCTAGTGGACGAAACGTGTTGAATATGTTTGGTTATACCGGAGGATTTTCGGTCTATGCCTTGTCGGGTGAAGCCAAAAAGGTGGTGACAGTCGACAGCTCTGAAAAAGCCATGGAAATGTGTCGCCGAAATCTTGAATTGAATCAGTTCGATTCAGAAAAAAATCCCTGCATTGCAAAAGATGCAATGGATTATTTAAAGGATATGAACACGCATGAATTTGACCTAATGATTCTTGATCCACCTGCTTATGCCAAACGTGTCGATGCAAGGCACAACGCCATTCAGGGTTATAAGCGCCTGAACGCGTTGGCATTGGAAAAAATCAAACCCGGTGGCTTTCTGTTCACCTATTCATGTTCGCAGGTAGTAGACCGAAATCACTTTACCGGAGCTGTTACAGCAGCAGCAATTTCTGCGGGTCGCAAAGTGAGGGTGGTTGAGCATTTATCGCAGGCACCTTGCCATGGCCACACTGTGTTTCATCCCGAGGGATTCTACCTTAAAGGCTTGCTGCTCTACGTAGAATAATGGGAATCACTGGCCGCTTATTTTCCCTGCAGAAATACTTCGGTAGCACCTGTCCCATATTTTAGAAGCGAAGCCACCCCAAAAGCAATATCGGGGTATTCCTTCAAAATGTCATGAAGTTCCTTTTTGAGCATGCCAACCCCAACACCATGGATAAAAACCACTCTGTTCAGATTGGCCTTGATGGCACTTTCGAGGCACTGGCGAAAGAAGCCAATCTGGGTCTTCATGATATCGTTCTGCGGCATAGTGCGATAATCGCTTCGAAGCTTTTCAATGTGTAAATCCACCTCTGCGAAACCGGGTTCGGTGATAAAGCGATCGATCAGTTGAGAGGATTTTTGCTTCTCATGAGCCGTCGGATCTTCAAAGTGTTGCTCCGTAACTCCAGCTTCAGGTTCAGATACCTGAGCCACAAAAATGACATGAGCCAACTCATCGAAAAACGGGTTGAGCTGGTAAACATCTTCCTTAATAAGCTTGCTTGTTTTGAGTTCAAGGTCAAATGTCTCGGCAGGAAAAAGCCTTGATCCGGCATGATCTAAATACATGCCGTGGATTCGCATTTTTGACCATGCGCTAAGAGCCGAATGATGCACGGAATCAATGAGAACGGCTTCGCCTGGGCCGGCCAGACCATGCCAGCGGGTACAAAAACCTTGTCGTGAATCGTGAATCATCACCTGCGAGGCATGACCGAATGCGCTGAAATTAACCAAATAAACGTCAACATCGCCCGATACAAGGGTTTGCTGATTCACGGGAACCAGCACGAGATACAATCCCTTTTCTGGAACCGACTGCTGATGTTTTTTATCTTGCTCCTCCTTGTCGTTATCGTTTGACTTTATTTCTTGCTTCTCTTTGACTTCGGATGGCTCTGTTACAGCAAATTCACCCTGATGTAGAAATGGATTTCGCTTTCCTCCAACCTGAGGTTCAATGATAACAAGATCGGATGCTTCAACCGGAATCTCGAAGCCATCTTCGATGAGTACATGGACAATGCCTTTTTCGGCCGACTTCACCACCCCACTCC
The DNA here is from genome assembly GCA_964559205.1 of uncultured Bacteroidaceae bacterium. Lineage (GTDB taxonomy): Bacteria > Bacteroidota > Bacteroidia > Bacteroidales > DTU049 > GWF2-43-63. The sequence goes on from CAZLHV010000174.1 coordinate 6,783, forward strand.
CTTTCGTGGAAAGGAAGCGCACTCTGTCACCTGGTTTAAATGTTTTCATGGCACAAAAATCAATGAAAAATCTTGAATAATCACACA
>CAZLHV010000175.1:0-6821 GCA_964559205.1 uncultured Bacteroidaceae bacterium
GGAAAATCTTGGTAACAGATGCCGTATCGGTAATGGCGAAGTTTTTTTCACCAGGGTTCAGTGTTGTGTTTGAACGGTTGCTGATGATGATGATCAGGGTCACCGATAGCACGAATGCAGGCACAATCCAAAAATACCATTTTTTAATCAGCTTTCTCATAAGCCTCTGCGAAGTTTAATTTTCCGAATGAAAGATAAAAGCAATCCGGTGAAAAGAACTACAAGCACCGGTCCAAGGACATTGGTCCATTGAATCATGCTGTGATTATCGCTCATCATGACCTTGTCGAGCAATCTGATTTTTAGTTCTCGTCCGCGGATCGATAAAAGATTTGAATCGTCGGTGAGATAGTTCATGCAGTTGAGCAAAAAATCCTTGTTACCATACACCAGGCCGGTGTATCGATCGTACCCAAGCGGATAGGTACTTATTTCGCCGTTTTTCACAATAAACTGATTGTTGATGATGTCGCCATCCGAAACAACAATCATTTTTGTCGATTCGCCGGTTTCACGGTACCCGATTTCTTTATCCTCGGCAATTTCGGGAGGAATACGGTTTGCAAAGACACTGCTAAACTCTCCTTCGAGCAAAACAGCCAGCGGAAGATTCTTTTTATTGAAAAACTGTCTGTTGGGTTCTTCCTGAAGGATATTGAGACTGATGATGGCAGGTGAGTTCAGAATTTTGCTGTATTCCGATGATTTGAGCAGAATGGTTTTCTTGACTCCTGAGCGCCGGCCAACGGTATCAAGGCTGCTGGTAAACTCGAATCTTAAAGCGTTAAGGTTTTTCACAATCGGATGCCCGTCGGGGTTCGAAACACTCGGGAAGTAATACCAGTTGTAATATTCAAACTGAGGCTGATCGCCCACTTGCCCGGTTTTTACCGGAATCGGGCAACTGTTCATGTCGAGAATAATGTCGTTATTAATTCTCACACCATAATGGAAGAGCATGTCTTCGAGGTTAATTTCGTTGGCAATGGCCACGGTTTCTGGCCTCGATTGCAATGAATCCATGTTGGTAACGGTGCCATCGACGAGCCAGAGCACACGGCCACCTTTCATGATAAACTGATCGATGATGAATTTATCCTTTTCGTCAAAAATGGAATCGGGGCCGGCAATGATGATGGTTTTAACCCCATCGAGTGACCTGAGCTGGTGGTTGATCCTGATGCGCTTAACGACATAATAATCGGTCAGACTGCGCGTGATGTCTTCGGTGCGATAGGCTTCGGTTTCACCATGCCCCTCGATAAAGGCCACCGTCTCTTTCTTCCCAATGCTAAGCCGGCGAATTGCATCTGCCAGATTAAACTCTAGGGTTTCGAGCGACTCGTTGATCAGCACTTCTTTTTCAACCTTCTGTCCACTCTGGATGAAATTGACCGGCGTTTCATTGTTTTTGTAAGTGGCAATCGCTCCGGGCCAAATGATTCTCTGTTGGCTGCTTGCGCTGTTTTGTTGCCGGTCGACAGCAGGCAGCAGGCCCTTACCTGCCAGTTCGTTGTAAAAATCGTTAAGCGACCTGTTATCGCGGCCTTCTGACGGATCGATAAACTCATACTGAATGTTTTCCTTATTGTAGGCGCGGAATTCATCGAGCATTTCGCGGATCGAGTTTTGAAGTTTCTGATACGAAGCAGGCAAATCGCCGTCGAGGTAAATTTTAAAATAGACCACATCGTCGAGATTTCGGACAATTTCTTTGGTATTGTCTGACAAAGTATAGCGTTTTTCCTGAGTCAGGTCGAGACGAAAGAAGCCCAGAATGCCGATGAGGTTGATCAACAGAATAATGACCAGACCTGCCAGCAGGCGGATAAAACTGCGCCGGCGGTTGTAGCGGGTATTGACAGGATTGCTCATAGGATTACCATTTACGTTTTTCGAGTGAAAGTCGGGTGAGCATCAGAAAAAGGGCAATGAGGCTGAGAAAATATAGCAGATCGCGCGAATCGATTACTCCACGGCTCATCGATATATAGTGTTCGTTGATTCCCATTGATTTGATGAACAATTCGGCATTGCCGAAAATCCCGATATCGTATATAAATTCGAAGCCCAGATACATGAATGCAGTGATGAACACCGCCAGCACAAACGAAACAATCTGGTTTTTCGATATGGCTGAGGCAAACATACCAATGGCAAGAAACGAACTGCCAAGAAACAAGAGCCCGATGTATGATCCCCAGATACCGCCAAAGTCGAGGTTCCCGACGGGTACGGCAAGCTGATAGATGGTGTAAAGGTAAAACAGGGTGGGTAAAAGCGAAAACAGCATAATGACCAGACCTGCCAGATACTTCGCGAATATGATTTGCATTTCGGTTACCGGCTTGGTGAGCAGCAATTCAATGGTGCCGGTGTTTATTTCATCGGCAAAACTTCGCATGCTGATGGCGGGCAGCAGAAACAAAAAAACAAATGGTGCCAGAATAAACAATCCGTCAAGGGTGGCATAGCCGAAATTCAAAATATTGAAGTTGTTTGGAAACACCCACAGGATTAAACCGTTCGCTGCAAGAAATACGCAGATGACGATGTAACCGATGAGTGAATGCAGAAAGGAACTGATTTCCTTCTTAAATAATGCATACATGCTGCTCGTTTTTTTTGATGTGCAAAGGTAATGTAAATGTGCATAAGCTGTAACGCAATTCCATGGTTTTTATTCCTTGGCTGTAATCATATGAAATCATGAATCATGTTGAAAAGTCAACCCATTGAACCACTGTGACTTTAATCAAATTCCACCCGTACAATATCGCTGAATCTGATGCCGAGCAAATCGCGGGCAGAGCTTTTAAACAGGGCGATTTCGAGCAGGTCGGCACTGTTGAAAACCGCCACAAGTTCCCCTTCGGGAGCATAGTCATAGGCATTCATAATGCGGTTGGTGTGATATTTACCGAATTTGATGTCGAAGCTGTTGTTTTTGTTCATGCGATCGAACATGCTTCGCGAGATATTGGTGATGATGTTGTGATAGTTGTCCATGTAAATGACCATTCCTTTAATGACATTGTTTTCGGTTACCGGACGAAATGGCATTGAATCGAGCAGGCCTTTGTTGGGATCGCCCAGTTCGGCCAGCTTTGCGCCCTCGCAAAGAGCTGCTGCGGCCCGGGTGCTTATTTCAAGTTCGGGAAATACCGGCGAAAACGGCCCTTCATGTCTGATGCTGATGACCTCGTCGGGTTTTTCCGGAAAAATCAGCCCGAATATGCCGCTGTCGGGGCCCACGAAAAAATGATCCTGATAACGGATGGCCACCTGAGGGGCGTCGTGATCACCTGAGCCGTTCACCAGAACCATATGCACGGTATTTTTGGGAAAATGATGCCATGCATTCCTGACAATGAAAGATGCCTGATAAATATTATACGGTGTAACCATGTGGCTCACCGGCACCACCACCACATCTGGCGACAAACTCAATAGTTTGCCTGTTACTGCGGCTGCATAATAGTCGCGGTTGCCGTAATCGCTGGTGATGGTAATAATTTTCTGAGCCAAAAGTTGTATTTTTGTCCAAAATTACACAATTTGGGATTAATTCCCGAAACGTACACCAAATTTGCATGACAGAACAGAATTTCGACCTGCAGCTGATTGACCATGTGGGGTTCTTTGGACCGGGGGACAGCAACCTTAACTTAATCAGAGCGTTGTTCCCGAAACTGAAAATCATTGTCCGGGGTGATATGCTTAAGGTGATGGGCCCTGCCGACCAGATTGAACTTTTTTCTGAAAAATTCTCAGTGCTGCTGAGGCACTTCGATGTTTTTGGCGAATTGAAAGAAAAGGATATCAGACAGATTGCCGGCGATGAATTGCCTCAAACCGATCAGATGGCTGCCATGCCTGCCGATGTCATTGTGTACGGCCGAAATGGTCAGCAAATTAAAGCCCGCACAAGAAATCAGCAACGAATGGCCGATTCGGTGCTTTCAAACGACATGATGTTTTGTGTGGGACCGGCGGGAACGGGAAAAACATATACAGCTGTGGCTTTGGGCGTGAAGTTTCTCAAAGAAAGAAAGGTTAGGCGCATTGTCCTTACAAGGCCCGCTGTTGAAGCAGGAGAAAATCTCGGTTTTCTTCCCGGCGATCTACGCGATAAACTCGACCCCTACCTCCAGCCACTCTATGATGCTTTACGTGATATGCTGCCACAGCAAAAATTGCTCTCGTTTTTCGAAGACGGCACCATCGAAATAGCTCCTCTGGCTTTTATGCGCGGACGCACACTCGAAAACGCATTTGTGATTCTCGACGAAGCTCAGAATGCTACCCGGATGCAGATGAAAATGTTTCTCACCCGAATGGGCAATGGTTCAAAATTTATTATCACCGGCGACATGACGCAGATCGATTTGCCCAAGAATCAGCAAAGCGGTCTCATTGGGGCAGTACGTATGCTCGAAGGTGTCGATGGCATTTCGGTTATATATCTCGACAAATCCGATGTCATCAGGCATCCGGTGGTTACCAAAATCATTCAGGCCTATGAAAAGGAAGATCAATAAACTTTTGATTTATTCATGTATTATTTTCACAGCATTGGCCTGTGGCCGCTATGAAGATGGACCGGTATTGAGTTTCCGAAGCCCCGAAAAACGTGTAGCCGGTCTCTGGGAAGCAAAGCGTGTCATTATTGATGAACTTGACCAAACAGCCAGTTATCAGTCCGATTCAGTTTTTCTGAGGTTTTCTGTCAGCGGGACCCGCAACGAGCTTTTCATTTCTCTTGTTGAAGAAAACCGAAGTTCTGCCGCTCTTTCCATGTCAGTCCTCGCTTTTAGCGACGATCACAAATCGGTTGATTTTTTTCTGCCGGTCTATGCCGCCTACAGCAGCATAACCGAGCCATTGTTTGAATTGATTCCAGCCCTGAACCAATCATGCACATGGACCATAAACCGTTTGTCGGTCTCCGAATGGTGGATCAGCACCGAATACAACCAGGTGTCATATGAATTGCAACTGAAAAAAACAGAACAATATCTACTCAATCCCTAATCTATGAAAGATCTCGTAAAAACTGATTTTCACTTTAGCCCTGACCAGGAAGTGTACAGAGGCAAGGTTCGCGATGTGTATCGTTGCGCAGATACCCTGATCATGATTGTTAGTGACAGGATTTCGGCATTCGACGTGGTGTTGCCGCGTGGAATTCCCTATAAAGGACAGGTGCTGAACCTCATTGCATCGAAGTTTCTCGACGCCACTGCCGATATTGTTCCAAACTGGAAACTGGCCGTACCGCATCCTTCGGTGATGATTGGAAAGTATGCCGAACCTTTCAAGGTTGAAATGGTGGTTCGTGGCTACCTTACAGGTCATGCCTGGCGCGAATACAAAGCCGGAAAACGCTCGCTCTGCGGAGTGCCAATGCCCGATGGTATGATCGAAAACCAGAAATTCGACCAGCCCATTATTACGCCAACCACCAAAGAGGCTGTGGGCCACGATGAAGACATCTCGCGCGATGATATCATCCGCCATGGTCTGGTTTCGGCTGATGACTATTCGAAACTTGAAGATTACACGCTGAAGCTTTTTGCACGAGGTACATCCATGGCTGCCGAAAAAGGACTCATTCTGGTAGATACAAAATACGAATTCGGTAAAATTGGCGATCAGATTATACTCATTGACGAAATACATACACCGGATTCATCAAGGTATTTCTATGCTGAGGGGTACGAAGAGCGACAAAAGAATGCCCAGCCTCAGAAACAGCTTTCCAAGGAGTTTGTGCGCGAGTGGCTTATGGAGCATGGCTTTCAGGGAAAAGACGGACAAAAAGTGCCTGAAATGAGCGATGAATTCGTGGCCAGTGTGGCCGATCGTTACATTGAATTGTACGAAAGCATTACTGGTGAAAAATTTGTTCGACAGCAGCTCGACAATGTGGCTGCAGATATTGATACCTCTGTGAATAAATTCTTGCGAAGTTTGTAAGCATCGCATTTCTTTTGCTCAATTTGCTTCTGAAAAACAATTATATTTGTGAAAATATTATTGTTTTTTATGAAAGCTACTATTTCATTTGCTATCGGAATTTTCATGTGGTCTGTTTCAGGCATGGCTCAAGTTATTCCCACAATCGGTGAGATTTTTGATTTTCAGCCGGGAGATGTCTTCCACAAGAAAACGACTCCACCATCCATTCCGCCACATGTTCACCGCATTACCATCCTTGATAAATATTATTCACCTAATGGTGACACAGTCTATTATCCTTACTGGAATGATTCCTATTCGACAACGCTTGTGTATAACCCTACACATTTGGAATACTCTTTTGATTCCCATGAAGGTATCATGTCGTTTACCAATCTGGATTCTCTCATCACAACGATTTGGTACAATGACACATCCGAATACAACGATACATCATGGAGCAATTCTTCGTATTGTAATGCGTCCACCATTACCCATCAATATGTAAATTGGTCCTACACCGATCCAAAGCCTAGTATTGATATCTATGGAATCGGTCTTGGAATGGTTCACCTCGAAAGTATTGATTATGAAACGTATGAATACTATTTGTACATGGATGTTTTTTATTACAAAAAGGGAAGCCTCGAGTGCGGAACTCCTGACCTGACAACCGAATCCATATTGGATTATTCGTTAAGTGAGCCGATTTATGTTTATCCGGTTCCTTTTGATGATGAATTTTTTATTGAGCATGATTCACCATCAGTTTTGAAAGCTGAATTATTGAATAGTCAGGGTCAAATGATCACTCAATGTTTCTGTTCGGAAATCAGCACAAAAATCACCACTGAGGGTCT
>CAZLHV010000176.1:0-6819 GCA_964559205.1 uncultured Bacteroidaceae bacterium
GAATGGAACATTTCCATGCACTAGGGGTTTTTCACCAGATCAATATTATTTCGAGAAAGATGTAAGGGAAAGAATTTTGAAAGGAATGCCAAAGCTATAGTTGAATTGCATTCAAGACAAAACCTTTATAACATTCCCAATATCAAAAAAGCCAGTCCATCAGGGCTTGGCATTTTTCTTTTTCTTGCGAAAGTAAACATTACACACTTTTTGGGATACTACCCAGTAAAAACTTGACAGCGCAATCATGAGCATTATTCCAGATATTTTCAATACAACTTTTGATAAGTCTTTTCTCAGATTATTGTCTCTCAACCGTTCCGTATCCGCCGAATGGCGGACAGGCTCTACGGCACGGGCACAGTCTAAATTTGGTGTTACCGATATTTTGTCCCTACGGGACAATGCTATTCCATTTGCAAATAATCATTTCTTGCACGCTCTCGTACGTTCCAATATCCCTCAACCGCATCGCCTAGTATATTAAAAAACTTGCTACTTTAGCTTTCTCAAGCCAATAAATGCATGAGGATTTTCAAATATGTAATATTAATGGTCGAATCATGAATAAAATTAATCTTTGTATTCTTCTCATTATTCTTTCAGTTTTCGGTTGTTCTCAAAAAAATGAGTATTATCATAGATTTGAAACAACCGATAGCAAGAGTATTCTAGTAAAAGATTGGAATGTTGCTGACACAGTTAGCAATTATATAATTGAGACAACTGATGACTCAGGTAGAGTTTGCTCTCTCAAAATTGTGTTTAAAAATGACCCGTATTATTTTAACTCATGGGAAATCGTCAAGTATCATTATATCGGTTCAGAAAGAATATTAGCAACTATGATATATCCTACCGAAGAAAGCAATTTCTCACATATAGATACATCATATAATTTATATTTTCTTTCTAATGGATTTATTGATAGTTGTTTATATTATAATTCATCGAATCGTGTTTTGGAAAAAATTGAGATGAAATACATTTGTTGTTTTGATTTCTCGTTTCACTTCATGAATGGAACATTTCCATGCACTAGGGGTTTTTCACCAGATCAATATTATTTCGAGGAGGATGTAAGGGAAAGAATTTTGAAAGGAATGCCAAAGCTATAGTTGAATTGTATTCAAATCAAAACCTTCATAACATTCCCAATATCAAAAAAGCCAGTCCATCAGGGCTTGGCTTTTTTCTTTTTCTTGCGAAAGTAAACATTACACACTTTTTGGGATACTACTCTGCTCCCGCACGTACCAATATTTATCGGGAGCATCGTGTGGTATATTGAAAAAACATCCCCAATCTTGCACTACATTTTCACCACCCTAATCGATGTTGCGTTGTCGCGAAAACACAACTGAACAAAATAAACACCTGGAACAAGGCTACTGATATCGAAAGTTGAAACCTGACTAAATTCCAGCACTTTTTGTCCGAAAAAATCGGCAACAACAATCGACGATGGAGTTTCGCCTTCAATAAATACCAAGTCGTTGCTTGGGTTGGGGAAAATGTGAATGTTTTGTCCTGTTTCACCACTTTCTGGTGTTGCAGTGCTGCTGTTTTCGAATGCGCCAATTTCGAATGCTGCTCCCATAGGGCGCGATGTTTTGTCGATGTCGTCGCTTACATAGGCCGAAAGATTGGTTCCGGCATCCGAAACCGAAGGCACAACACCGTTCAGCCTCAGATTTCCATTTGCTAAATCGACAAACCACCTGCTTTGGGCATTGGTGACATTGGTTACCAAAATGCCGCTTGCACCATCGCGTTCAGCAATATTTCCATTGGTGATGTTGTTTGTTATTTCCACGCCGCTGGTGGCTGCAAACCGATATTCAATCGCGTTGGGATATCCAACAATATAAACGGTGTTGTTGTAAACCCTTGTTCCCGGCGACGTTTCCAGGCTAATTCCAACATCGGTGTTCGAGCCCAGCCCATTATTGTAAATCATGTTGTTGCGGATGATCCCTCCGGTATTGCCACTGGTTCCGAGCCCAAATCCGATGCCCCGGTCGCAATTGATAATCAGGTTGCGCTCCACGGTGTTGTTCGAAGTGTTATCCCAGAAATGAATGGCATGTTCGGCCAGTACGGCGCTTGGACTCATAATGGATCGAAAAACATTGTCCTGCACAACCCAGCCCGAACCTTCGTGAATATCGATTCCGCCAATATAATACTGAGGGCCAATGCCGGCAGTATATTCGAACAAGCAACACTGAATTAGTCCGTTTACAGAACCGCTTCCCGAGTTGGTTCCCTTAAACATTTGTTCGTAGGTATCCTGAAAACGCACGTTGTAAACGGTTACATTCTCGCTGGTGCCATCAACAGCAATGCCATGATTTCCGACATTATTAATCGTTAAATCGGCAATGGTTATGTTGTCGCCAACAATGTAAAAACCACATTCCACATCGGGTGAAACATCGGCCATGCCCTCACCACAAATGATTACCGAATCGCGGTTGCCCGACACACTCCGAAAAACAATATTGCTTGCTGTAATGTAAGGATACCATGCTGTTGAAGCTATCTGATAGGTTCCGTTGGCCATCAGAATGGTCCGATTGCCACCACCCGAGTTGGCTAGGTTGATGGCATCGATCAACTCGGCAGCATTCGACACGTTAGTAACGGTCCCCACAGTCGCCGTACTGGGCGTAACCGTGTTGTTGAGCACATTGGTAATGGTATTTTGTGCATGAGATAAAGTGGTGTAAACCACTAATATACAAGCAGTCAGAATATAATGTCTGTAAAGTTTCATGCCATGAAAAGATTAACATTGTTGCTGCAAAGGAAAATAAATTACTGGAATTGCTTGCGAAAAATAGCGACAATAACGTGGATAAAGACGACATTTACTTCTTTTCGGTGCACTGATCGATAAACTCCTTTGGAGTTACGCCAAACTGTTTTTTAAACAATTTAGAAAAATAGGCCGGGTCAGAAAAGCCATTGTTATATGCTGCTTCACTGATGTTGCCTTGTTTGTATTGCAGGAAGTCTTTGGCTAGCTGCAATTTGATCATATTAATTAACACACCGGGTGTGCAATCGAGTTCTTCTTTGGTGAGTCGTTGCAATGTGCGCAACGAAATATGAAGCCATTCGGCAAGATCGGCCGGGGTTATTTTGTCGCTTATATTCTTGAGGATGTAATCGGTTGCCTTAGTAACCAGGTCGTTGTTTGTATTTGCAGAATCGATGCTCTTCTCATCACCGGTAACGATCACATATTTTTTCAATATTTCCTGTTTTGGCATTTTTCGCAGTTTCCGGTTGTGTCGAATCACCAAAAACAGGATGATGCTTGCCACAAGAGCAAATATGCCCAAAAAGTAGAGCCACTGATACTTAAACTTTTCTGAAACTTGCTTATACAACGACGGATGACCCTCAAGAACGGCAACTTTCCATGTTTGGGGATAACCAAAATCGCCCATCCCGTTCCAATTAAACGGCCATGTAAGAAACATATCCTTCTTTTCAACGCCCATTTCGCTTAATAAATAGTCTGCATCATCATTGCAGACATCCATGCGCATCATCATTCCTTCAGCGGGCATTAATCCGATGGCGGCAAAGGGAATCTGCAGCTCAACAGCATAACCACGGGCCAATGCTTCGGTATCCTGTGAATCGAAACGTTTTACAGCACTGTGAATCAGAAGGTTTTGTCCACGTTCTTTTGGAACCGCCAGGGTGTCAAACTCCATTTGTCGTAGATTTCCCTTGAAAATGCAACGTTGGTTAAGTATATCAATAATAAACTGATAATCATTGACATCCATACGGTCCTTGCTGTCGTTTTGCGTGTCAATGTAAAACTCAATGGCATCGTTCAAATAAATATTCGGATCGTCGTCCTGACCTGAAAACTCTGCAATCAGATGGTTATCAATGACCTGCATTCCAAGATACAATGCATTTTCGTCCCAACAAAGCATCACTGTGACCGAGTTGCGCGATTTGGGGAGTTTAATATTCTCTTCACAGAAACCCTCGGGATATAGATCGCATAACGCATATTGACTTGTCGTATATATTTGTTTGGCAGTATCCTTAAAATCTAATCTGAAGCAGGTTTCCCATTCCGACAGATCGCCGTCAATTTCGATGGGCGTGTTGTTGTAGGGAATGCGAATGGTGTCGTTTTTCCCATGCTGCCCGAATCCTTCAGTATGCACCAAAAGAATGAATATGAATACAAAAATCAGCCGAATCACACCGTTCATGGCCCATGATAAAGGAGCATCAAAATTAATAAAATACTTAATGAAAAAGTATCAGCCTCAGAAAGCACCCTCATGGCAGGTTGTGCACAAAACTGCATTATGGTCTTATTCTCTTCACTGATTATTCTTTTCCTGCTTAATACTACCTTTGTCAAATGAAATCCATCCCTATTGAATTGCTCAGTCCCGCTAAAAATGCCGAATTTGGCATGGCAGCCATTTCGTTTGGTGCCGATGCAGTGTATATCGGAGCACCAAAATTCAGTGCAAGGGCTGCCGCAGGCAATACAGTGGCTGACATCGAAAAACTCTGCAGTTTTGCACATAAGGTACATGCACGGGTGTATGTGGCACTGAATACCATTTTGTTTGATCATGAATTGCAGGATGCTGAAAAACTGATTCACCAGCTTTGGAATGCTGGTGCCGATGCCCTGATCATTCAGGATATGGGGATTCTTGAAATGAATTTGCCACCCATTGCATTGCATGCAAGCACCCAGGCCAACAATGTAAGTCCGAAGCATATTGCTTTTCTCGAAAAGTGCGGCTTCTCCCGTGTTATTCTTGCACGCGAGCTTTCGGTGGCCGAAATGTCCATCATTGCCGAAAGTACAAGCATCGAACTCGAGGCGTTTGTCCATGGCGCCCTTTGCGTTAGTCAGAGCGGTCAGTGTTACATGAGTGCTTTTCTGGGAAACCGCAGCGGTAATCGCGGCGACTGCGCTCAACCTTGCCGTTTGGAATGGAACACCCTCGATGAGCAGGGACATTTGCTACAGCAAAACAGCCATGTGCTTTCGCTGCGCGACATGAACCGAAGCAATCATCTCGACAGTATGATTACAGCGGGGATCCGTTCCTTTAAAATCGAAGGCCGCATGAAAGACATGGCCTATCTGAAAAACATCACTGCGCATTACCGCATGCAACTTGACGCATTGTTCTTACAACACCCCGAATATGCCGCAGCTTCATTGGGTAAGTGTCAGTATGAATTTATTCCTGATCCGGATAAAACCTTCAACAGGGGCTACACCAACTATCTGGCAGCTGAAAAAGAAGTGCACGTGACAGCACCTTCGCCAAAATCGCTGGGACAACGTCTTGGAACTGTTAGCGAATGTAATGGCAATCGAATAAAGATCAACACAAACGAAACGATTCTTCCCGGCGACGGTCTTTGTTATTTCAATCATCAGGGACAACTCGAAGGTTTTTCGGTACAAAAAGCAGAGCAGGGAATCGTGGTGGCTCCGGCAGCTGTACACATCAGGCCCGGCACTTTGCTGTATCGAAATCACGACATGGCATTTCAACGCCAGATGCAGCGCCCTGAACAACCCAGAACGATTGGATTGAACATGGTGTTTGAAGAAACAAATGACGGCTTCCGACTGACAGCAACCACTTCTGACGGACAGTATGAAGCATCGGCAAGTGTGTCGATGGATAAGACATCTGCACGAGAGCCTGAAAAGGCATCCGAAACCCTCGAAAAACAATTGCTGAAGACCGGTGGAACCATGTTTCATGTCGAAATGTTAAATTTTGAGCAGGGTAGGGGATTCTTCCTTCCGGTTTCGGTGATCAATGAGTTGCGCCGAGAAGTAATTGAACAGCTTGATCATCAGCTTGGAACAAGATTCATTCGCATGGAAAAACCGCTGGTGCAAAACCAGGATCCTTATTTTAAAGATACGCTTGATTATAAAGCCAATGTCGCAAACCGGCTTGCTCAAAAGTTTTGGGAACGTCATGAAGCAAAAGTGAACGAGAAAGCTTTTGAATTGCTGTTCGATAAAAGCGGTAAACCATTGATGACCACAAAATTATGTCTTCGGTTCGAAGCAGGTGCCTGCACCATGGCACACCCTGGAAACAACAATCCCTATCCGCGATTTATTGAACGCAACGGTCAAAAATTCAGGCTCGAATATCTGTGCGATATCTGCCGGATGGAAATTGTTGCTGAATAAGCAAAGGTCTCAAAAGATGTCCTTGTAATCACCATGTTGTAATTCAACGATGGACTTTTGTGCAACGCTGCCATGGAATCATAATCAGCAATTTTTATATTGAAACATGCTTTATTTGCATGCTTTGCGTCTCTGCTGTAGTTTTGCCCCCATCAACTCATGGATATGAAAATCTGCTACCGGCCATTTTTGATATGGATACTGCTGACATCTTGCAGCAACACCATCGATCTTCACAACGATGGAGAAGTGCTGGCTAAAGTAAATACCACCGAACGCGGCGGCATCTTCGTATACACAACCGATTCGGGCGGGGCAACCATTCGGAACGAAATTACCATCAGTCAGGACAAACTGATCCAGAAAACGTTTATGAACAATCAGTTCATCATCGATTTCGCCTATGCATGGACCCTGGGTGAGGTGAACGACCGGGGCCGGGAAATCAAATGCAGTTGTAGTTCCGGTTGCTTCTATTACACCACGAGCGATAAGCTACTATTTGTTACCGATTATAAAACCGAGGTTTACAATTACACTGAATATGACACTGATTTGTAACGCATTGTAATTTTGGAAACAAAATATTG
>CAZLHV010000177.1:0-6787 GCA_964559205.1 uncultured Bacteroidaceae bacterium
TATTATAAACCCGACATCTGATAAAGATCATTGTCAAAGTGTCTAATCACTTGATTGATTATCTTTGCATAAAACAAGCGTCATGAAACTGCTCAAAAATTGTGAATTATATTCGCCGGATTACTGTGGTAGAAATGATGTACTCATTGCCGCAGAAACCATTATAAAAATTGCGCCAAACATTGATATCCCATCTGGCATTGATGTTGAAGTCACTGACCTGAATGGAGCCATTGTGATCCCTGGATTCATCGACGCTCACGTCCACATAGCTGGTGCTGGAGGAGAAGGCGGACCATCGACACGAACACCCGAAATGCAGTTATCGGCTTTTATTCGGTCAGGAGTGACTTCAGTGGTGGGATGTTTGGGCACAGATGGATTAACGCGAAATCTTGAGTCGGTTCTCATGAAAGCGAAAGCGCTGAAAGCCGATGGCATTTCCGCCTGGATGTATTCCGGCGCTTATCAGGTTCCAACTCCAACATTAATGGGTGACGTCGGGCGTGATATTGCTTTGATTGAAGAAGTGATTGGTGTGGGGGAAATTGCACTGAGCGATCATCGTTCTTCGTGGCCTTCGACCGACGAATTGCTTCGTATTACCGAACATGCCAGGGTTGGAGGGATGCTGGGAGGAAAAGCCGGAATTGTCAACATCCATTTAGGTGATCAGCAAGATCCTTTTCAGCCCATGTATGAAGTGATTGAACGCAGTAAAAATATGCTCAAACTGTCTCAGTTTTTACCGACCCATTGCAACAGAAATGATTACACCCTCGATAGTGCCATAGAATTTGCAGGAAAAGGAGGATTGATCGATATCACAACCAGTTCATACCCGTATTTTCCGGAGTATGAAGTCAAACCATCGCAAAGTCTTGCCATGATTCTTAAGGCTGGCATTTCGGTCGAACAGATCACTTTTACTTCTGACGCGGGCGGCTCTTTGCCAGGGTTCGATGAAAAAGGAAATCTTATTAAACTTGAAATGGGATCACCGGATGCAAACTTACGCGAACTCATGGATGCCGTACATGATGAGCATGTGCCCTTGGAAATAGCCTTGAAAGTACTGACATCGAATCCGGCAAGAATTCTGAAATTAAATAAAAAAGGATGGCTTAAATCCAGCTATGACGCCGATTTGGTCGTTCTCGACACCCGTAACATCTCACATGTGATGGCCCGAGGTCAATGGTTGATGAAGGCCGGAGACATCCTTAAAAAAGGAAGTTACGAATAAGCAACCATAATAAAAAAACGGCCTCGTTTTTGAAACAGGCCAAAACTCAAGCATAACGACATGAAACTGACCGTTTTCTTACTCCTGACCGGAATGATTCTTTGCGTCCCTGAAGTAATACACGCACAGAACACCCAGCATAAAACAATCACACTTACCACAGCAAATTTCGACGAAACCATCAAAACAGGCATTACGCTGGTCGACTTTTGGGCAACATGGTGCTCCCCATGCGTCATGCAGGGCCCGGTGATTGATGAGATTGCCGACAGCCTGAATGGCAAAGTGAAAGTGGGAAAAGTTGATACAGATAAACATCCTTCTCTCACTCGTCGATTTGGCATTTATAGTATACCAACCACCATCATTTTTGTCGACGGGGTAGCAATGAATAAAGCGTCCGGATATCAAAGCTATGATCAGCTCATGGCCAGAATTAAAGTCTATCTGAAAGATTAGTCTTTTATTGTTGCAGTTTTATTGATTAATTTTCTAATTTTGTTTATCGATTGTTCTATGTGGTTCAAGAAGTTTTTTTTCAGAGTATTTCATTGGAAAGCCATCATTGGAATGGTGGTCGGTGCCGCAGGTGCTTTCATGTACTATTATTACATTGGCTGTGTAAATGGCTCATGCCCAATTACTTCAAACCCATACAAGTCTTTGGCATGGGGATTGGTTTTCGGCTGGCTGCTCGGTGATGCATTTCACAGGAACAACGATCAAAACTCAAAAAAAATGTCATCATGAAAACAAGGAATCTTTTATCGGTTGTTTTACTTGCCTTTCTGACTTTTGCCTTCATGCCTGCTGAAGCCCAATACCGCACAATGACAAACAGTGCATTTAAGAAAGGCGAAAAACTGACATACATTGTGTATTTCGACTCATTTCTGACAGGAAAAATCAAAGCGGCCTATGGCACTTTTGAGGTACTTCCAAACTCAGAAACAATAGGCAGCCGCGCCTGTTACCATGTAGTAGCTTCAGGAGCAACATTCAAAAAATACAATTGGGCTATTTATGTCAACGACCGTTTCGACTCATATGTAGACGAATCGGGTTTATTTCCATGGTTGTTTCTGCGTAGAGCCAACGAAGGAAATTTCACAGCCAATGAGGATATCATTTTCAACCACTCAAAAAATGTGGCTCAATTCAAAAACAACAAAAACAGCACCTCGGTCAATTACTATATCCCGGCTTACACTCAGGATATGATTTCAGTGGGCTATTATGTGAGAAATCTTGATCTTTCTTCAATGAAAAGTGGAAGCATCATTACTGTTCCTTACGCTTTTGAAGATAGTCTGGAATCCACTTCAATCATTTATCAGGGCACTGCCGATGTGAAAATTGGTGTCGGCACTTTCAACTGCCATATTCTCAAGCCGAAAGTCATTGTGGGAAGTGTCTTTGGGGAAGCATATCCGCTTACGATTTATTTGTCAAATGATAAAAATAAAATCCCCATTTATGCCAAAAGCTCCATTCTGATTGGCACTGTAAAATTTGAACTGCTAAGTTATGCGAATCTGAAAAACACGCTTGATTCCAAAAAGAAATAGGATCTGCTTCATTTCAAAAAACCTCCCATAAGGAGGTTTTTTTATGGCGTATCAATAACATAATGCCGGCTAAGAAAATAAACCAACTGCACCATTTCTGCATATAACTTCTGATTCAGTGTTTCAGGTTTATCGCTAGGCAAATGCAAGTGATCATAACTGTTCGTTGTCACAAAATAAAGCCCGGGAATTCCCTTTTGATGCAACGGAGTCAGATCGGCACCTCCACCAGCCCAGGTGCGCTGTGTCATGGGCAAATGGTGGTCAGATGCAATTTCACTCGCTTTCTGCCACAAAGCAGGGCAACTTTTCCCATTTCCAACCATTAGGCTATCCCCAAAGGCAATACAATCCATATTGAATACTGCCACAATCTGCTCTTTTTCAACCGGTAAATGGCCCGCAAACCACTCTGCGCCAACAAGACCTTTCTCTTCACATGCAAATAAGACAAACAGCACCGAGCGCTTCATATCCTTTTGCCTCAACGAAAAAAGCCTTGCCATTTCAAGAACCGCAGCACTACCTGAGGCATTGTCGTTGGCGCCAGGATAATACACGGAACTACCTAGCGATCCGACATGATCGAGATGAGCTGTCAATACAATATATTCATTTTTCAGCACTGGGTCGTTGCCCTCGATCATCCCTACCACATTTTGTGCAACGCCACTCTCATTATATCGAGCATTGACCATCAGCGACATCTGCCGGTCCAGAGAGAAACTCTGTGGTGCACCGGTTGAATCAATCAGTGTCTGCAGTTCTGAAAGCGTATGACCTGAATTCTTGAGCAATTCTGCAGCGATTTCCTGAGAAATCTGAATCTGTGGAAAATCAGTGTGCATGGGGCCTTCACCATGCATCACGCTGCCAATTGGTTTTTGAGGATTTGGCTGATTTGGTGTTGAAACAAACACAATAGCAGCTGCTCCATGTTGGTAGGCAAAATCAGCTGTTCTCCTAATGGAAAACTGTTTCAGGTCCGGGATAAAGGGAGGATTAGATTTAAAAACCAAAGCTATCTTCCCAGCAATATCCAATCCTGCAAAATCGCTGTAAATACTGGAGTCGAAACCATAGCCGCAGAAAACAACATCAGACGTCACATTTCCGCTTCCAGAGTATCCCCGGACTGAAAAATCGATCGCAGGAATGAGCTCTTTCATATCCCTGCCTGTTTCGATCAGCACAGCTGCAGAATCGATCTGGTTGACATCGATCGGGAAAACCTGCGGCCAGAATCCAATTCCTGCAGGTTTCACTCCAAGAGTTTGCATGTAATTCATACAGTAATCAACCGCAAGTTCATAACCTTTGGTTCCAGGAAGTCTTCCCGTAAGTGTTTGAGACGATAAAAAGCGGATATGCTTCATTAATGAGTCGGCATTGACCTCTGTTTGCTGAGCACGAATGCTCAAACAAATTAGCAGAAAAAAAAACGTCAGTACCTTTCTCATTTTATTCAGGAATGACCACGGGGAAATCGTATTTGAAATCAAAAAATGTTCGGTCTCCAAGAATGTGATGCATGAAGTCATAATACGCGTCATTGAATCTGAATTCATCAATGTCGTAGTAAATATCTGGCAGGGGCTGATTACCCACATTTCCCATATCAATACATCCGGTGTTGAACTCTTCAAGTTCGGGGTAGCGAACCATATTCTTTATTACCGGCATTTTCCCGTAATCTTCGCGAAGCAGTAGATCTACAACTTTATCGGCAAGCGTCGAAGTGAGTTTGCGGTCATACAAGCGGCATTCACCAGAACGGGCAAAATAGCCTATGTTTTGTGCACGGGCTTCTATGCCAAGTCTGTTGGTGATCTCGCTTGCAATCACACCACTGATTCCTCCCAAACGGGGATGCCCATACTCATCAACTTCGGTCGATGCATAAACCACATCGGTAC
Source organism: uncultured Bacteroidaceae bacterium (assembly GCA_964559205.1). Taxonomy (GTDB): domain Bacteria; phylum Bacteroidota; class Bacteroidia; order Bacteroidales; family DTU049; genus GWF2-43-63. The sequence goes on from CAZLHV010000177.1 coordinate 4,731, forward strand.
TACCCGACTCTTCATTGTACCATCTCACGCCTTCAGATACAGCGATAATTAATGATTTCTTTGGGTTACGCATGAAATTTTCTTTCACCTGCTCGAAGAAAAAATCCTTGCGGTTCTTATCCATGGCATGTTCAGGCACAAGAATCATGTCGGCCTGGCCATAAGCTGCACCTCCAACCAACCAACCTGCGTCGCGTCCCATTACCTCAAGAACCATAATACGAGAATGCGATTCAGCCGTTGTTTTAATACGTTGTGTTAGCTCCATAACTCCCTTCAGGGCACTGGGATAACCGGGACAAAGCACCGCTTCGATCTTGTTGTTCCCATATTCATGGATGGTGCGTGTGCGGAGATCATTGTCGATGGTTTTTGGGAAACCGATGACCGGAATACCTTCGGTTTCATAGAGACGCTTCGCAGCACCATTGGTATCATCCCCACCTATAGACACAAGCACATCGATTTTATATCGTTGAAGGTTTCTGAGAATCTGAGGAACCCTATTTTCGGGATTCTTCTTCGAAGGGAAAGGATTGGTTCTGCTCGAGCGCAATGCTGTTCCTCCATAAATACCATCGTAGGGTTGATTGGTTAAGTCAACCACATCGCCATCTCCAAGCAGACCTTTCCAGCCATGTCTGATTCCATACACCTTATATCCAAGCAATTGAGCCCGATTCCTAATGTTTTCAATGCTTGAGTTAATGGCTGGAGTGTCACCCCCACCGGACAAAATACCTAATGTTTTGCCATGGAAAATCTTGTATTCCCTCATGATTCAAGAATTTTTTGCGAAGTTAGAAAAAAACTTTAAGCGGGAAATCAGTTCAGTCGTGCTGAACCCAAATCAGCTGGTCGGTGTCTGCTCCAATCGATTGAGCCTTTGCCACAAACATTTCCTTTATATCAGCTGGCATGGAAGGTTCACGCGATAAAAACCAAATGTATGCAGGTGTATTGCCACAAACCAGTGCATAACGGTATTCATCATCGAGCAAAATGACATTGTATCCGGCATAGAAAGGGCCAAAAAACGAAACTTTCAGCATGGCCTCCTCATTTGAACCAACAAACTTTGCCCTCCCCGATGCCTGCGTCCATTGCAACGTTGTGATGTCCTGACCCCGGTTGAGCACAGCAACAGTACCATCTTCATTAAGAGTATAGTGTGCACTTGTGTTCTTTAAGTTCCGCTCAAAGCGGAAGTCCATTCTTGCAATCTCATACCAATGACCCAGATACTTTTCGACGTTGAAGCCTTTCACTGCTTCAACTCCTTTCGGGATGGTTCTGCAAAATCCAAATAGCATCATGATTGAAAATAATAGAATGGAAAAAAAGATTTTTCGCATAAGCTGAACACTTTGCTGATTACTGATTGCCTGATTCCAATTGCAGCAAAAGTTCACGACACCATTGCTCAATTCTTGCAACCGACTTTTCTGGCTGATTATCTTCATCGAGAATCAAACCGATGAATTTGTCACCTTCCAAAGCCTTGCTTTTTCGAAATTCATAATCATGAGTGCTGGTCTTTCCAATGATTCTTGCCCCTCGATCAGACATAAAGCGGGCAAATATACCAACCGCATCGGCAAAATGATCGGGATAGCCCTTTTGATCGGCCAATCCAAAAACAGCAAAAGTCTTGTCATGGAAGCCCATTTCTTCAAGTGCCGGCATCCATTCATCCCAGTAGTATGGCATTTCACCATCGAACCAGGTTGGCACTCCGGCAACAATAAAATCGAACTCGGAAAGCAGTTCGGGATTCAATTCCTCAACATTGAGGCGCTCTGGAGCTAACTCGCTTAGCTGTGCTGAAATTAAATCAGCCATTCTGCTGGTACGGCTTGTACTGAAACTATAAACAATTGCGGCTTTCATCATCAATAATTTAAAAGGGTTATTAGCGACATGGAAATTTTGTTGCTGTCAGGAAGAATGGCTTTTTCAAGCACTGGGTTGAACCCAACAGGTGTATTTTCGCTACCGCACCGCATCACAGGTGCATCATAAAAGGTATGAGCAATACGGTCAGATAGACTGCGCCA
>CAZLHV010000178.1:0-6771 GCA_964559205.1 uncultured Bacteroidaceae bacterium
GAGCAAGTAGCTCAGCAGGACATCGTGATTTGAAGCTCCAGGTCTTCGCAGTCGGTATATTTTATCGAGGTTTGCAACCTGATTAAGGCATAAGCTGTTTACCAGCTGCGGGTTTTGAGTATATTTCAAGTAAAGGTTAACTCCTTCGATCTGAGTTGAAAACATGTATGGCCCAAATGCATGAGGAAAACGATCCAATGCGATATCGACGAGAGAGTCGGCCAGAGGGAATAGGCCGAAGTGAAAGTAAATTGAAATCATCATTTGCAATGAAACAGAATCGTTTGTGTTGTTATTCCAGGCACCGGCGAAATAAGGAAAAGCCTGACTCTGATCCGAATTGGTTTGAAGGGTGAAGAAGCCGGCTTGTTTCATTACATCGGCATCAGCATTTTCATCATCTAGCAAACGAATCATGATGTTGTATGCCTGTTCCAATGCTTCGTAGCCCTTGTCAAATTCTGCCATCATTTGGTAATACTGATTCATTTTTACCAAAACTTCGGCTGAATCGAGCGAGGAAGCGTTTCGTAACCGGGCTTTTCCAAGCTCGATGGCCTCAGATGGGGTGAAAAAGGTTGAATCGGGTTGATAATACTGTAAACTTAAATCGCCTTCAGAAATATTGAAATTAAGGTTGCCGGTATATAGATAATTCCGCTCGGCAAGCTCTTTTAAAACCACTTTTCGGTCACTGTTTACCTGAGTGATCAGAGAATCTTTCCAGTGAAACTCTTGGGCCATTCCGGTTACGGAAACAATGATTGCGACGAAAAACAATAAATTTCTCATGTTAAGTGGTTTTGAGTTTGTCGATCCGAGTCGGGAAAATTAGTGAAAAAATGAAAGCGCAAGTAAATGCAATGACGAATGATGCAAGTCGTTCGCTAATTCCGGTTGGTTCAGCAAGAAAAATCTTCCATATCACGGCCGAACTGGTGCCTGATAATAGTGAAGCAATCACACCGGCGGCGCTGAATGGTTTCCAGAACAGCAACAAAAGCAGTGCGGGACCGAAACTCGATCCGATACCGGCCCAGGCATATGAAACCAGGCCATACACAGTGTCGGACATGAAGAGACCAGCGATAATGGCAATGGAAGCTACAAGAATGATCATTAATCGCGTGAACCAAACAGTTTTCACCGCAAGCAGAGGTTTCCCTTTGATTTTGCAATGCGGAGCAATATCTTCGGAAAGGCTGAACGAGCATACCATAAGTTGACTAGCGGCAGTCGACATCATAGCGGAGACTGCGCCCGAAAGGAGAATGCCTGCCATGAGCGGACCCACAAGCAAAGTGATCATCGAAGGCAAAAGCTTTTCGTGGTCTGACATGATTTCCTGTCCCAGGCCCTCAGAAAAAATCCCATTTGACAACATCATATATCCTGTAAGACCAACCAGAATGGCACCGGCATATGCAAAAATAGTCCAAACCGAAGCGACCCTTCGGGCGATGACCACGTTTTTCCGATCTCCAATAGCCATCATTCTGGCCAGCAGATGTGGCTGGCCTGTATAGCCAAGAGCCCAACTAAAGCCACTTAAAACAAAGAGCCATGCCGTAGTTCCGCTAAGCCCCTGCACCGTGGAGTTAATTTGTGAAGAAGCAACAGCGAGAGAGGCAAAGATATCGATGCCGGCAGCAGACAAAGCTAAAACTGCAATTACAGGCAGCACGACTATGGATGCAATCATGAGCACTGCCTGAAAAACATCGACTGCCACCACCGAAACAAAACCTCCAAGCAGGGTATACAGAATGATCACTGTAGCAGAAATGTATGTGCCGGTTGTCTCATTCAATCCGAAGGTAATTACCAGCACTTTTCCGCTGCCGCTAAATTGGGCTGCTATGTAAAAAAGAAAGAAAAAAATAATGATGAGTGATGAGATCATTCTGATGCTAAATGCATGAGATTGGAAGCGTGCTGCAAAAAGCGAAGCAATGGTGTTTGCACCACTTTCAACACTAAGTTTTCGCAGCTTATCGGCCATGATCCACCAGATAAACAGTATGCCCATAATGCAACCCAGGGCAACCCATATGGCGCTTAGGCCTTCGGTCATGGCCAATCCGGTTAATCCCAGCAATAGCCAGGAAGATTCTCCTGCCGCTCGTTCGGACAAAGCAAGGGCAAATCCGGGAATTTTCCTGCCACCCATCACAAAATCATCCCGGTTGCGGGCTTTCAGCGAGAAGTAAACCGCCAAAGCTACAATGAGAATAATGTAAATAGCAAAAACATACAACATGTCATCCGGGTTTCGTAAAAACAGGGTGTCGTTCGTTGTATTTCAGCAAAAAGAAATAGATCATTTTCCTCTTCTTTTTACTGGATTCAAGTTCTGAAAGTAATTCAGGATCATTTTCTGACAGGAAAAAGCGAAAATTTCTGTAACAGAATTCAAACGAATTCCCTGTGTGCCAATCCATTACCAATTCACGATTGGAAATTTGCCGGTTGGGTGCAGTGGAATATGGGTTGAGAGGGTCTCTGAAAGCAGGATCATAATAGTTCATTTCAATAATATAATAATGTATGAGTGCTCCAATGATTTGCAACCGGAAGTAGTTTCCTCCATAACCCTGATTGATATAAACACTGTTATTCAAACAATAGCCCCATGGATTTTCGATGATCACAGGAGCGTTCTGACTGGCGCTGTCGGGACAATTGTGGTTGATCAAGACTCTGCCGTTGCGGTTAATTACGGTAAAGTCCGTACAGAAGGGAGAATTGTTTTTGAATTCATCGAATGTTCGGTAAATGCCGTCGGTGAATTTAAAATCGCTTTTCACCAGAATGCTGTCGTTTTGTGCATGAGTAGAAGCCGCAAAGCTCAGAATAAACAGTATGAAAGTTGCGTTCAGGTTCATTTGCCTGTTAGTTTTGACATGAATTTGGCCACATCGATAATGTATCGGCTGTGGGATCCCTCACCGGCAAGTCCGCTTTCGTCGGAAACTTCAACCTGAAAAACGAGCTTTTTGTCCTCAATAGCTGTAAGCGTGGCCTTGCAAGTGACCATTTGTCCGATAGGCGTGGCTTTGAGATGCCTGACACTCACTTCTGTTCCCACAGTGTTTTTGCCTTCTTCAAGATGCGGAAGAACAAGTTCCATACATGTTTGTTCCATCAACCCGATCATGGCTGGAGTGGCAAACACATCTACAAGGCCCGACCCGTAATGGCGAGCTGAATCGTTTGAGTTAACCCTTCGTTGAAGCTGCAATGACAATCCGATGCAAAGCATAAGTTTTTAGTCAAAATTAAAAAATATTTCCTGAAGAATGTCCGGGTGAAGGCTTTTTGCTACAGGACAATCATTAGCAGCTGCTCTGATAAATGCTTTTTGCCTTGCTGAGTATTCTTTTGGAAAGGAGAACCTGATTTGTATGGCCGCAATTCTGCGCGGAGATGCGGCCATTGTTTTTGTCACTTCTGCTGTGGTGCCGTCAATATCGAATCCGTGGGTTCTGGCAGCAATTCCAATGATGGTCAGCATGCATGAAGCCAGCATGGTACATACTGTGTCGGTTGGAGAAAAACGTTCTGCCTTCCCTTGATTGTCGAGTGGAGCATCTGTTTCAATTTCGCTACCCGAAAAAACATGACGGCTGACAGTTCTTAATTCACCTATGTAAGTCACTTTTGAGGTCATAAAAAAAATATTTTAACATTTAGGCTTTATTTAACACCATATTTTGAATTCAAGTGTTAATTTTAACACTCGAATTTGCGAAATGAATACAAAAGTATTTAATTTTTTGATATTTATTTCAGCTGTAGCTATGCTAGCAGTGCTGACAGGCATTGTGGTATGGACCCGACACACGCATCATGTGGTTCATCAGAATGTGATCACACTCACAGATGTAGCCATGACCAAATCGGCAGATGATTTCACCCGGGTGATCGAGAAGATGAACCCTAAAATGGATAACGGGGACAGTTCCAGGACGGGATGTAACATACTTGATCCTCATCACATTGGAGGCGTTACACCCATTTTGGATAGTATTTTAATCAAGGAGTTTTTAAGTTGCCATATAGATGCCCGATTTGCCTATGCGCTTTTTCAAAACGGGGAAATGATTTATCGATCCGACAGCACCATTGCTGAAAGGGCATATTCAGAATCGATAAACTCCAAACATCTTTTTTGTGGCAATGCCGGACATAATCTAAAGCTGAGCGTTGTCTTTCCGGATGGTTTAAAGCAGTCGGAGCAGGCTCGTCATGTTTCGGTTTGGTGGATTATTTCGATTGCAGGTAGCGTGGTTATTATGATTACCGGCTTCATGTTATTCAGAGGATTCAGCATGATCAAGCGAGATACATTGCGACGGACAAGCATCATCAACAATCTTGCACATGAGTTTAAGACACCAATTGCGAGTATAAAGTTAGGTGCTGAAATGTTGCTCAACGAGGCTGTTATTAACGAACGAGAACGAGTGCACCGTTATGCCGAACTGATCCGGTTTGAGAACCAGCGTCTCCAGTTCAATGTCGACCAGATTCTCAATATTGTGTTGCTGGATGAAGGTCAGATCATGTTACGGTTTAAGTATTTCAGCATGAACGCGATGATTCAGGAAATAATCGAGAAGTTCCTTACGGTGCGCGATGAGCTTAAAAGCCGGATCAAACTTGAGCTTCATGCTTCGGACGACATTATTTATGCCGATCCGTCGCATTTTATCAATGTGATCACCAATTTGCTCGAGAACTCACTAAAATATGGGGGCGAGCAGGTTGAGATCAGCATTGCTACCGGCAACCGGGGCGGAAGCAGGCTGATTATGTTTGCGGACAACGGGCCTGGTATTCCGAAAAAGTATCAGCGTTTGGTTTTTGAGCGGTATTTCAGAATCAATCCGGGCAACCGGCACGATATTAAAGGACATGGCATTGGTTTATACTATGTCAAGAACATTCTGGCAAAAATGGGTGCAAATATTTTGCTCGTAAGCCATAATGGACGAGGTGCACGATTTGAGATTATTTTTCCCGATGAAACAATTACCCACTAAAAGATAAGCACTATGGACAAGAAAAAAGGACGAATTCTGTTGGTTGAAGATGACCGTACGCTCAGTACTCTGGTAAGGGACATACTAGAGATTAACAAGTACGAGGTTGTGCTTTGTGCCAATGGAGAAGAAGGACTGGCCACATTCAAGGCTCAAAAGTTCGACATGTTGTTGGTGGACATCATGATGCCAAAAATGGACGGCATCACCATGATTAAGGAGATTCGCAGATACGATCAGCGGATTCCTATTATCATCATTTCGGCTAAGGACATGAAAGACGACAAGGTTGAAGGCTTTAGGGCAGGGGCAGATGATTATGTGGTTAAGCCATTCAGCACTGACGAGTTGCTGTTGCGCATCGATGCCATTTTGAAACGTGTCCAGCGCGCTCAGGAGCTTTTGCTGACCACCACAACCGAAGTGATTGAATTCGGCAATTGCAAGCTTGATGTTGGCGAGCAGAATTTGACCATTAAAAAGAAAACCATTCACCTCACACGCAAGGAATGCGATCTGATTCGATTGCTGGCGATGAAGCGCAATGAATTGTTATTGCGTGAAGTTGCACTTAAAGCAATATGGGGCGATGATGATTATTTTATTGGCCGTTCGATGGATGTTTTCATCAGCAGAATCCGCAAATACCTGAAGGAGGATGACAAAGTTGAGATTGTCAACGTCCACGGGCTTGGATTCAAGATGATGATCAAGAACTAATTGGGATTTCATATCTCAGTTTGCTTATCCGGTGCAAAAAACCTGTGCCGGATAAGCTTTATTTTGTATTTTCGCAGGGTAAACAAAGCAACATGGGCTCAATTCTCATTATTGATGACGAACAACCGATTCGCAAAACGCTGCGGGAAATTCTTGAATATGAAAAATTCAAGGTTGAGGAAGCAGAAAATGGCATGATCGGGCTTGAAAAAATCAAAACTGGCAAGTTTGATGTGGTGATGTGTGACATTAAAATGCCGCAAATGGATGGACTTGAGGTTTTGGAAAAGATTCAGGAAATCAGTGATGTTCCGGTTGTGATGATTTCAGGTCATGGTAATATTGACACGGCAGTTGAAGCCATTCGCAAAGGCGCATTCGATTATATTTCCAAACCACCTGATCTAAACCGTCTTCTGGTTACTGTTCGCAACGCACTGGATCGTAAATCTCTGGTGAGTGAAACCCGGAAGTTGAAGCAAAAGATATCGAAAGCCTATGAAATAATTGGGGAATCTGCGGCCATTCTGCGTATCAAGGAAATGATTGCGAGAGTAGCCCCAACTGATGCCCGGGTGTTGATTACCGGCGAGAATGGAACAGGCAAAGAACTTGTGGCAAGGTGGCTTCACGAACTGAGTGCAAGGGCAGGCAATGCCTTTATTGAAGTAAACTGTGCTGCTATTCCGGGCGAGTTGATTGAAAGTCAGTTGTTTGGACATGAAAAGGGTTCATTTACTTCAGCAATTAAGCAACGAAAGGGCGATTTTGAGCTATCGAGTGGGGGTACTTTGTTTCTCGATGAAATCGGAGACATGAGCTTACCGGCTCAGGCAAAGGTACTTAGAGCATTACAGGAGAATAAAATCACAAGAGTTGGTGGTGAGAAGGAAATTTCGGTTGATGTGAGAGTCATTGCAGCCACCAATAAGAACGTGAAAGATGAGATCGCAGCTGGTCATTTCCGCGAAGACTTGTATCATCGGCTTTCCGTTATTCTTATTCA
>CAZLHV010000179.1:0-6708 GCA_964559205.1 uncultured Bacteroidaceae bacterium
GGATATCAAGTGCTTTGCCGTCCCATTGGGTCAAATGCAGGGTGTCGCTGCGGTAGCCCATGAATGAAACAATGATGTCGAGCGGGAAAACCGGTTTCAGGCTCAGTGCAAAACTCCCATCAGCAGAACTGAAAGTTCCGATGTAGGTTCCAGCCACCATCACATGTGCACCGGGCAGTGAGGTGGCATCGCTTGCATCGCTGATGCGTCCTTGAATGGTGATTTTTTGTGCGCCAGCCCTAAAGATGAGCGCACTGAATAGAAAAACAACAACAACCTTTTTCATATTGTAATATGTTTTAGATACCGGCGAGAATGAAAAGCTTGCACATTCACTTTTGTCGGTATGCCCGCCGCAGTTTTTCAAATGCCGACGTTCGACTTTTGAAATTCCGCTTTGGAATTACAAATGGTCAAGGGGTGGAAAACCATTTAAATATTGAATAAACCTCCCTTCGCCGGCATTACCCGGATCAGGTTATAAGGGTCTGTTCTCAGCCCCGGCTAGCGGAGCACCCCTGTTGCGAGAATGCGCAAAGGTAGTATTATTTTGGGAAATGGATGGATGAAATATTTTCAAATCTCAGTTTAAATCTGTGCAATGTTGCTTTTTATGCTTGGTAGTAAAGGGAAACAACTATGCGTAGTTGCCTGAGTGCTCGCACTGTCGTTGCAAGTTTTCAAATTTGTTAATTCTTGCACCAAAGTTTCATAACAACCACCGATACAGGCAATTATCGCATGTTGTATGTTATAGCAATTTTTTAATTCAATTCGTTACGATTTCTTTTGTTGATATAGTCTATATAGAAAAATAAAAATCAATGAGATAGTCCAAAATAAACAACAACTAAATAATAAATTTTTTACAGAAGTTCCATGATTTGGGAAATAATTTCCACTTACCCAAAATTGTTCATAATAATCTATTGGGAAACCAATTTTGTATTGGTAATCAGTAAATTTCATAGCACCATTAATTAATCCTACAAACGATGTACTAAAAAATAGCAAAATTGAGTATAAAGTTCCTAAAAATATACTTGAAATAATTCCTCTATTTTTAATGTTTTGAAATCTTATCAATTTGTAATCAAAAAATGTCAAAATTAGACTGAAAACATTATCAAATATTAGATTTGTGTAATTCCATTTAGTTTCAATTTGTCTGTCAGCAATCCTATATTCATGGAAATATTGAAAAGGAAATCCAATTTTAATTTCAGAAAAATCTTCAAAGAACGAAAAAATCCTAATGTAAAATGAAAAGAAAGAAATTGAAGTAAAAATCAAAATATAAAATACTGTAATTTCTAAGTAATTATATTTCCTTAATTTCAATCTTTTCAACACAATTTTTGGTTTTTTTAATTTTGCTATAACGTCTCGCAGCCCCATTGCGTCAATCCATCATGTAGATATTGCGTCTATTCAGCATATTCCGGAATAAAGCGCAATAGCTGTTTGTCTTATTTTTTAATTTGCTTTAAGCAAAGATAGATAAAAATGTTTTGGGAAAAAGGTGTTTTTTGGATTTATTGAAAAACAGGACTATGCCATATACACCTAATAAAAAAAGCCCAGAAAACCTGGGCTTTTTTGAAGTAATGTAAGAATTACTCGCTCATGCTTAAAAAGCGTTCAGCTTCGATGGCCGCCATGCAGCCCGAGCCGGCAGCGGTGATCGCCTGGCGGTAGTGCAAATCTTGCACATCGCCGGCTGCAAAGACTCCTTCGATGCTGGTTCGTGCTGAGCCGGGAATGGTTTTAATGTAGCCGTTGTCGTGAAACTCAATTTGCCCTGCAAAGACTTCGGTGTTGGGCGTGTGACCAATGGCCACAAAAACACCATCAACATCGATGCGTTTTTCGGCACCCGAAACTGAATCGGTGACCACAATGCCTGTAACCGCTTTTGCAAATCCGCGCTGTTCTCCTACAATTTCCTTTGGAATGGCATTCCAAACCATTTCGATGTTGGCCGTATTGAACACTTTTTGTTGCATGGCTTTCGAGGCACGCAGTTCATCGCGACGATGAATCAAATACACTTTCGCAGCAAGTTTCGACAGATAGGTTGCTTCTTCGGCTGCGGTATCGCCGCCTCCGATTACCGCTACGGTTTTGCCACGGTAGAAATAGCCGTCGCAGGTTGCACAGGCCGACACGCCAAAGCCATTGTATTCCTGTTCGCTAGGCAAACCTAGCCAGCGTGCTGAGGCTCCGGTTGCAATGATAACAGTTTCGGCCAGAATTTCTTTTCCGCTGTCGTCGGTGAGAAGGAAAGGACGTTTCGAAAAATCGACTTTGTCGATGGTTCCCCAGCGAGCCTCAGTACCAAAGCGTTCAGCTTGTTTTTTCAGGTCTTCCATCAACACCGGTCCGGTAACTCCTTCGGGGTACCCCGGAAAATTTTCAACTTCGGTGGTAATGGTCAGCTGACCGCCTGGCTGCATGCCTTCATAGACAAGGGGCTTCATGTCGGCACGTGCAGCATAAATGGCTGCGGTGAATCCGGCAGGTCCGGATCCTATGATCACGCATTTGCGTTGTTCGCGTTCGTTGCTCATGTATGGTTGGTTTTATTGAATGATCAGGGTATCGTAACGGCTGGCATATCCTCCAAAAACTCCGGCAGCTCCTTCAACGTTGTGGCGGATGGTGACCGGGTTAGAGAAGGGGTTACCGCCACTCATAATTTCCTGCTCGATGGTTCTCCAAAAATCGTAATGTTCGCGATCCATTGACGAAAGACGTACGACCACGGTATCGCCTTTGCGAAAATAGCCAAATTCTTCGTCAGAATATAAGCTGTCGCTCGACATACTTTGCTCACCGCGGAACATGCTGAAATCGAGGCTCTGACCATCGAAGTAAACGTCGTCGAAAATACTGCCGAACAAAGGAACAAATGCATAATCACGGCCAAGTCTTTTGGTAAAAATGCGGTAATAATTTTTTTCTGCAGGGTTATCGGTGAAACGTGCCCATAAATATCCCAGTGAGTCGGAGACTGGCTCGGGTTTCCACCAGATAGAATCGAATGCATAAGCGCTTGGAATGGTAGTGAATCCGCTGATGCTTTCTCCTTCGGCTTCAATTGTAAGCCAGTATTGTCCGTTTTCAACTCCGGTAAATTTACTGCCTTTATAATAAATGAAGGGCCATGTTGATGTCATGATGTTGTTTACATCGACAACCAGTTGAAGCGTGTCGTATTGAAAGCCATCGGAAACGATCACAGTTGCATCGCTGATGAATAGCGAATCCATCAGGTAGTTGGTGTCAATGGGTGCGAAATAGCTGCTGTTTCGTGTGAGCACCACGATGGGGTACTGACCGTTTTCGATCCAGCCTTCAACGACCATTTTGGATTCGGGTTGTGGAAGATCGATGTCAATTTCCTTTTCACAGGCGCTGAGTGCCAGAATGGCAGATATGATGATGATGAATTTTTTCATGGCTTAGAATTTAAAGTTCCATGTAATTGAAGGGAGCATGGGGAATAGTGAAACCTGTTTTGCTTTTATGGTGACATTGCCCTGCAGGATATCTCCGTCCACATCGAAGTAAATGAAATAAGGATTACGTCGATTGTAGAGGTTATATATCGATAAGTTCCAGCTCTCCTGAATTTTTCGTGTTTTCTTTTTGCTTTTCGGGTACCAGGTCAGGCTGAAATCGGCCCTGTGATATGCCGGCATTCGAAAGCCGTTACGTGGGCCGTATTCGTTGACAATGTTTCCACCAATGATGTACCGCGAAACGGGCATGGTAGCTGTGTTTCCGGTCGAATACACCCAAACGAGTGAAAGGGCCAGTTGTTCATTGATGTTGTGGGTCATTACAAAAGAAATGTCGTGACGCCTGTCATATTTTGCGGAAAACTCTGCACCATCGTTGATTTCATCAAATTGTCGTGTGGTTTTTGCCCAAGTATATCCGATCCAGCCGGTAGTGCTACCGATTGTCTTATTGAGAAAAAGCTCAAATCCATATGACTCACCTGTGCCAAAGACAAAATTATTGTCAGTATTATTATTGATGTTATCTTCAATTAGGGCACCTTCGGCATACTCAATCTGGTTTCTCATGTTTTTGTAATACACCTCAATACTACCTTCGACAGTATTATCAAAGAAATTTCGGTAATATCCAAGTGAGTACTGAGTTCCGAATTGCGGCTTAACGATCTCTGTACTTGGAAACCAAATGTCGGTAGGCAGACTGACCGTGGTTGGAGAAGCAAGGTGAATGTATTGAAAGTTTTGTGTGTAGGATGCTTTGATTGAGCTTTTTTGGTTGATTGAGAACCGTGCACTGATCCGAGGTTCGAGGTGCCAGTATGGCTTCACCATTTCACCTTGCATATAGTGAATGGTGTCGATGACCAGATTCGTCACAGTGTCTTTAATGTATCGGTCGAAAGGACCCACATGAGCAAAAAAACTGCCTCTAAGACCTGCATTAATTTTAATTTTTTTTCCTAATTCAAATTCATCGTTTAGATAAACTGCAGCTTCATGTGAATAAAGCTTAACGTCATCACCCACCTGAAGCTCAACATCGCCCGAACGCGCACTGGCATTATTTGGTGTAAAGGTATGATAGATGTAATTGAGACCGAATTTTACCACATGACTTGTTGAAGGGAGGTAGGTGAAATCGAGTTTCCCGTTGTAATCAACAATGCCAGAAAGAAGCTTTATGTCGTACATGTCTTGAGTTGCACCCATTTCGAAACGGTAGTTGCTGAAAATGACACTTGTATTTGCAAAAAGTTTCTGGTTAAAAAGGTGATTCCAGCGGGCAGTAACAGTCGCATTTCCCCAACTGATGCTATTTTGAAACTGGTCCTCGGTGTTTTCCAGGTCAAAGATATCACGACCGAAGTAACTGCTTAGGAATATGCGGTCTTTGTCGGAGAGTCGGTAATTGACTTTAGCATTCAGATCGTAGAAATAATATCCGCTGTTACGCATCGGGCTGGTTTTGCGGATGAATGGTTTCATGACAATATCGGCATAGGTCCTTCTGCCTGAAATAATAAATGAGGAAGTGTCTTTTTTTATTGGACCCTGAATTGTTAGTCTTGAAGAGATCAAGCCGAGACCTCCATCCATATGATATTTTTTCATATTTCCATCTTTCATGGAAATATCGAGCACCGAAGCAAGTCGACCACCATAATTTGAGGGCATTCCGGCTTTTGTCAGTTCAACATTTTGCAGAGCATCGGCATTAAATACGCTGAAAAAGCCAAACAAATGGCTGGCATTGTAAACAACCGCTTCGTCGAGCAACACCAAATTCTGATCTGGTCCACCACCCCTCACATAAAAAGCACTGGAGCCTTCACCGCCAGATTTCACACCTGGAGTAAGCTGAATGGTTTTCAGAATATCGACTTCGCCAAAGAGCACAGGAATGGTTTTAATTTGCTCAACCGGCATTTTAAATGTACCCATTTCTGTGTTAACGATATTTTCGTCATTGCGTTCTCCTGAAATAACAACCTCTTTGGCTGTAATGACTTTTGGCTCAAGATCAATATTTAATGTCATATTGCGATCAAGTACCATTGATTTACTGAATTCTTCATACCCAATAAAGGATGCCACCAAGGTATACGTTCCTTTATCGACGGTGATCGAATAGAATCCATAATTGTTGGTGGTACCGCCCTTGAGGATTTCTTTCAGATAAACATTTGCACCAATCAGAGATTCACCTGACGATGCATCTTTGACATAGCCGGAAATGGTGTATTTCTGACCCTGAGCTGTTAGTGTCAGAGTCAAAAGAACCAAGAAAATAAATTTTTTCATAGATTGATTAAGAGGTGTGTCGTTAACAATGATTTTGCCAGTGAGAAAAAACTGACAAATAGACAGATTATTGCCTGTAAAGTTACAGGCTTAATGAAAAAATAATCATCGATATGGAAATTCAAGAAAAAGTGTATCTTTGCACCCTCAAATCGGGGCGTGGCGCAGTTGGCTAGCGTACTTGCATGGGGTGCAAGTGGTCGTCCGTTCGAGTCGGACCGCTCCGACAAACAGGTTGTCAGCAATGACAACCTGTTTTTTTTGAAACCCTCGAAGGGTTACAAACCCTTCGAGGGTAATTTTTGACAGTTCTTAAAAATTCAAACAAATCTTTTTTTTCGACAAATTGTAACTTTTTCAGGTAATAATATGTCTATTTGTCAGTTATTTTGCATGGCACAATTAATGACAACGCCCACCAACTTTTTTGTATGAGACCAACAATTGTTTTGCTTCTGTTGCTGTTTGCTTTTGCTGTAAACGCTCAGAAATATACCATCAGCGGCCACGTGAAAGACTCTGCCAGCGGCGAATCACTTATCGGAGCCAGCGTTTATCTGAAGGAGCTGATGAAAGGCGGCACCACCAATACCTACGGTTTTTATTCAATAACGGCCGATGCCGGCAATTACACTCTGGTAGGCTCTTTTATCGGATATAAGGAATACAGGAAAAACATTGTGCTCAACAGAAATATCGTGCTGGATATTGAGCTGTCTTCGCAGGTGATAAATGCAAAAGAAGTCGTCATTACCGGTGAACGCCCCGATGAAAATCTGCAGAATACCGAAATGGGAAAATTCGATATTCCTGTTGAGAAGATTAAATCCATTCCTGTTTTATTTGGAGAGGTGGATGTATTGAAGACAGATCGGAAAGC
>CAZLHV010000180.1:0-6701 GCA_964559205.1 uncultured Bacteroidaceae bacterium
ATGATGACATAAAACACCATCATTAATATAAAAAAGACCCCCAAGGCCTTGAACCAGGTGAGTTCATTTCGGCCTCCCGTCGGGAAAAGCTCCTTCAGCCGGCTGTAATGCCTGACCACCAACCGGACAATAAAAAAAGTATACAATATTCCCTGCCCCACAAAAACAAGCTTACCCACATCATAAATTTCCTTTCCAATTGCAAACAGCTGATTTTCAGCCGGTATCATATCAAGCAATAGTTTCACAAACTTGATTTCCTCTTCTCGTGTCATCAGCACTTTCTGAAAAATCATGTAAGTGACAAAAATGAGCGCAGGAAAAATATAGTGATACCATTGTTTTTTAATTAAAAGAGGCTTTTCTGAAGTCAGCGAAAGGACATACTGATATAAAAAAGGGAAAATCAATAAAACAACTGTGGCTTGCAGGGGGAAAAAGAAAGAATAAAAATCAAGATGATTCATGAACTTGGCATAGGTCATGGAATACACCAGCACACCGGCTAACATAATCAGCAATAAAAATCTTTTCGATCGCTGTCCCTTGAAACCATCTAGCAGGAGCGAAATCATCCAAACGAGCGGTGTAAATACCGCAAGAGCAAGCGAAATGATCTTTACCTCAGAAATCATAGTCTTCAAAATTACAATTTTATCATTCAAAATCGCAAATTCTTCTCAAAAAAGTCCCTTATAATGTGCAAATTAAGAAATTTTGCAAAAATGCAACCCGCCAAAAGTGATATAAAACACGAATTTCGGCTTTTTGCATAATACCTTTGTAAAGTCATTCGCATAATCTTTTATGTTGGATGACAAACCAACCAGGCTCTAACCGAGCAACATATTATTATTCATTTACTATTACTTCATTCGTTGGAATCCGCCGGCACACCACGGCGGATTCTGTTTTAAACCAGCTCAAACGATTCCTCGCCAGCAATGATTTCCGGAATCAAAGCATCGTCAATGCGATCGAAACTCTTTTTGAATCGCTTCAGCGAATTGGTTATCAGATTTTTAACCTCATAGGTTGTGATGGTCTCAATGTCAGCAATTTTCAACACGCCCTCTACATTAAGTTGAAGATAATTGTTGCTGAGACGCGTCAACTCCCTATCAGACGGATCGATGATAATAAATTTCACCGGTATGTTTCCTGAACAGCGTTTCGATATATCCTCAATCCTAAGGGCGGTATCTTTGTTTAATTCAGCCACAGGCAAATGAAACTGTACGGCCGAGACCGCATGATCGAAACAACCTGCCAGTTTTCGGATGCTTGCGATTTTCATTTCTCTCGCTCCCGGCTCTTTGGCAAATCTTGGCGGCTCAACACGGGCATATACAAACACTTTTAATCCATTATCGAGCTGCGGCCTGTATTTCTCATAATCCTCCTTGAATAGTCGTACCTGCAGCTCACCGCTGTAATCAAAAAGGGTAAAGGAGGCAAAACGATTGTTGTTTTTATCAAACCGATCCTGCAAATCGCGAACAACTCCAGCAAAAAGGATCTCGGTGCCCATGTCCATGGTTTCCACGCCACCCGAAAGCTCAAAGACACTATGGGTAGTAAAATACTTCACTTCATAGGCAAATTCATCCAAAGGATGACCACTGATGTAGAACCCTGCAACCTCCAGCTCCCTTGCGAGTTTGTAATCAAGATTCCATTGCTCGCATTCAGGCATTTCTATCGCCGGAAAACTAATTTCTTCCATCTCTCCAAACAACGACGCCTGTTGAGTGTCATTCTTTTCCTGAACTAGCGTGGCATGCTTAATCATCTTTTCAAGAAATACCATCCCCTCAGGTTCTGAACTGTGGAAAAACTGAGCCCTGTGAGAACCCAAATTGTCAAAGCTCCCTGCAATGGCCAGAGACTCCAATGCCCTTTTATTGACATTTCTGAAATTGTTCCTCCTGAAAAAATCATTCACATCGGCATAAAGACCGTTTTTATCACGCTCAGTCACAATCGATTCGGCAGCCGCTTCACCCACATTCTTCAATGCCGCCAGTCCGAATCTGATCTGATTGTCTTTATTCACCGAAAACTTCAAATGACTTTCATTCACATCAGGACCCAGAACAGCAATACCCATTCTGCGCGCCTCGTTGATATAAAAAGTTACTTTCCCGAGATCATTTAAATGATGACCCAGCAAGGCAGCCATATATTCAGCCGGATAATTCGCCTTTAAAAATGCTGTTTGAAATGCCAGCACGGTATAGGCAGCCGAATGCGACCTGTTAAACCCATACTCGGCAAAACGAGCCATGGTGTCGTACACTTCGTCAGCTACTTTTTTATCCACCCCGTTTTTTACCGCTCCGTCAACAAATTCGGGCCGCAGCTTGTCCACAATCGATACAATTTTTTTACCCATCGCCTTGCGCAACTCATCGGCTTTGCCTTTGGTGAAACCGGCCATGCGCTGAGATAAAAGCATGATCTGCTCCTGATAAATCATAATCCCGTAGGTGTCCGATAAAACCGATTCGGCCAAAGGATGCGGATAATCAATTTTCTCTGAACCATGCTTCCGAGCGATATAATTCGGGATAAATGCCATTGGGCCAGGCCTGAATAAGGCATTCATGGCAATCAAATCCTCAATATGTGTTGGCTTGAGCCGCTTGAGCCATGAACGCATTCCCTCCGATTCAAACTGAAACGTCCCCACGGTTTCGCCATTCTGATACAACTGCAACGTTTTAGCATCATCGTGCGAAATGCTGTCCATATCAATCTTTATCCCATGTCTGTGCTCAATCAACTCTATGGCATCTTTAATAATCGACAGCGTTTTAAGACCCAAAAAGTCCATCTTAAGCAAACCGGCCTTCTCCACAATGCTTCCTTCGTATTGCACAAGAGGCAACATCGAGTCTTTGGCACGGGCAAGAGGCACAAAATCCGATAAATCCTCCTTCCCAATAATGACACCGCAGGCATGCACTCCTGTACTGCGCACATTGCCGTCGAGCGTTTTAGCAATATCCACAATGCTTTTTACATGAGCATTGGCATTGTAAAGATCAAGGAAGTCCTTATTTTTGAATGCATCGTCGAAACTCACTTTTGGCCCATCAGGTATCAGTTTGCTGATCCGGTTGGAAAGGGCTACGTGATCTTCAACACCCAACACCCGTGCAGCATCCTTAACCGATGATTTGGTGCCCAATTTTCCAAAAGTCACAATCTGAGCTACCTTTTCGGCACCATAACGATCCACCACATATTTTATCACATCATCGCGGCCATAATCGTCGAAATCGACGTCAATATCAGGCATTGAGATCCGGTCGGGATTAAGAAAACGCTCAAACAGCAAATTGTACTTGATCGGATCAATATTGGTAATCCCAAGGCAAAATGCTACAATAGAACCTGCTGCACTGCCCCGTCCGGGTCCGACCAGAACTCCTGTTTCGCGGGCATGACGGATAAAATCCTGTACAATAAGAAAATATCCAGCAAACCCCATGTTCCTGATCACCGACAGTTCAAATTCAATTCGCTCACTAATTTCTGCTGTCAATTCCTGATAGCGCCGGTTGGCCCCTTCATGGGTGAGATGAGCCATATATTCAAAATCATCGGCAAACTCTGAGGGCGTAGGATACACCGGGAGCATCACCTTGCTAAGTATACTGAATTCTTCAACTTTATCGGACAATGAAACCGTATTATCAAGCACTTCGCGATGACCGGGAAACAGACCAAGCATCTCGTCATACGACTTCAGATACTCATTCCCCGTATAATGCAGGTCATCGTTATCATCCTTATTCGTGTTGATTCTGATCAGAATCTTGTGGGCTTCAAAATCCTCTTTTCTTACAAAATGAACGTCGTTTGTGGCAATAACTTTCACCCCGCTGCGCTCCGATAGCCTGAAAATACTCTCGTTCACTTGCTTTTGCTCGGGCAATCCATGATCCATCACCTCGAGATAATAATCCTCTCCAAACACATCCTGATACCATTCGATGGCCTTCAGGGCTTCTTCTTCGCCCTTATTCCGGATAAGCCAGGGGACCTCTCCGCCAAGACATGCCGAAGATGCAATCAAACCCTCGTGATGCTTTTGAATCAATTCTTTATCAATTCTGGGATTCTGATAAAATCCCTCTGTGTTGGCAATCGAAATCATTTTCACCAGATTCCGGTAACCTTGCAAATTTTTAGCAATGAGGATCAAATGATGTCCTCCACGATCAAGCTTATCGGTTCTGTGCTGACGGCTGCGACGAGCCACATAGGTTTCACATCCTATCAATGGCTTGATTCCAGCTGCTGTTGCCTGATTGAAAAACTCAAGAATTCCAAACATGTTTCCATGATCAGTCACGGCAACCGACTTCATGTTCAACTCGCCGGCACGAGCCAGAAGGTTCTTGATGTTCGAAGCGCCGTCAAGAACTGAATATATAGTATGAAGGTGTAAATGAACAAATTGAGACATAATTGATCCTTGCTTTATTTGCCGAATTTGGTTTCGATAAAAATATATATTTTTACCCGTTCAAAAAGTGCTGTTAATAACTTTTACCTATGTCAACCGCAACACCCCTTTTCAGGCTCGTTAAACCATTCTTCTATACCCTACTCGTTATGCTGGCTGCCTGCTCCGGCTCAAACTCGGGAAAATCGCTTCAGGATGCCGGAAGCTCTCTCTCATCGGCTGTGCGCCCTCCCGATACCACCCTTCAGGTGAAATGGAAAAATTCTGAGCGGGCAGTGTACATCATGCCGGCCAACACTTTTTTCTCAAAAGGAACCATTTTACTGCTCCATGGCTGGAACCTCGATCCTAATGGTTGGTGCGAACAAACTACTCTTTGCAGAAAGCTGCGCGACGAAGGGTTCAACGTGGTGGTTCCCGATATGGGCAAAAGCATGTATGCATCGGCAGTTTACCCCGAAACAATGCAAACCATGGCCGATCAACCCCAAAAATCGTGGATTTGCGATACGGTTATTCCTATGCTTCGCGACTCGCTAGAACTTTTTCAGGAAAACACGTTTAATTTTCTTATCGGCCTCTCAACAGGTGCAAGGGGTGCTTTCACCATCGGCCTTGAAATGCCACAGTATTTCTCAGGTGCTGTGGTCCTTTCGGGTGACTACGACCAGACGCAGATGCCCGACGATCATCTCATGACCTTTTATTATGGCAATTACGATATGTTCCCCGAACGCTGGGAAGGCGAAGACAATCTTTTTCTTCAGGCTGAAAAATGGATCCTTCCTATTTATATCGGTCATGCAGCCGATGATCCCGTCGTACCTGCTGAACAGTCAAGATCACTTAACAGTGAACTCCTGTCACTGGGCAAAGTAAAACCTTTGTCTCATTTCCCCGAACGCTACGGCCACGACTACCGCTACTGGGAAAGCGAAACCGAAAATATCATGCAATTCATCAAAGATATTTGCAGTCGGGCTGTTGCTGTGCAGTAATTTACCTTGCAATCACCAGCCTGCGCTTAATGTAGGCCGTAGAAGTTCGCAAACTCACCATATAAGTACCCGGATGCAGAGATTGTACCGGTAAAACCAGATGGCCCGAACCGCTCACCTGCCATTCCTGTATTGTTCTGCCATCAATTGCGCTTAGTGTTAATGCTCCTTTTGCGTGGTTTTCAATCACCCATCCGATCTCAGTATACTCATTAGCAGGATTGGGGTGCAGCGTTAAACCCGTCATCAATTCGCTATCAGACAAGCCATCAGGATACAACACGGTGAAAAATAAAACTGTATCGCAACCTGTCGATGACGTAACGGTTAGGGAATAATTTCCAGGCACAAGCGAAATGGCATCGGGGGTGTTCGCTCCATGGCTCCATTGATAGGAATACACATTGGCGAATCCCGGCATACCCGATACGGTAACATCAATAAACCCATCGTTGCAGAAACCACAGGTGGCATCGGTCACTATGCCTGAAGCTACAAACGATGTTACATTGCTTACCTCGAAAGGTACATTCATTTGACAGCCATCGGCCAAATCAACCACCATGAACAAATACTGACCAGCCACTAATCCAGTCAAATCCTCAGTAACCGGTCCATGTGTCCACGAAAAATCGTAATTCCCCGATCCGCCTGAAATGTCGGTGTCTATACTTCCCAAACCAAGCGAACATGTGTCAGCATGTACCATTGCCATCACGCTGATGCCTGTGGTATTGGTCTGAACCATGAATGACATTACCCGCTCACAATTATTCACAGGATTGGTGATGGTGCAATAATACACCCCTGCACTTAGCCCCACGAGGTCTTCGGTCGAGGAGCCATTGCTCCATTCAAAATAGTAGGGATTCCACTGTGGGCTCAATGTCAGATCAATACTACCTGTACTGTCTCCACAATATTCATTTGTGATTTGTGATGTGACGGCAAAGGAATAGGTTTCACCGATGGTGACACTGATATAATCCTCACAGCCTCCTTCCGACACGGTACATGAATAGGTTCCCGATGTCAGCCCTGTCAGGTCTTCGGTCACAGCCCCATTGCTCCAAAGATAGGTGGGCGAAGATGCATACAGCACACTCAGATCAATCACTCCATCAGCAAACTGGCATGTGGCATCGCTATGGGTTTCATCAAGTTCGAAATAGCTGTCATTCTCAACAATCACCATACTATCAGTGCTGCAGCCGTTTTCATCCACC
>CAZLHV010000181.1:0-6699 GCA_964559205.1 uncultured Bacteroidaceae bacterium
GGTTTTTCTTTCGATGACAGCACTGCTACAGTTTATGATGGTACAGATGCTCTCCGTGGACGTTACCCCGGTGGTGTGATTTTCAACCCTTCAGGAAACAATGTTCCTACCAATGCTTTCGCAGTTGTAACAGGCCCGATGTCAAACTCAGGCGGTTTCATCGGCGGTTTTTTCGCATCTGAAAGACTTGACGGAACGCTGAACAACAGCCAAACCACACTTTACACCACTGACACTGTCGGTGGCATTGGCGACCTGAATCAATTCCCCCGCATGCATCAGCAAAACTGCGGATCGAAATTCTTTACCTATGGCGATGCCAACACCGACGACGGAACATATTACACCGGCTTCACCACGGTATTAAATGTTGGAACATGGGACGGCGGTACCAACAGCGTTGACTGGGTACGTGTTTCCCACACCCCCAACTTCCTCACCGACGGTTTGGGCAATCCTGACGGATATGCATATCCCGGTCTTGTTTTCGAACCCACAGGAACCACCGGTTACCTGATTTATATCGGACGCGATGGTGCAGCTGCCGATCAGCTCACCTATCAGCCTCTGGTTTACAAATCAGTTGACGGCGGTATGACCTGGAACAAAGATGCTGCATTTGACTGGACCACCAGCACTACCCTTTCGACTATTGCTACAGATCTTTCACCGGTTGGACGTCCAATGTTTGGCAGCATCCGCGACATCACCATGGACGAAAACGGATATCCTCATTTCGTATCATATATCCATGGCGCTTTTTCAGACCATGTTGACTCTCTGGGTTACTATGCTGTTTACACAGGCATGCAAGGCATTGTTTGCGACGTGTTTATGACCTCGACCGGCTGGGATGCAGTGGTTGTTGATACTGTTTTTGCTACTGATCCAGATGATGACAATACGCTGATCGATCCGGGTACTGCAAATGCTGTTCCTTGGGACGAGCGTTTCCAGATCAGCCGTTCGGAAGACGGAAGCAAAATTTTCTATGCATGGATGGACACCGATCCTATGCTTTCAGAAGTGAACCTCTATCCTGATGTGTATGTAAAAATGTACGATGTGGCTACTGCTACCATGGGTCCACGTATCAACCTGACCCAAGGCACCGATTATGACGCCAACAACTACTGGATGTACCTCAGCAACGTGTGCTTCGACATGGGCTCATACTATCAGGTTCACATCAACACTTCAACCCTGGAAACCAACAGCAACAATCCGGTTGACCATGAATACATCAATGGTGTATACCTCGATGAAAACGGCAACCTGGTGACCAGCGTGAGCGACCTGCCTCTCGAAGCTCTGGTAAACATGTATCCTAACCCAACCAGCAGTGACCTCAACCTCGCTTTCAACGACAATGCTTCAGGTAAATTCAACGTGGTGGTGTACAACACCCTCGGTAGCGTTGTGATGTCTGAAAACTTCGACGTAACAGGTGCTGTTGTCCGTACACTCAGCCTCAATGAACTGCCTACCGGCGTTTATATGGTTGAAGTTTCTGGCAACAATGGCGTGTTTACAAAGAAAATTATGAAGAACTAATCGTTTCTTCTCCACAAAAGCTGCCTCTGTTTTCAGGGGCAGCTTTTTTATTTTATGAATATGTTGCCATCCATACGGCCCTATAATGTGTTGATTCCTGCAGCAGGCAACAGTTCTCGCATGGGGAGCTGTAAGTCTTTATTGTTGCGGCCTGAGGGAACGTCGTTTCTGAGCCACCTGATTACCTTTTATCAATCGCTGCATGCAAGCGAAATCATCGTCGTTGTGCAACCCGGAGAATTCGATTTGCTGACGAAGCATATTGAATCAACATGTTTTGCTGATCGCGTTAAAATCATCACCCACCCTGATGTGTTAAAAGGCAGATTTATTTCACTGCAAATAGGAATAATCGCTTTTACCAGGCCCTTGCCACTTGTTATTCACAACATTGACAATCCTTATACAAATGACAAGCTAATTTATCAGCTAATAACCAGTACACAGTCCGGATCAACTGCGATTCCGGCACATGCCGGACAATATGGACATCCGGTGTGTATCGGAACCAATATTCAGCAAATCATACGCGAAACCGATGCAACATCGGGTAACCTGCAAAACATTATCCAGAATCATCAAATCCAGATCGTTCAATCGCCTGATGAAGGTATTTTGTTGAACCTCAACAGTCAGGAAGCGTACGATGCGTTTTTTCGCAAAAATCAGCCCCTCGCTTGATTATTCTCATGCATTTTGTATGAGTCTCTGTTCAGAAATATGTACATTTGCACCCGTTATGCATTTATCTTCATATCGCATGTGCGCGATATCATCATGATAATTGGCATAACAAGGGAATATCATCCCTTCAAATGAAGTAACTTTAAACTCTGAAATCAAAAACGCAGAACAATGAACAATGCTATTTTTCAATTACGGGAACCACAAAATGAGCCTGTTTTATCGTATATACCGGGGTCAGAAGATTACAATCTGATCATGGCCGAGATTGCAAAACTCGAAAACAATCCAACCGAAGTACCTTTGATCATTAATGGTCAGGAAATCCGGACCGGAAAAACCGGAAACATTGTCAATCCGAACAACCACAAGCAGGTTTTGGGCACGTACCACATGGCCGGTGAAAAGGAAGTTCAGATGGCCATTGATTCGGCCATGAAAGCCAAGGAAACCTGGGGCAACATGTCGTGGGTGGAACGGGTATCGATTTTCATGAAAATGGCCGAGCTGATGTCGAAAAAATACCGGTATCTGATCAATGCTGCCACCATGCTGGGACAGGGAAAGAACTTGTTTCAGGCTGAAATCGACGCGGCATGCGAGTGTATCGATTATTTAAGATTCAACTGTCATTTTGTTTCGAAGCTGTATGAAGATCAGCCAAAATCGGATACCAGCATGTTAAACCGTCTTGAGTTCAGACCACTCGAAGGTTTTGTGTTTGCCATCAGTCCATTCAATTTCACGGCTATTGCTCTCAATTTATCAGTTTCTCCAGCCCTGATGGGCAACACCATTGTATGGAAACCTGCCACAACCTCGCTATTAAGCAATTATATTCTGATGAAACTGTATAAGGAAGCCGGCCTTCCTGATGGCGTCATCAACTTTATCCCGGGCCCCGGCAGTGTGGTGGGCAAAACCGTTTTGGCAGATAAAAATCTTGCTGGTATTCATTTCACAGGCGGAACCGACACTTTCAATCATCTTTGGCAGGAAACCGCTAAAAACCTGAATAACTACATTTCGTATCCTAAGCTTGTTGGTGAAACCGGAGGTAAAGATTTTGTGATGGTTCACAACAGCGCCAATGCTCAGGAAGTGGCTGTAGCACTCATACGTGGAGCGTTTGAGTATCAAGGACAAAAATGCTCCGCAGCTTCTCGGGCCTATATTCCTGAATCGTTGTGGCCATCGGTTATGGAAAAAATGTTGTGCATGCTTAAGAGCATCAAAATGGGTTCGGTGAAAGATGTCAACAATTTCATGAACGCAGTGATTGACAAAGCCTCATTCGACAATATTATGAGCTACATCGGCTATGCCAAGACGGCAGCCAACGCCGAAATTGTGTTTGGCGGAAATGGCGATGACAGCGTGGGATATTATGTCGATCCGACTGTGATTGTCACTACTGATCCGCATTTCAAAACAATGGAAGAAGAAATCTTTGGGCCCGTACTGACCATCTATGTGTATCAGGACGCAGCCTGGGAAGAAACACTGAAACTGGTTGATGAAACTTCACCTTACGCATTAACAGGTGCTGTGTTTGCCCGCGACCGTCAGACCATCATTGATGCCTGCAGGAACCTGCGCTATGCAGCCGGTAATTTCTATTATAACGATAAACCTTCGGGAGCCATGGTGGGAATGCAACCCTTTGGCGGAGCCCGCAAATCGGGGACAAACGACAAAGCCGGCGGACACCTTAACCTGATTCGCTGGACCAGTCCCAGAACAATCAAAGAAACCTTCATACCGGCAACCGACTATCGCTATCCCTACATGAAGTAGAACAATTTGCTGCTAAAGCCTGCTGAATATGCAGGCTTTTTTTTGCATGGAAATCGGGGACTGAGAAGGATGAAAACAATCTTTCCTTTGTTTCAAATTTCAGTTGAAAAATTCGGACAACTGATTTTCGCTGTCATCTATTGAAATATGCGGGTTTGAAATGAACATTCCGCTCATTTAATGATTTCTGATTATGCAATTGATCACCTTCATGTCATCATTTTTCGCCCCCAAAAATTGCATCGGAAAATTTCAATCATTCAAAATGGCCGCAAATGTTTATCTTTGAAAAAACAAGCAACCATGCGTTTGTGGTATCTGGTTCTATGCCTTTGCGCGATCATCAATATTTCACTTACATCCTGTCAGGGTCAGGATCAACCATTTGGCGAACCGCCATTCCGAAATCAGGTTCATGGCGGGCTTGTATCGGACGAAGACAGCAGTGTGACTTTCTCTCTATTTATTCCCGACGCGCCCGCTGACACCTTGTTGCCACTGATGGTATTTTTTGATCCTCATGGTAAAACCACAACGGTTCTTGAGCAATACAAAAAGCTGGCAACGCAATATGGTTTTGCCCTTGCTGGCTTCGACCCGTCGGTCAACGGAAGAAATCCGAATTTGTTCATGCATCAAATCAGGCCTTGGCTGTCGATGCTGGCCATGAAAGCTCCCATCGACACCGGCAGGTTGTTTTTTGCCGGCTTTTCGGGCGGAGCCCGTATTGCAGCGCAGGTCATTGCACTGTTTCCCGATGCAAAAGCAGTGGCCATGTGTGGTGCAGGTCCGACGCAGGTGCTTACGTGGAAAAACCCGGATATTCATGCACTCTTCTTTGCTGGAACCGGCGATTTTAACTATCGTGAAGCCATTTCAACTGCCGAAAAATCAGCGCAGCGCAATCCGGCGGCATGCCAACTCTTTGTGGGCAAACATGCCTGGCCACCGGCAGAAGTATTCGAGACGTTTTTTGTGCTTGCCAGCCAGCTATCGGGCAAGAAGTTATCGGCAGAATGGTCACAACATCGCATGAATGAAGCGAACAGGCTTTTACAGCAACAAAGGCCCGATCTTGCCATTTCGCTATGCAACAGCGTGCTGCTCTGCACGGGCAGCCATGCCGGTGTGATGAAGCTGCGCGACAGCATCAGCGAAAACATTGATCAAAAGTTTATTGTAGAGCTTCAGCATGCAGCGCAACAAGAATCTCAACTTCAATCATACCTTGTTGGCCTTTTTCAACGACACGACACAATACATTATGCCCGGATGATCGATTCGCTTGCTCTGGCATGGCAGCGCGATTCTGTTTCGCTCATGTCCGACGTCAACAGACGTTTGCTGGCATATGGTGGCATTGTGGCCTACAGTTTCAGCCAGCGAAAATCGCAGTATCAGGCTCAGGACTTTTATCTGATTTTACGAATGTATGAAATCACAGAGCCAGAAAACCCCGAAATGCTGTTTCTGATGGCGGCATGGTATGCTGATAAAGGCGATTGCACTGCTGCAGAGAGATACTTTCAATGCTCACGCAAAAACGGGTTCAACGATCGGCAACGATTTGAGCGGGAGCCATCTTTCGGGCATTGCACTCATATCCAATTCTGAGAAAATGCTTACTTTTGCTTATGACCTTAACGAAAGATCAGAAATTGTTTTATTCCATCGGTGAAGTCACCGAACGTTACGGCATCAAGCCTTCGACGCTTCATTTCTGGGAAAAGCAGTTTTCTGAGCTGAAACCGCGTCGGAATAAAAAAGGCAACCGCTTTTACACCGAAGATGACATTGTTTTGCTCGATATGATTTATTACCTCACGAAGGTAAAGGGCTACACACTCAAGGGCGCGCATGAGCGCATCAAATCTGATCGAAAGAACATCGAGCGGCATGCGGCAATTTCAGCTACATTGAAAAAGCTCAAGCATTTTCTCGAAGAATTGAGAGACTCGATTCAATAGAATTCAATGACAACAAAGTTGACCGATTGATCGGTTCAGGCATTGCTATTGCGGTGGGTTTGGATTAATCGTCGGTATAACCGGCTTCGCTTTTCCAATCAGAGTAGTAAATTACGATATCAGCCTCGCTCTTCCACTCGGTAAAATAAACTTTCCAGTCGGCTTCGCTTTTCCAGTCGGTGAAATACCAAATGCCCGAATCGCGGGTTGCTTCGCTTTTCCAGTCAGTGACGTATACAATCATGTCGGCTTCGCTTTTCCAGTCGGTGACATACACCACTTTGTCGGCTTCGCTTTTCCAGTCGGTGACATAGATTACTTGTGCCGAAGCGTAGGCACATGCTAAAAAGAGCAAAGCGGAGAAAAGGATGGGTTTCATGGCTTTAGGGTATTTGGCGTACGGCAAACCAACAATCATACCGATCGCATACAAATCATGGAGAAATAAAGCAGCCTATTCAGGATATGTCTGACAAAATGACACGGGATTTTCAATGGCACATGCTTTGACAAAGCCGCGGCCGATAAAATCAGTCACGCCATGCAAAAAGGTTCAATTAATGTGCAAACCGGGAATATATTCCCTATTATTAAAAAGTTTCTCTATTCAGAACACGAAATTTTCCTGCGCGAATTGGTGTCAAATGCTGTCGATGCCACCACGAAGCTCAAAAAGCTTGTTTCGCTGGGCAAAACC
>CAZLHV010000182.1:0-6647 GCA_964559205.1 uncultured Bacteroidaceae bacterium
GAGCAAGTTAGGTCAGGTTGTGGAGCTGAGTTGCGGCGCGATAGATTCGTTAGAAACGAGTGGGGTGAAGGTACATTCGTTTGAGTATTACGAGGAAGAGGGGTTGGACTTTGGTGGTGAGGTGCTCATTTTAAGTGCCCAAGAGCTGCCCGAAGAAGTGGGAGGAGGCATGTACACAGTGAGTACAACTCAGGGTATTGGCAGGAGCAAATCGACCAACGCATCGCTGGGAGGCAGTTTGTGTGTTGGCATTGGAGATCCAACGAATAAAAGCAATTCTATTGGCGTGAATATGAACTTTTCGTTGGCTACGATAAGTGAAAAAGTCAGTTTTTTGGATCTGAACGGGGATGGCTTGAAGGACAAGATTATCAGGAACGGATCGAGCTTTAATTTTCACTTAGGATATCTAGATGCAAATAATCAGTTGATTTTCGAAAATTCGCCAACCGTGATTACGTCGTTGCCAAATCTTGGATGTAATTGGTCGAGTTCGGTGTCGCTTGGAGGAGAATTTCAGGCGAATCTAGCCAATTTATCGGGGTCGGCAAGTATTTCATGGACGAGGGACAAGAGCATGACCAACAAGTATTTTGCGGACGTAAATGCCGATGGGTATTTGGATTATGTTCATGAAGGGGATGTGTATTTTAATTATCCTGACCCAAGCAATCATCCTGAATACACAATTGAATCGTCAGCGATTGAGCAGGTTGTTGGTGATGATGATTGTTATTCAATATTTCACGATGGAACGATAGACCCTACATTAAGCAGCAATGATGATGAAACATATTATTACCGAAGGGATCCGGTGAGGATGTGGGTGGTTCCGATGGTTGGAGAAGACGGGCAAACCAATGTTAAAGTGATCAGTGAAATACAGCGTCAAAGCACCCAGGGGGGGCAGCATGATGTGAGATATACGATACAACATAACAACACGATTGTGCATTGTGGCTACATTGCAGCTAATGATTTCAACAGTCAGAATTTGGATTTGTGCATATCGAATGTATCGGAGGGAGATCGGATATATTTCAGGTTGCTGGCAGATGATGACATCGGTGTTGATGAGGTGAACTGGAACACGGAGTTGTATACAGTAAGTTGCAGCACGACAACAAGTGGCAACGATGCAGATGGGAAAGCGATACACAATTATAGTTATGAGGAAGATGCTGTGATTCATGACTACCGATATTTTATTGCACCACTGACCGGCGTGATTAATGTTAGTGGCACGTTGAACAGCAACGCCCAAAGCGATGATTTGCAGTTTATCATTAAGCATAATCAGACGGTAGTGCATAATGCTTCGTTTGCGCATTCGGTGGCTATACAGAATCACAGTTTCAATTACAACCTATCGGTTACTGAGGGTGATTCGATTCCCATGAAGCTGATAAGTAATACGAATGTGAACTGGAGTGATATTGATTTTGATGCATTGATCAAATACACGAGTGCAAGTAATTTCACCATTATTCCAGGAAGCACATTCAACGAAATTGAATATTATCCGTCGCTTCGCATGAGTATTTTCCCCAAGCGAAACAAAATTCCTGAAGGCTATTCACTCGCTGCCAATAGTTACACAATTTATCCCAGTTTAAGCTATAGCGGCACTGGCACCTATACGGGAGAGGTGGTGTTGTCGGCAAAAACATTGCGTCATTTGCTTGATGAGGAGGTTTTGCAGGTGGTGAATGGAGTGATTCAAGGCAGCCCCACCCTACAGTTTACCTTAGCGCAGGGAGAGACTGTGTTTTTTGATTATTACACTATTGATCAGGACTTGAGTGACGATGTGGTCTTGAGCAGGGTATATTATTATCTGAACGGCACCGTTAATTTGAATGCCGGATATTACTCGGTCTTTACTGAGGAGATGAAGCAATATGGGAATTTATATCGGGGCTGGGGGCAGTTCTCGTATTATGACAGCCAACAAGCTTCGTCGTGTTCTTTGATTGATCAAAGTGCATTGAGCTTGAATTTTACGAATATGAGTTCTAGTTATCTGGAATCGTTTCCATTGTCATCCATTACATCGGGATCATCGTATAGCGATGTGCAAACAATTTTTAACACATTTGGGGTTCCGGATTTGAACACTTTGAAGTTTGTTCCGATGTTAGCTAACCGAGAAAAGACACAATGGGAAGATTTTGGAAAAAGTGCTTATACAGACGAAGTGAAAGCTGGTTCAGGAGGCGTGTTTGGAGAGTTGCTGAGTATGGTGAATGATCCGGATGTGTTTGATAGTGGTGAAGGGCCAGTTCCAAATTTTGATAATCCGATACCCTCAGGAAGTATATCAGGATATCCGAGGGCGTGGGGCAAGAAGAGTGTGAGTACGAACGAATCGTTTTCGTTTTCGGGAAGTACAGGGCCGGCTTCGGTGAGCACAACGGTATCGGTGTCGCAGTCGAAGGCTTTCACGGATTACAATGACATGAATGGAGACCGATATCCGGATTTTATCGGTGATGAGAAGATTCAATACACGACACCTTACGGAGGTATATCGACAGATATTTTTCAACCACTACAACCCGAGTTTGTGAATAAAGGTAATGCTTCATCGGCAGGCTTTACGATTGGACTTGGGGGCATACTTCACGAAGGCACTACCTCGAGAAATCAGAATTCATCGAAGATGAATAATGCGCGCGGATCGTTTGGAGCTGGAGTCAGCACAAGTAATTCGGACATGAAGCTGATTTATGCCGATGTGAATGGAGACGGTTTACCGGACAGGGTTAATGCCAGCAACAACACGGTAGCATACAATACAGGATATGGATTTACCAATGCACAGGCGATGACTGTGAATGCCATTTCGGAATCGAATTCAACCACAGAATCTGTTAACTTGAATTTGAGCTTTTTCAATTTAAAGAAAGACAGTTGGGCAGGCGGTGTTGGTGGAAGTATCGGTGAGAATTTTGACAAAAAGTCGCTCATGGATATTAACAATGATGGACTGGCTGATGTTGTTGTGGTATTGAATAACAATGTGTATGCATATTTGAATACTGGGAATGGTTTTACGACCGCTCAGGTTGTTTCGGGCTCAGCGTTTACAAATCATATTAGAAAATCACTTTCGTATGGGGTGAACGGGAATTTGGCAGCCACATACGGGATTCCATTCTTCCTGAGTTTGAAAGCGACCATGTCGGGATATTTGAGTGCCTCATACAGTGTGACAAGTGACCAATACAGACTTGATGATCTGAATGGAGATGGCTATCTTGATTTTGTTTTTGTGGATGGATTAGTTGTTAAAGCCAAGTATGGTTTACCGAAGAAAACTAATGTATTAAAGAAAGTGAAAACCCCTGCGGCCAGTGAGTTTACAGTTGATTACAACCTTCTGTACCCCTCGCGTGAAAACCCATCGGCGAAGTGGGTCATGTCGTCGTTGGTTGTGTTTGATGGCTTTACGGGTGATGGTGAGGATTATATGTACACGGCATTTGAGTATGAGAACCCTGTGCACCATCGCATGGAGCGTGACTTTTTTGGCTATGAGGTTGTGAAAACAAAGCAGTATAATCATTTCGGCCCAGGAGCAGTTTGTTACCGGACGAATGTGGAGAAGTTTCACAATGAGGACTTTTTGTTTAAGGGATTAAAGAAATATGAATGTTTGTATAGCGGAACCAATATTGAGCTTGTTGAGACTGAGTACGTGTGGGATGCCAAGGAGATTCCGACCGGAAACATTGTGACCACGATGCCCCAGTGTTTTGAGGACGTTTATCCGGCAATTTCGCAGGAGGACAAGATTTTTCATGATGAGCAGACGACGAATGTGATTCATACAAGTAAAACTTACCGGCATGGTCGTTATGGCAATGTGAAGCAATATATCAATTTTGGTGATGTTTCATATGCTGACGATGATTTACGGGCTGAGATTGCCTATACCTATAATTTGCCAGCCAATTATTTAGGCATGGTTGCTTCGCTTGAGGTTTATGATGCTCAAAACGCGATGCTGAGAACAAGGAGTGCCACTTACACCAGTTTGGGCAGGGTTGAAAACATCAGTTCGTTTGATGGATCGGTGACTGCAGAAGTGGATTTGACGTATGACATTTACGGCAATATTGCCCACATTGTCTTTCCAGAGGATGTGAACAGCGACAGGCTTGAATACACCTACAGCTATGATGGCATTGTTCACAGTTATCCGGAGGAAGTGACCGATTACTGGGGGAATACGTCGTACACCGAATATGATTTTAAGTTAGGGGTGCCTATCTTGATGCGGGATATGGCTTTAAATGAGATGCATCTGACCTATTATGATGACGGAAAGCCAAAAACGGTTACCGGGCCCAAGGAGATTGCAAACAGTATTGCATATACCATTAAATTTGAATACTGGGATGAGCCGGGTGGCAGCACATCGGCCAATCGTTGGGCCATGACGAGGCATTATGATCCGATGAATACCAACAATGAGTTTATCACTGTGAATTTCTCGGATGGATTGGGAAGGTCGATCCAATCGAAGAAAAAGGCGGTGATTGGTGGTGTTGAGCGTGTGGTGGTATCGGGCAATGTGTTGTATGACAGCTATGGCCGGGCGGTGAGTGTTTCTTTACCCATTGATGAAGCGCCGGGCACTGAGACGACGTTTAGTTCGTTCAGCAACAGCAACGTGGCTACGACAACCTATGATGTTCAGGACAGGCCATTGTTGCAAACGGCGCCTGATTTGAGCACCGTGGAATACACCTATGGACTTGCGAGTGATGCCTGGGGCGTCATGTGCTTTGCAAGCACGGTGACTGATCCGAATCAGATTAGCACGACCCAGTATAAAAATGCAAGGGGATTGAACACCAGTGTTGAGGCACCGGGAAGTACGGTGACCAAGTTTGCATACAGCCCATTGGGCGAGTTGATCAAGTCGATTGACCCAGAAGGACATGAGACCCATTATTCGTATGATCTTGCAGGGCGTTTGCTGACCCGTGAACACCCCGATGCAGGGCTGACGCAATATACGTATGACGGAGCGGGCAATGTGCTGAACACACAAACGCAGACCCTGATTAACAATAGTCAGTACATTGATTACGTTTATGATGACTGCAGGCTGAGTTCGATTGTTTATCCACAAAATCCTGAGATGAACGTGTATTACGAATACGGGGCACCCAATAGCGGCAACCAAAGCGGACGTTTGGTGAAGCAACAAGACGCTTCGGGGGTTCAAACATTTGAGTATGGCGACATGGGTGAACTTATCAAAAATATTCATACATTTGTAGTACCCGGTGGTTTGGCTTACACTTTTGAGACTAACTGGGAGTATGACAGCTGGAACCGAATGAAAAACATTACTTATCCGGATGGCGAAGTGGTAACTTACCATTATAATGATGGAGGACAACTTGTTGCTTTGGATGGAGTAAAAGGGCAGAACAACTATGCCTATATTGACAACATTGAGTATAACCGCTATGGTGCCCGCACATTGATGGAATATGGCAACGGGACGTACAGCGAGTACACCTATGATGCTTTGAACCAGCGGCTGACCAATCTGACAAGTTATGAAGCGAGCAGCGCTGTGATGCAGAGCATTGATTACACGTATGATGATGCAAGCAACATTACGGGGATTGACAATGAGTCGGATTATTTGAACGGCAATCTGGGAGGAGATTACACCTACAGTTTTACGTATGATGACTTGTATCGTCTGACGCAAAGCGAAGGCAGTTTTACGTCGTATTTTTCGGGAGTGATTGGATTTGTGCAGAATATGGAGTATAGTGCTTCGGGCAATATTACACGCAAGTCTGTTGTGGCTGAAGAGGAAATTGGCGGCAGCGTAGTGAATGTGAATTATGACCGGTATTATTCATATAATGACCGGCCACATAATGTGACCAGCACCGGAGATTTTGATTACACATGGGATGCCAACGGCAATCAGGTGTATCGGCTTGAAAATAACACAGGGTTCAGAAGATACCTGTGTTGGGATGAAGAAAACCGGTTGACCACTGTGAGAAACTATAGCGAATCGGTGAACAATGTGAGCTCATATGTGTATGATGCCGGTGGGGAAAGGGCATGGAAGCTGGCAGGCGATGTGTATTCGATGTATATTAACGGTGTGGGTTATGTTTATGGTGTTGAATTTGATAAAACGCTGTATGTAAATCCATACATGGTTATGGATGAAGCTGAATACACAAAGCATTACTACATTGAGGGCGAGCGGGTGTGCACTAAGATAGGGAGTGGTTTTAATGGTGCTCCTACAGATCCGACGAGTACCCCACTGACGTTTATGAATTGTGAACTTGAACAATTTACGATGAATTTGTGGAACATGATTACGCGCGGTGTTGAATGTACAGAATTTGAGGCCGATTATGTGACCGTCGGCAAAAAGTTAACTCCGGCAGGAACAGGCACCAACGGGTTTGAGGATTTTCAGTATTTTTATCACAGTGATCATTTAGGCTCCAGCAGCTTCATTACCGATGCCATAGGCTATGCCACCCAGCATTTGCAGTATTTGCCGTTTGGGGAGACGTTTGTGGATCAGAAAGCTGGTAGTTTTGATTCGCGATACAAGTTTTCGGCTAAGGAGAAGGATGATGAAACGC
>CAZLHV010000183.1:0-6647 GCA_964559205.1 uncultured Bacteroidaceae bacterium
GCATTGACAGATTACTGAACACACATTAAATCAAATACATATGAAAGAGTTGCAACCCATAAACCAGATGGTGGTGCTCGACATCACACGCAGCGGCGAACAAAGAACCAGTGGCGGCATCATTATTCCCGATACGGCTAAGGAAAAACCCATGATGGCTCCCGTTGTATCAGTTAGCAATATCGATGATGCAGAAGTATCAGTTGGTGACATTGTCGTTTTCAAAAAATACAGCGGCACCGAAATGGAGTTTGAAGGGAAAACGTACCTGCTCATTCCCTATGCCGATTTACTGGCAAAGATTGTTGAAACTGAAGAAATTTAACATTCTTCACAAGCATCATTAACACCTGAAGCCGGGACACCATTGGTGATTCCCGGTTTTTTTGTATGTGACGATTTCATGATTTCAGCAGGAGAAATATTGCAAAACAAGTCGATGAACCCATTCACTTAAAGGTTAAAACAGGTAGAAATACTTGTATTATAGCATTCGCGTCCTTTTACATTTGTTTAATAATATGCAGAGAAAAATGCCTTACACTGAATTCCGGCAAAAGACCTTTGCAAATGAATTTACAACAAATGAAAGATTTGAAACCACCACAAAGGAATTCTATTGGTTGGACAACATGTAGCAAATTCATGTATTCAAGGCAGCGAATATTTGCAACCTTGAGGGTAATGACGATTGCGATCATTGCAATTTCCATGTTTTCCTGTGTATCACAAAAGAAAATCAGGTTTTTTCAGGACAACCAGAATGGCACCGTTTCGATTACACAGAAGGTTCCATCTTACAAAGTGCAATGTGGCGATGTGTTGTTCATCAGGGTTCAGTCGATTGACGAAAAGTCTTCGGCATTCATCAATGGTCCGGTAAAAAGTCAATCTCCGGCGCAGTTTCAGCAATCGGAAGAATATCTTTACTTCAATGGCTACGAAGTGGGAGCCAATGGCGCCATTCAAATTCCATTTCTCGACAGCATTCATGTTACAGGCAAAACCATGTCGGAAATTGGGCAGTTGCTTTGCGACAGCCTGAAGCCATATATTTTTGATCCCGTGGTGTCGGTGAAGCTTTCCAATTTCCGAGTGAGTGTGAATGGCGAAGTGGCGAACTCCGGAAATTTCGCATTTTACAACTCATCTGTAACCATATTCGATGTGGTTGCCATGGCAAAACCCACCGACTTCGCCAACCGGAAAAGTGTGGTTATCACACGTAAAATTGGCGCCGACTCCCTGCTGATCGATCGGGTCGATTTAACCACATCGGCAATATTTCAATCGCCATATTACTACATGCAGCCCGGTGATCAAATTTATTTTGAGCCCCTTAGGGCAAAGCAATTTGGCTTTGTGAATGTTCCATATGCGTTGATTCTTTCTTCGATTTCGACAGCGCTGG
Organism: uncultured Bacteroidaceae bacterium; assembly: GCA_964559205.1. Taxonomy (GTDB): domain Bacteria; phylum Bacteroidota; class Bacteroidia; order Bacteroidales; family DTU049; genus GWF2-43-63. The sequence continues at coordinate 1,412 of CAZLHV010000183.1, forward strand.
TATTATACACGGTATTTCGCTAAATCAGGTCATTATGCAACAATCATCAAATACCAGATATCTAAAAAACGATGTAGTGGCTGAAGAAAAGCGCATCGATTTCCGACTGATTTTTTTTAAAATTATCAACAAATGGCCTATCGTGGTTGTTTGCCTTCTGCTGGGTCTGGCCATGGCCTGGTTCTATTTACGAAAATCAGAACGAATGTTTGAAGGTTCAGCCACAGTTTTGGTTCAGGATAACAAAAACAAACTCATCGATGCACAAAGCTTGATTGGACTCGACATGGGGCAATCGTCAACCACCGTCGAGAATGAACAACAGATACTTCTATCATCAACATTATCGATTGAAGCGGTTAAGCGCATTGACTGGCAGGTAAGCTACTTTTCCAGCGGACGCATCAGAACCAATACCATTTATTCAAAACGACCATTCAATGTTATTCTCGACACACTCACGCCGCAGGTTGCAGATGCCGAATTCAATCTGCACTTTACGGGAGAAGAAACATTTGTGCTGAGCAGCAGAAAAAACGGGGGCGAACTATACGATTATCGTTTGTGCGACATCTGGTTAAAAAATGGCAATCCGGTTGTAAAAGAATCGATTGAATATGAGAAAGAGCATCGGTTTGGCGACACCATTCGCAGCGAAAATTTTGCATTTGTCATTACACGAGGCAATGCTTCTCCATCGGAATTCAACGAAGGTGAGCTGTCGTTTAAAACCAACAGTATTCAGGATTTCAGCACATTACTCAACAAAGGCTTAACCATTGAGCCCACATCCAAAACATCGTCGGTATTAAAAGTTACATTACGATACTATCAGCCAGAGGTGCTGCATGCTTTTTTGAATGCCCTCATTCAGGTTTATATAGAGACTGGTCTCAATAATAAAAACAGCGTTGCTGTAAAAACCATTGAGTTTATTGATTCGGAACTTGACGGAATTCGCGAGATGCTTTCTGAAGCCGAATCAGACCTTGAAAACTATCGTAAGCAGAACCGCATTCTGTCGCTCGATGACGAGGCCAGCAGCATTCTTGATCAATTCAAAGAGCTTGATTCTGAAAATGCTTCACTGCAACTTAAAAGCAAATACTACAATTATCTTCACGATTATGTTCAACAGGAACGTGAACTCAGCGCGATCGTCGTTCCTTCGGCCATGGGCATTGAAGATCCTGTGACCACCGGTATGATTCAGGAATTGACAAAACTGTACAATGAGCGATCGGGTTTGATAAAAAGTGCAGGCGAAAAAAATCCGGCGGTCATTCAGCTCGATGCACAGATTCAGCAGACCAAAAACAATATTATTGAAAACACAAAAAACGCTATCTACTTAAGCAATATGAGCATTGGTGAAATCAAGAAACGAAGTGGTGCAATCGATTCACGTATTGCAAAACTTCCGACCAATCAGCGACATTTGCTTGGGTTTGAGCGGGAGTTTAATTTGTATAACGAATTATATATTTTCCTTCTGCAGCGTCGTGCCGAAGCACAGATTACAGCAGCCACCAATATGCCTGATAATTACATTGTTGACGCCTGCCGCATCGACGCCATTAAACAAATCATGCCACAACCCGCAACGGTTTACAGCATTGCATTTATCATCAGTCTGGTCATCGCGTTCGGAATAATATTCCTGCCTTCGATGCTTCGCAATACCATTGAATTCCCGGCAGAAATCAACGACCTTACGAGCATTCCCATAGCAGGTTTGATTATGCATCAGGAAGGCACAACCGAAATCGTTTTCAAGGATAATCCCAAATCAATTACTGCCGAAAGTCTGCGGAATTTGCGAACCAACATTAAAAGCATTGCCAAAAACAAACCCGGGTTTACATTACTGATATCAAGCGATCTGCCTGATGCAGGAAAAACTTTTATTGCCATAAATCTGGGATATGCCTTTGCAATTTCAGGTACAAAAACCTTGCTCATAGGTGCCGACATGCGTCGCTCGCGCCTCAACAACATATCGGGGGTTGAGCAAAGCCCCGGCCTGAGCGAATATTTAATCAATCAGGAAAGCATCAGCACAATCATCAAGTCGTCTGAACAAGAAAACCTTTATATTTTACCTTCAGGCCGAACACCATTTAACCCTGCCGAGCTCCTCGAAAGCGAAGAAATGGAGCAACTCTTCACCCAATTGAAACAACAATTTCAGGTCATCATTATTGATTCGCCACCTATGGGCGCTGTGGCCGATGCAGGAATTATGCTAAAATATGCCGACAGCACAGCCATTGTGGTTCGTTCACGAAAGACCAGAAAAAACATTCTCAGGGATTTATTGGCTGATATTCAGAGCAAAAATGTGGGTTCACCATTCCTGATTCTCAATGATATGCAGATTCAGAAACGACACGGATATGGATATGGATATGGCTACGGATATGGATATGAATATGCAGAAAAAGGCTGATGCCTGCGAAGCGTCATAGCACAATAGCGTGACAGACATCCAGCGCGATATCATCATATATAAAAACCATGAGAGAATTCCTGAAAAGCATTTCGATATACGGCTTGCTTCCCATCATCGGGAAGTTTGCAGGATTCTTTCTGATCCCCGTTTACACGCGAGTTTTTTCTTCGTACGAATTTGGCATTGTTGAATTGCTGGTCACCTTGGCTTCTTTTCTCGTATTTGCATGCAATCTCGAATTCTACACGGCCATCGGACGTTTTTTTTATGACAACGAAAGCACGCAGGAACGAAAAAAACTTATTTCAACCGGGCTCTTTCTGACTTTGTTTTTCACAGTGATTGTTGTTGCCATCGCCTGGATAGCCGAAAAAGAAATTCTGCAGTACTATTTTGAAAGTCAAAAATATGCATTTGAGTATCGCCTCAGTTTGATATGGTTGCTCTTTGCAGCTGTTTATACGTATCTTGGCGTTATTCCCCGCTATGAGAAAAAACCAAAACTTTTTGTCATCATTTCGACCAGCAGCCTTATGGTGAGGGTTGGCAGCACATTGCTCTATATTCTTGTGTTCGATGCAGGAATCGCAGGTGTTTTGTATGGTCATATCACAGGCTCCATTTTTTCAATACTATTTAATGGATTGATTTCGCGAAAATATCTGGGATTTCATTTCAACAGGAAGCATGCCCGCGAAATTCTTCGCTTTGCCATCCCTATTGTTCCCAGCGTTTTGCTCATCGGTTTTTGGGAACCTTTGTCTCGAAACATGGTGACTCAATATTTCTCCATTGCCACTGTTGGGCTTTTGTCGTTTGCCATTCGAATCACTTCGGTCATGGAGATTTTTGGCGGGGCAGTGCGTTTGGCCTGGAATCCAATTCTTTTCGAACAATACACCAAGCCAACATTCCGACGCGATGTGGTTCGCATTACGCGTTTTACTTCCATCATGGTTTTATTTGGTGGCGTTTTTCTCACGTTGCTGTCGCCCGAAATTTGCAGGTATATCGGAACGCACGAATATGCCGATAGTGCCATTCTGATTGGCTTTTTGTCGTTTCGAAGTGCTTTCGAAATTCTTATTAAACTTCGTGGATTTGCGCCGCTGCTGTTGAAAAAAACCATTATTCTTACCCTGATTGAAGTGGTTGGTGTTGTCCTCGGATTGCTGTTGTTTTTTGTCCTCAACAATCAATGGGGACTTTTGGGCATTGGGTTCGCATTTGTGCTTCCCTCTCTGGTGAAATACGGTCTCATAGTGTCGTACACCGAGAAAAAGTACAACATAACATTCCACTCTTTCGGCGAATTGATTTTGGCCGCCATGCTATCTGGCGCCATCGCTTGCATCGCAATGCCAATAGATTTTCCTATCAGAATGATTTTGCTGGCCGCAGCCACATTTGTTTCAGTCTTCATTGTGCTTCAGTTGAAAAAGAATTCGGTATCCGTTGAATAATTTTCAAGCCCAACCCAGATGAAATTCATAGAAAACTTCACCGACATTTCAGCATCAGCATTGATGTTGTATTATGTTGTGATTATTCTGGGAGCTGGTGTTCTGTTCTATAAGTTCAGTTTTAAAAAGACCACCGTATTTATTTTTCTACTATTTTGGGCAGGGTTTTTCAGCTATCTGGGCTCATTGGGGTTTCTGAACGAAAACATGTTCAAAATCCTCGTCTGCATCATTACAATTTATTTGTTTGGGGCGAAAATCGTTGTTGTCCGCTCCAAGCGCGACCAATACATCAACATTGCTTTCATTCTGTTCTCCATTTCATTCTGGGTATCGTTTCTAATCCATCCCGAAGGATTTGTAACCGTGAGCAGCCAGTATATTCTGAAATTCGCATTCCCTTTTGTGGTTTATCATGGCATCAAAGATATTGCAGCGAATTACAAACAAGCCAGCAACACGGCGAAAATGCTTTTGTTTGTCATCTTTGCGCAAGTGATTTTCAGCGTATTTAAAGTCATCTCGCTGGGTGGCATTCTCGAATACATTGTTGGTTCGGTTCAATTTATGGGTGGTGGTGTGGCCGTAAGTCTTCCCATCCTTGGTTTGTTTTCATTCTACATTCGGAAAAACGGACATTTAAAAACCAGAGATTGGCTCATTGCTTTCTCGCTGCTCATCATTGCTGTCTTCAGCAACAAAAGAACTCCAGTGTTCATGTTTCCGCTCATCATTTTCCTGCTTTCGGTCTATTACACCAAAACCATTCGCTTCAGGAGAATCATTCGCTTTGTACCTGTGGTGCTTGTATTGTTTTATTTTGGTGTGCGCACCAACGCCAGCCTGAATCCCGAAAAATCGACCTGGGGAAGCTTCGATACGCAGTTCTTAATAAGCTACGTCATTCAATACAACTTTGGATCAGAGGATGGTTCAATCAGTGCCGGCGAAAGCACCAGCGGCCGTGGTGGAAGCCTCATCATGCTGTTCAATCCACGTGCTTTTCGTTTCGACAGCAATGCTGAAATGCTTTTCGGTAAAGGTTTGTCCGAAGTGGTGGTGGGCTCAAAAGGCCGTTTTATGGGTGGTGGCGAATACGAAATGGATCACGAAGGTTTGATGGGTGGTGCCACAACCATGGCATATTCGCTGGGATACGTCACTTTGATTTTCTATCTCGTATATATTTTCGCTATGCTGAAAGTCATTCGCAATGTGCGTTTCAGGCGAATTTTTGCTTTTTGGTTCATTATCGATTTTTTCATGTACTACAATTCGACATTTTTTCTTCCAGCGCTATATTTTCTTTCCGTTTTCATCA
>CAZLHV010000184.1:0-6550 GCA_964559205.1 uncultured Bacteroidaceae bacterium
GGTGCATTCGGCTCCATCATTGGTCATACTGCTCTGCCTGCCTATGTTTTTGCGGTCGAATCGGGACCACTGCTGGTGAAAATGCTTGTTGTTTTCATTACGGCAAAACTCATCGACGACTTCATTCTTCAGCCGGTAATTTACTCCCGCAGCGTGAAAGCTCATCCCATCGAGATTTTTCTGGTGGTACTCATGGCCGGAACCATTGCCGGACCTCTGGGAATGATTTTGGCAATTCCTGTTTACACCTTGTTGAGAATCATCGCCATGGAGTTTTTTAGTAACTGGTCAATTATTCAAAATCTAACCCAAAATCTTGGCGATGAACTTGCCAGAACCCGGGAGGGCAAAGACAAAATCGATGACTGAACGCCGGCTACTCTGTAAAGTTTTGACGTTTTCGCGGGTGATCAATTACCTTTCTTATCTGTGCAGCATTTTTCTGAGCCGCATTTTACGCAGAGAAATCCTGCTGAATCAACCTTGGGCCATCACCATCGAGGCATCATCAGTGTGTCAGCTTGCATGCCCCGAGTGTCCTGCGGGTAATGGGAACATTGTGCGCAAACAACCTTTTATGTCGCAGGAAGATTTCGAATCGGTGCTTTCCGGACTATCGCCAAAGACATTTTATCTTAACCTGTATTTTCAGGGCGAGCCTTTACTTGACCTTGGATTGATTCAGAAAATCGAAGCAGCCCGCCGACAAAAAATGTTTGTTTCGCTCTCAAGCAATGCACAGATGATTGATTCATCGATGGCTGAACAACTGATTCAGTCCGGCATTCAAAAACTGATTGTTTCGCTCGATGGTACAGATCAGGCAACCTACGAAACATACCGTACGAACGGAGACATACAACAGGTTTTCAAGGCATTGAATCATCTGGTTCAGGCGCAGCAAAAGCTGAAGATCAACACCCCTGTCATTGAGGTGCAAATGTTGATTTTCAGATACAACGAACATCAAATAGCCGAATTGAAAAATGCAGCGAAGGCTATTGACAGGAAGATCGGTCTGGTTTACAAGGCTCCGCAGTTCTATTCCGAAGAAAAAGCAACGTTGTGGATGCCTGAAAGCAAGCGATATCAAAGATATAAACGAATGGAAGACAACACGGTGAAACCTGTGCGAAAGACTCCACGTTTTTGTGTCCGCTTATGGAGTACCATTGTTGTTACTTCCGATGTAATGGTTGTGCCCTGCTGTTACGATAAATTTGCCAGTCATGAACTCGGCTCCTTAAAAAACGAAAAAGCCGCCTCGTTGTGGCGAGGCAGGCTCTATCGCAGGTTCCGCCGGGAATGGCTGAGCGGACGTACTCCTGCAATGTGTCAGAATTGCTTTTAGTGCATCAGGATCAACGGTGCGCAAAGCTTACTTTCCGTTCCATAGAAGAAGGTAAGGTAATAGGTTCCTGTGGGGTAACCGCTGATATCAGCTTCAATGAAATTGTTTTCCTTCACCTCCCAGCGATTCAGCAATTTACCTGTTAGATCGGTCAGGTACAGGTAGCCCTGCGTGGTGTCGGGCAGATTCATGATTTCAATGGTTACCGGGCCGGCTGTGGGATTGGGGTAGTAACGCCAGCTGATTTCGGGCAACAAAGGCTTAAGGGTGTCCGATTTCAGGGTGTCGTTTGCAACGACGGAACTATCGGTGGGGTTGATTTTTGCTGTATCCTTCGGAAGCGGCAAATTGGCAACAGCCGTATCGGGCATCTGATCAGGGTCTATGATTGGCTTGTTGCATTCGGGCGATTTGCTGAAATTGGTGATGATTCGCACAAGAGCCTGATTCAGAAATTCAACCTTATATTCATCGGTGGTTGGCTCAATATGCGGATTGCCGATACCGCTGTGATTGGTCAGAAAAACATAGGTTCCATTTGTGGCAAGCGACATCGAACGCAACAGATACTCGGTACTTTTATTGATTCCGCTGCAAGCAACAGGAACGATTCGAATTCCTTTCGATGAAGCCTCGGGAATGCATTTGTGAATTCGTTCAATGTTTTGCTGTTCTTCGTGTGGAGGCGCATCAAGCACAGGGAAAAGGATTCGAGCAACAGCCTGATCGCTCCACGAAAGCTGATTCACCGATGCCTCAAGTGCTTCATCCACTGCTTCGGGATAATCGCCACCGCCGCCGGCACTGTTCGACTTTAAATACTTCACAGCATCGTTAATGTTTGTGGTGAAATCCTGCTTTATTACAACATAACTGTCACCCTGATCACGATAAAACAGAATAGCAAGTCGAATGGTATATCCGGGCAGAGAATCTTTTACCCGGTTCATTACATCGCTTAACTCAGCCTGTAAATAACTGATTTCGTCACCCATCGATCCGGTGGCATCAATCATAAAAGCAATGTCGACGGTCTTCAACTGCGAGCATTCAACAGGCAATTCAATGAAATTAATGCCGCTCTGAAATGACTCTGCTTTTTTCACCGGATAGGTGTTGTTGTCATAAATGACCTGAATCGAATATTTTTTCTCGGCCTTTCCGCTAAACAAGCCGCCCCAAAGCTCTGCTTTTCCTGTGTTATCGGTTCGTGCAGTCCAAACAATGCTACCGGATTCGTCTAAAAGTATGGCGGTTGCATTGTGCACCGGAAGCTTGTTTTTGTTGCTCACCTGAACAACATAGCGATTTTCGGGGTAAAGTCCCCATTGCTTGTTGTATGAACTTAAATCGGTTTTGTCAATATCTTTCCACAGATCCCACTTGGTGAAATCGTTCACTTCGCCCGCCGTTAACTGTCCGGCGCTGATGCCATCCGAAGCATATCCTGATGAAGGGACATCGCCATAGGAATCTGCTGAAGATTCACTCCTGTATTCGCTGAGTTTAGCAGACTCCTTGCGCGAGGGTCGGGTTTCATAATCATAGCTGACCACTCCACTTACTGTCGCATCATATTCAATCAGAGGAGCATCGGCGTGGTCGGTAATGGTTACCGCATCAAGCGTTACCGTCGATTCATTCATTTCAATGGTGACAAAAGAGCTGCCTTCAGGAATCAGAACAGCTGTTTTCAGATAGCCTATGAAAGCTACCTGAAGTGAGTCACAATCTGACGTGTCTGCCAGAATGAATAATCCGTCCATATCGGTGGTGGTTCCGGTAGTACCATCACAAAGAAACACAGTTGCAAAAGGAATGGGTTCGCCGGTTTCATGATCAACCACTTTGCCCCGCAGCATGTGAGTTTGTGCAAGAGAAGTGGAAAAAATGACGATCAGGCTAAGAACAGTAAGTATTGTTTTCATGGCTTTTTGAGTTGAATGGGCAATAGATGCCACAGGCTTGTGTTTTCCACAACTCAATTTCAAAAAGCTGATTAATAGCTATTTGCGTTTAATCCAAAATACGCATTAGCCATTGCGTAATTTGCCTAAAGGCCGACGAAATCGAACATTTGTCGGGATTAATCCAGATGCACATCGGATGGCCAACGCACTAAGCATTAGTTCATTACATTCCTAATGCTTCAACTGGTTTTAATCAACAAATACATTTGTGAATTCAAATTTGCTTCCGTCAAACAAACCGCGGTCACCAAGTTTTAGTTTTGGAATAACGAGCAGCGACATAAAAGCAAGGGTCATGAAAGGCGCCCTAAGCAGAGACCCCATGTCTGCAGCCATGCGATTTAGTTTCTGATAATCATTGGCAACGGTCTCACCCGATTGGTCACTCATCAGTCCAGCCACAGGCAAGGAAAGATGCAACATGTTGCTGCCGTCAAATGCGGCCAGTCCTCCACGCGATTCAATAACCTTGTTAATTGCTTTCAGAATACATTCATCGTCGGTTCCCACGGCTATCACATTGTGGCTGTCATGTGCAATGCTACATGCCAGCGCTCCCTTTTTTAGACCAATGCCCTGAATAAACCCAATGGCAGGAGGATTATTGTCGTATCGGCTGGCCACAACCATTTTCAACAGATCGCGTTGCGGATCGCTGATGGCAAAACCTTCCAACACAGAAGGCGTTAAAACAGCTTCTTCGGTAAGCAGTTCTCCATCACGAGCTACAATAACTCTGATGGAAGCTCCTTCGGCTTTCAACGAAACCTGATGGATTATCTGTCTCGTGAAATGGTTCACCTGCGGCACTTCATTTACTTTAAACAATGGTTGGCCGTTCTCCATGACTTTATTCCCTGCAATCCACGTTTGCTGTACATTCATCGAAGATAAGTTATCTACAACAATAAAGTCGGCAGGGTCCCCTTCGCGCAGCAATCCGACCGGCAGATTGTAATGAATCACCGGATTTACACAGGCTGCCTTCAGTACATTAAACACATTGCAACCCTTTTCAAGGGCGCGTCGTACGCGAATGTTAATGTGTCCCTTCAACAATTCGTCGGGATGACAATCGTCGGTACAAAACATCACCGATGACGGGTATCGGTCAATGAGCGGAAACAGCATTTCGAAATCACGTGCGGCGCTTCCTTCCCGGATAAGAATTTTCATGTCGAGCCTGATTTTCGCTTCGGCCTCCTGCAACGAGGTGCATTCATGATCGGTGCTGATGCCGGCAGCAGCATACAAGCCAAGTTGTTCACCCGACAGCAGCGGGGCATGACCGTCGACAGGTTTTCCGGCTTTTCGGGCGGCTTTTATTTTTGCATGGACTTCTTCATCATTAAAAATCACCCCCGGAAAATTCATCATTTCTCCCAGATACCAAATGTCGGGATCATTCATTAAGGTTTCGGTTTCAGCCGCGTTGATGGTATAACCGCTGGTTTCAAACGAGGTGGCGGGTACGCATGACGGAGCACCAAAAAAGAATTTAAACGGCACTTCTTTTCCGTTGCGAATCATATAACGAACACCTTCCACGCCGAGCACATTGGCAATTTCGTGGGGATCGCTCACAGTTGCGACGGTTCCATGCTTCACCGCCATTTCGGCAAAACGCGAGGGAACCACCATGGAGCTCTCAATATGCACATGCGCATCAATGAATCCTGGTATAATATGATGTGATGGAGCATTGTCGAGTTCTTTAATGCTTGTAATGATTCCATTCTCGATGGTGATTTCGCCCGGAAAAATCCGCCGCGAAAAAATGTCGGTTATTTGTCCAGTCAGGGTCATCTAACAATAATTTTTGAGCGAATACAAAGTTAATACTTTCTTTAGCAAGAATGTTTTTCCGTGAAAGTTTGTTCCTGCAATAACTATTTGTCAAGATCGGTCAAACAGCATGCTCTCCACATCAGCCATTGTTGATTTTTGGAATTCATTTGTCATTTGAAAAGGTCTTTCAGATGCTGCATGATCGCATCATTATTTTGCTTGTGCAATCAAAAGCAGATTTGACAACGATGTAAACAGCTTGTAGTTATTTTTTTCGTTGTGCGATAAAGAAAAGGTCCTTCATGAGCAGATCAGGTGCGCCATAGTCGGGATAGCGTGCTCTGACTTCGCTAAAAGCCGCTTCCATATTGTTCTCGCCGCTTTTTTTTGCTTTTTTGACCGCAAGCAGCATGTCGCAAATCACCTGCTTCATCGTCAGAAAGTCTGTTGATTGATCAATATGGCCATGGCCACAGATGTAATGTTGAATGCTTTCATTATTTGCAAGCCTTTTCAGGATTTTTATCCAATTCATTGCAGAGGCACCTGCGTCGTTGTCGATATATGGAAATGATTTTTCATAGTAAAGATCGCCGACATGAGCAGTCTGTAATTCTTTGAAATAAACGATACAATCGGAGTTGGTATGAGCGGGGCCTGGATGATTCAGAAAAACAGTTTGATCACCAATGTGCAGGATAAATTGTTTTTTGAAAACAATATCAGGAGTGAAAAGTCGCACAGCTTTACACGAATCAATGTAGCAGCGATAATAGTTTATATTGTTCTGAATGCTGTCGGCTTTCGACTGAAGTCCCTCTGCAGATAATGCTGAAACCTGATGCTCATTTGCATCGCGGTATGCCTGATATCCCGCTTCAAGTTCAGTTAAAAACTCATTGAATATGTCTTTCCCTGGACCTGCCATGTTTTTGTAAAAGCCCTCATGGGCAATGACTTTTGCGTCGGGCAGAAACACTTGAACGCCGCCGATATGATCGAAATGATGGTGAGTGAGGATGATGTATTTCACCTGTTTGTCGGTGACCGATGCAATGGAAGCCTTTAATTGATAGCCATCTAAAGGTGAAATGCCTGCATCGACCACCACCACACCCGAGTCGGTAACGAGAAATGCAGAGTTGCATCCATCAAGTCGAACTTCAAATAGGTTTTCAGCGATTTGTCTTGGCTGAGGGAACTCAGTTTGTGCTTGTATGTGGAATGCTGCAAGAAATGAAAGGAGAGTAATGAGATATTTCATGCTTTTCATGGTTAACTGTAATGGTTGAATCACAAGGACTCTTATGCGGTAGATGTTTTCGTTTTTAAAAGCCAGGTCAATCCGTAAAATAATCCGTGAGAATGTTGGGTGATAAGTTTGATGCTGCGAAAATTAGATGCCTCATCAGCCATATTTGCTCAGATTGTCCAATTTGCT
>CAZLHV010000185.1:0-6532 GCA_964559205.1 uncultured Bacteroidaceae bacterium
ACTGCAAGGGAAGTTCGACTGCATGAAAAGTTCCTGCACCGGATAAATACGCACGGTTCCGTAGAATCCACCACCGTAAATTGCGCCCATTTTCTCGCGGATGGTATCGAGCACACGGTTATTGATGACCGAAGTCAGCTGCTGCAGAATGAAAGCCTCATCGGCATCATACTTTGTGGCTTTGGTATAGAAATGAACCAGTTTGGCTTTCTGTTCGCTTCCTTTTTTCAGGGTGAAACTGTTGTTGCCGGTCTTAGGTTTGATGCCCAGATCCTTGTACTTCGCTTCTGATGTTCCTGCCGGAATACCACCAATGTATTTTTCAATCAATGGCTTGATTTGATCTTCAGTAAATGAACCCACAAAGGTGTAATACATCCCTTTAGGATTGCCCAGTCGCTCCAGATAAAATGCAATGGCATGGTCGACATTGATTTTATCGTAATCGGAAGGATTACTGATTCGGTGTGCCCTTGGATGATTCTGGTATAGTGCGTTATATAATGTATCTGAAAACAGGTTTTCGGGATTGTCCTTTACCTGCATCAGTTGCTGTTTCGAACGAGTTACAAACGATGTAAATGCTTCCATGTCCTTGCGGGGAGCCGTGCTTTTCAGATAAATCAGCTGAAACATGGTTTCGATATCCTTCACCACACAGTTTCCGTTGAAATTTTCGGTATAATCGTCAACCACCGGCGTAACACTCACATTCTTTCCTGCCAGAAATTTCGTCAGATCGGTGGAAGAAAATTCACCATAACCCATTTCCTCGACTGCATTGTTGCAATATTGTGCACTTTGATAATCGCTACCGGCATAGGCGCTGTATCCGCCAAATTTACTGCCCTTGAACAAAATTTCATCGTTTTTGAAGGTGGTGGGCTTGATGCACACGATGGCTCCATTGCTCAATGTGTAAGTGGTTGTACCCAGCTTGTCGTTTTTCTCTGTTTTAACAATGCTTCCGCTTTTTGGTTCCGATTTCAACAAGGTCGATGCAATTTGTTTTTCTGTGTATGGCTGAATATCAGCTTTCAACGCTTCATCAACCCAGCTCTTCAGTGTGGCATTGTCAGGGTTAGAATCCGATGTTTTGGTGGTTACGTAGCAGAAATAGTTCTTATCAATATCAATGTTGCTTCGCATCAGGTCGAAATCGGTCAGTTTCACGTCGTTCAGATGTGCTTTCACAAAATTATATTCCCATTCAATGCCCGGGATAGGCTCTCCTTCGAGGAAATGGTTAATGTATTCGTTGACCAGTCTTCCTGATTCGGTTTTGCTGCGTTCGTTGTACTGTTTCTCGTAGCGGCTCAGCAACGAAGCCTTTGCCCGCTCAAGTTCAGCAGTGGTAAATCCAAATTTTTTCACCCTGATGCATTCGGTCACCAGCGACTGAACCGCACCTTTAATGTTCTCGGGGCTACAGGCCGCCACTCCGGTAAAACTTTCATAGCCGCGGGCCCAGCCTCCATCGTAAGCGTAGGCATAAATAAACGGAGGATTGGCCGAGCTTACTTTCTCGTCAAGACGCGAATAAAGCATGGTATAGGCCAATTCTTCAACCATATCCTGATAATAATCGGCTTCGGTAACGGTCACTGTCGATTTACGTGCACTGCCCACAATGCTCACATAGGTCATGTCGGCCTCAGCATCGGCGGTAACCACAGCCTGACTTGCAGCGAAAGGCTTAATCTCGAAAAATTCGGGTCTCTGGCGTGGTTTCTCGGGCATTTTATGATCCGAAAACTTGGCAATAATCAGCTTCTCAGCTTCATCAACAGGCATGTCTCCAACCACAACGACCGCTTGCAAATCAGGACGATACCAGTCTCTGTAAAAACGTCGGATCACATCGTATTTGAAATTGGCAAGAATCTCATCTTCACCAATCGGCAAACGCTTGCTGTATTTCGAGTTATTCAGCATCAGGGGCAGCCAAGTTTTCATCATTCGGTCATCGGCACCTTTTCCTAAGCGGCTTTCCGATAAAATCACACCTCGTTCCTTGTCAATTTCCTCGTCGGTAAGCAATGCTCCGTAGGCCCAGTCGGCAATAACCGTAAAGGCTTTGTCAACCACTTCCTTGTCGGTGGTTGGCACCGGAAGCATATACACGGTCTGGTCGAAACCGGTGTATGCATTCAGATCGTTACCAAAACCAACACCAATGCTCTGAAGATAATGAATCAGCTCGTTGCCCGGAAAATGCTTTAGGCCGTTGAAATTCATGTGTTCCATGAAGTGGGCAAGTCCTTGCTGATCGTCGTCTTCGAGAATCGATCCGGCATTGACAACCAATCGCAATTCAACTTTTTTCTCGGGCTTGGCGTTGTATTTAATGTAATACTTCAACCCGTTGGGCAATTGCCCGATTTTTACATCCGATGCCACCGGAATTTTGGTATTGCTCACCTGGGCATCTACACTTCCCGACGAAGCAAGCACCAGCGCTGCAATAAAGAAAATGAACTTTTTCATGGTTAAATACAGAGGTTTAATGATCTGACAAAGCTAACGCAAGTTTTCTGAATTATTTTACAGTTTTCTGCAAACAGGAAAGTGTGTTTGCATGCTTTTGTTTTAACATGCTGTATGTTAGCATCATAAATCGATTTTCAATATGAATGATATGTGAAAATAATCGACAAACGCCTCATCATCTGCTTCCACATTCTGACTATCTTTGTTGCAAACTAAGCACCATGGCCAATGAAAAACTGATATGGAAACCCGGCAACATGTTGTATCCGCTGCCTGTAGTGCTGGTATCGTGTGCATTCGAAGGACAGCAGAATCTGATCACCATTGCATGGACAGGCACCATGTGCACCACACCGCCTATGGTTTACATTTCGGTGAGACCCGAACGGCATTCGTATTCGCTCATTCGCGGCTCGGGCGAGTTTACCATCAATCTGGTGGACAGGGCTTTGCTGAAAGCTACCGATTTTTGCGGTGTACGCAGCGGAAGGGACATCGATAAGTTTGCCCATCTGAAACTCACTGCGGCTCCCGGAATTCAGGTGGCATGCCCCTATGTGGCCGAAAGTCCGCTTTCGATGGAATGCAGGGTAACGCAGGTGCTTGAACCAGGTTCGCACCATGTGTTTGTAGCCGAAGTTCTGAATACCATTGCCGATGAAAGATTCTTTAACAAGAAAACGCAAAAATTCGAAATCGAAAAAGCCGGACTGGTCAACTACAACCACGGCGGGTACTACGATTCCGGCGATCTGCTGGGGACCTTTGGTTATTCGGTGAAGAGGAAATGATGTGCTGATTTTATAATGTGCTGATTTGATGATGTGCTGATGTGCTGATTTGATGATGTGCTGATTGATCAACGTTTGTCTTTTAACTTTTATCTTGAAACGATGCCATTCATAGTCGGGTGGAATTTACATCCCGGGAATGATCATTCATGATTCAAAAGCAGCAAACAAGGATTTGATATAACCTTAAATATGAATGATTTTCACTTCAACCCGTCGGTTGATGCGGTGCATGGCTTCCTGCATTTCTTTGGTAGGAGCCGCATTGGTTTCTTCTTCAGGAATGAGTAGTTGCTGCTCACCATATCCTTTTGTTTCGATTCGTGCCGGATCAATTTCATACAAACGAACAAGTACATCTTTAACTGCTCTTGCACGACGGTGCGAAAGTGAATCATTGTAAATCTCATTTCCACGAATATCGGTGTGAACGCCAATCTCAATGCAGATGTCAGGATGCGCAATAAGAAAATCAGCAATTACTTTTACGGAGTCAAAAGATTCCGGAAGAACATAAGGTCCATTATTCATGGAAAAGACAATTTCAGGTGCCAGCATTATGTCGCCTGGAGCGAATACAGAATCATTGAATGATTTATATCCGGCAGAGTACTGTTGAGCTTGAGTTGCCGTTGGCAAATTTGTGAAAAGCCAGAATAGAAATAGAATTTCCCTCATTTTTTTCTTCAAAATTTTTCTGATTTTTTCACCATCACAAATATACGTATAATGCATTATTCTAAAAATATTACTTCGAACATTTTTAAGCGGATCAGGAATTATCATTCAAAACGCCATCCGTTTCTTCCGTAATTAGGACCGGTGTAATACAGCTTGCCATTGAAAAACGACTTAAGCGAAAATGAAACGGTCATGGTAAGCAGCGAAGCACCAGCAACTTTTAAATACCTGCGCGAATTGAAGCCCATGGGTGAAAATTTAAGTGAAATCAGGGGGGCAACATACAGTGCCGATACAAGCGACATCCAGCCAATGGCATTCAGTTTTTTCCAGGTGCCGTATTCTCCGGGCTTATAATACTTCAGGTAACGGATACTATCTTTAGCGATCGGAATAAAAGCGTAACCTACTCGATAGGACGCAAATCCTTTAGACAGGGTGCCGTTGTAACCACTGTTTAAAGCTGATTGTTTTTCAACATACGAAGGATATATATACAGCAGGTTTGGGTCTTTGACAGACGAAATTTTTTCAACTGAATATTCAGTAGTATTCAATGACCAGTTGCCACCTGTTGAATCGACACACAATTCAATGTGACCATTGGTTTTCAGTATTTTCTTTTTTAAGGTTGAATCGTTTTTAATCAGAACAAGTTTTTTTGTTGTTGCTGAATCAAGTCTTTGCTGATTGATATTTTTTATTTCTGCTAACGTCAGAAATGTTTGCGTAGGTGCTTTATGTGCTTTGATGATTGATTTGCAGTTGTGCCATTTATCGATCAACGTAAATGCGGAATCATTCTCACATTCGTATAAGTATTTTTTCGGGGACCATTCGAAATAACATACCGAATTAGCTATTTGCAACGACGAATCAATCATCATCGTTTTTTTAACCCGCAGTGTATTTCTGCTCATCTTGTATTCTGATATCAGATAGCCGCTGTTGGAGTTTCCGATTTCCCTGTAACAATACAGTATCCCGTTTGAAAAAGTGTATGTAAACGGATTTATATACGTTTCGCAGCAATCATTACACAGAAGCGTATCATTGAGATAAGTGGTGCAGGCAGAGTCCGAAACCCAGGTCCCGTCCGGAATTCGCTTATACTGTGCTGAGGCCGATGTGTAAAGAAGAATTAAAATCAGGAATATATTTTTTTTCATACCAACAATAACGTTGATTTACGTGATAATATTTTACCAAAATATTGTCAATAAACTACAGCTGCACAAAACCCTGGTTTCATTCAATCTTCTCTCTGCAGCAGCAAAATAGCATTTTGCGGAACCACATAATACTTTTCATCTTCAATCATGACTTCGATGGCGTTTTTTTGAAGATATACGGCCAGATCTCCCGGTTTAACCTGCAAAGGGATGTATCGTATCCGTTCGTGGTCGCTTTGTTTCCAGGGCTCATCGGCTTCTTCTGAGGGGATTGGATATCCTGGCCCAACCTGAATGACATAACCTTCCTGAACCAGTTCTTTTTCCTGATAACCAGGTGGCAGGTACAGAC
This sequence comes from uncultured Bacteroidaceae bacterium, assembly GCA_964559205.1. GTDB lineage: Bacteria > Bacteroidota > Bacteroidia > Bacteroidales > DTU049 > GWF2-43-63. Next base: position 5,487 of record CAZLHV010000185.1, read on the forward strand.
CCGATTTGGTTTGTTCATTTTCCTTTCTGGGCTGAACCAATACTCTATCGCCGACAATAACGATGCTTCCTTTTTTCGGGGGCATTAGTCGCTTTGTTTATAAAACTTTACAGAAGTTTCCCGCATTCCGTCACTAATCATGATCTGATAAATGCCGTTGCTTAATTGATGAACCGGAAGCAGAACCTGTCCGGTCACATTGTTGGGTTGATGACTTAGCACCAGGCGGCCCTGAAAATCGACGACACGAATCAGCAGGTCTCCGCTGAAACCAGTCAGACAAACATATTCTGATGCAGGATTAGGGAAGAGGGTAATTTGTCCGGGTTCTGTTTCAGCTACCGATGCCGCCGATGTGCGGTAGTGAGCTGTAAAACCTTCAGAATGTCCTGTAGCCGAGGTTTTAAAGTAAATGGTCAGCTTTCCGTTTGCGCTGTAATGAACGGGTGGCAGCTGATCCCCGCGATATTCACCCAGCAAATCACCCGTACTGTGATCGATCACCCGAACATAATCGGTTGAATCCATATCGAATTCTGTAAAGGTGAGCAGGATGGGCATTCCCGATGCTGGTTCAATTTTCCATCGGCAAAAACTGTTGCCGTGATAATCGAATTGGTTGCTGCCATCGCCAATCGTGTCCGTCTCGCTGGTCAGGGTGGTGATTGATGAGCAGAATGAAGGGCTGATGCTTTGATAGGCAATCAGAAAACCTGCTGAAGTATCCGATGAATTTGAGTGAAAGTGAAGAAGCAGTGAGTTCCCGTCCGACTGAAGGGTAGAAGGAATGGTGCTGCCACTGAAGGTGCCTAGAACAGGTGCCGACATGTTGGGGCCGTCGTAAACCGTCAGCACATCGTTGGCGCTTTCGGTGGCAAAGCGTAGAAATTCTAGCTGGATGCTGGTAACACTGTCGTCGGGAGCGATCAGCCAAAAGCAGTCGCTGTTGTTCTGATAACCATGCAATGGACCTGAGCCATCATCGATGGTGCCATCAGCGCTTTTAAGGGTATCTGTTCCGCTGCAGTACACCGGATATATGCCCG
>CAZLHV010000186.1:0-6500 GCA_964559205.1 uncultured Bacteroidaceae bacterium
AATGCGCCATGAAGTCTAAGAGATTCTGTCCGCAAAAATTCATATTGATTAGTATTTAGTCATTTTCGACGACCATAATATAAGAATTTATTTGGACACCAAAACAAATTCAAATTGTAGCATTTCCATGCATCAAAATACATCTATCTTTGTTGTATGCTAATGCGGATGTCCCCATTCATGTTTCTATTTATCACGATTGCATCAATGGCTCAGACTGTCACGGTGAAGGAACTGGAACAAAGTCGTTTGATGTCACGAGATAGCTTTGTGACTTACTACACTGCCAAAGGATTTTTCTCAAGCAAAGATGACTCTGCTGAAGCATATCAAAAACAGATTTTACCATTTTCAATGTATTGTTGGCAGAGTAAAGAAACTATTTCGATGGACACAATTGAAGGTGGAATTATGGTGATTCGATACTTTTGCGAAGACACAAATTCGGTTTCTTTTTCGAAAATCAGCTTAGTTTTTACAATATTGTTGAGCAAAGTACTGATTCAAGGTATTCGTACCAAAATTTCAAGAAGATATATCTAAAAGATTCTATTCGCATAGTCTTTAATTTAATAGATGGATACAGTCAATTAATTATTATTCCTGCTGTTGACATACGGAGCTTTAATATCAAAAATCCTGACGGCGATACTACTGCAATTAAATCGCATTCAGGATCAGGAAGTGGTCACTGCGCAGATAGTGGTGGGTTGGGCTACGATAAACAAATGAATGGTTCTGGATATAGAATCGCCAATAGAATAGCCATAGAAATTCCAAAACCTGCAATATTAAATGAGTTGGAAGGCGTAGTGGTCGTGACGATTTGGGTTGACCGCCTTGGGAAAGTTGTAAAATCAAAAGCGGGAGCTATTGGAACTACAATTTCAAATCAGGATTTATTTATTGAATGTGAAAAAAAGGCAGTAGAAGCAAAATTTACAGACTGTTTAGATTGTCCCGAACCCCAAAAAGGCACAATTACTTACTTTTTTGTTAAATGAAAACAATGGGCGCGGGGAATGTCTTGTAATTAATGGTTGTTTTTCGACGCAAAAAATTGCAGCTCTACAGAATACTGCCAACTGGCTACTCACCACTAAAAACTGGATACAAGCCCCTGTCCATTCACATCACTCCTTTACCACACTTTTTAAGTTAAGCAGATTCATGGCATTGGGTTTCATTCCTTTAATGCTTTTCTGAACAAAGCGAACGGCCATATCATAATAAAGCACAACCACAGGTGATTCTTCAATGATCAGCTTGTTCATTTTTTTATATAATTCAAATCTGACACTATCGTTTGGGGTTGATACAGCTTCTTCGTATAGCCTGTCAAACTCTTTGTGTTGAAAATGCGTGTAGTTTGGTCCATTAGGAACTTCATTTTTACTGTAAAACAGGCTCAGATAATTTTCCGCATCGGGATAATCGGCAATCCAGCTGGCACGAAAGAACTGGATTTTTGATTGCGAGACCATTTCGCGCAGGGTGGCAGGGGGCACCACATCGAGTACAATTTTAATATTGATTTGCGACAGCTGCTGCTGGATATACTCGCACAGGTCGAGATATGATGCGGTGGTATGCAGCGTAATTTCTGGTAAGCCTTTGCCATCGGGGAACCCTGCTTCCTCAAGCAGTTGTTTCGATTTACGGGGGTTATACTCAAAGGCATTCAATGAGTTGGCCTCATATCCAGGTAATCCAGGCGGGATGATTCCATAGAGGCCGGGATATCCGATGTTGTTGCGCAGGTACCGCATCATTTTTCGACGGTCGAATCCATAATTGATGGCCTGCCTGATGCTTTTTTGCCTGAGCACGTCTAACTTGCCTTCACCTGTAGGTTTCATCGATATTCCAAGATACTCGGTGTTGAGATAAGGAATTCGTGTCATGTACATTTTTTTGTCGTGCTCAGGTTTCAGTTTTCCTTCGGCATCGACAAGCACATCCTTGTAGTTGGCATCCAGACCAGAAATCATATCGAAATTTCCTTGCATAAACTCCATAAAAGCAGTGTGTTTCTCAACGATAAAAGTCACCACAATTCCGTCGAGATATGGCAATGCTTTTCCAGCCGAATCCTGCTCGAAATATTGTTCGTTGCGCAACATAACGAGTTTTATTCCTTCTTTCCAGTATTTAAATCGAAAAGGGCCTGTACCTATTGGATTTCGGCCAAAATCTTTTCCATAATGCGACACGGCTTCGCGGGGCACAATACAGCAATACTGCATGGCGAGGAGACTCAGGAAAGGGGCAAAGGCTTTTGTCAGATATATTTTAACAGTGCTGTCGTCGGGGGTTTCGATGTGCAGTGTGCTGTCCTGATTTCTTTCAACTGGGTTCATCACCCAGCGACCTGGCGAAGCCACCCCCGGATCGGTAAGCCTTTGAAGGCTAAACCTAACATCGTCTGAGACGACCTTTCGGGTGCCATGAGGAAACACTTCGTTTTGATGAAAATACACGTCGCTTCTAAGTAAAAAAGTATAACAACGTCCGTCGGACGATATTTCCCAGTTTTTGGCAATGCAGGGGCGAAGCGAAAGTGAGTCATCGAGCTGAACCAGTCCGTTAAATATCTGGTTAACCCCCCAAATGTTGGCCTGATCACGTGCAAAAGCAGGATCGAGCGAGCGTATGCCTGCAGGTTCATTGTAACGGAACAATTTTATATGTTCGGGCACTTCGTAGCGGTTACCGCAGGAAACAAGAATGAGGCAGAATAACAAAAAAGTCAAATTCTTCATTTTCAATACTCCACGATTTCACACACACACCTGAATCCAAGCCAGTCGCGCGGACCCCAGTACTCGACAGTTTTAGCATAAAAGTTTGTGGTATCAGTGTCTTTCCAGCTCATGCCAAAAGCCAGTTTATCAGTCAAGGTCATTTCTGAAACGTTTCTGGGAATATACACAAATTCAGACTTCTTTTTCTGTGGAACAGCCTCTATTGTTGCACATCGTTCCCCTGCATACACAGCGTAGTTTGTAAAAATGTTGGCATTGAATTTCTCAAGGGCATATTCCAATTCTTCGGCTGTTGGCAACCGGTACCGGATCTTTTTATAGTACTTTTTATTACGCACCTTTTCGTTTTTGCTGTTCACTGAATAAAAAAGCATGACCATGTCAGTTCTCCATTCCGAAAATATCTGTGCCTGCGTATAGCTCACATTGACCATGGGGTAGTTCTTATAGGTCGGGCTGTTCATGTATTCATCCATGGTCATGCTCCAGCTTAACCGGGCATCGTTCGATGGTTTCATTTTCGCAGCGAGAGCTTTGTCGGGACCATGAAGTCGCATATAAGATTGAAATCCAAGCATATCGACGCCAAACAAAGGTAGTTTTTTCAATGAGTCCCTCACAGTTTGACTGTAACTAAACTGAATGAAAGATAGAAATTCCTTGAAGTCGATATTTTTCACAGGATTTACATCGATGTAAATGCTGTCGCGAAGCCAAACAGTTCCTGGTGGTGCTTCCTTAAACTCAAAGGGTCCCTTCTCTTTTGCTAAAACATGGTTCACTGCGGGCTCATGCGCGTTTAATGCAAGCATCAGAGCAGGAATGAATAGTTTTAACGGAGCAAGATGCATGGCTGTTTTTTTTTATCACCAACGCCCACAAAATGGTTATGCAAATATAATTTTTTTGTTTCTTTGTCGCCATAAAACCAAACTCAATTGATTATGGCAAAAAGAACCATCGTAGCCATGCCCGGAGACGGCATTGGAAAAGTTGTATTGGAAGAAACCATTCGCGTTCTCAATGCAGCCGGATTTGAAGCAGACTATGTGAATGGAGATATAGGCTGGGAATTCTGGTGCAAGGAAGGCAATCCGTTGCCCGACAGAACCTTGAAATTGCTCGAAGAGCATAAAATCGGCCTGTTTGGCGCCATCACTTCCAAACCAAAAGACAAGGCCGCTGCTGAACTTGCTCCTGAACTTCGCGACAAAGGTTATACCTATTATAGCCCGATTGTGAGCATGCGGCAGAAATTTGGTCTCGACATTTGCATGCGCCCATGTCAGACCCTTGTTGGCAATCCTCTGAATTTTGTTCGCCGCTCACCCGACGGAGGTGTCGATGAACCAGTTGTCGATGTCATGATTTTCCGTCAGAACACCGAAGGATTGTACGGTGGAGTGGAGTGGACAAATCCTGGTGATCAGGTATATGATGCTTTGATGACTCACCCGAAATTTGCCGAGAATTTCAGCTGGTGTCCTCGCCCCGAATTGGCGGTGTCGACCCGTATTTTTACAAAAAAATATACGACCCGCATTGTGAAAGCCGCATTTGAATACGCAAAGAAGCGCGGCTTCAACAAAGTAACCGTATGCGAAAAACCAAACGTAATTCGTGAGACATCGGGTATGATGCTGAAAATTGCTCAGGAAATGAGCAAGAACGAGTATCCCGATATCTGGGTCGAAGACGTGAACATCGATGCCATGATGATGTGGCTGACCAAAAACCCTGAAAATTACAACGTGATTGTGGCAGGCAATATGTTTGGTGACATTGTTTCTGATGCTTTTGCCGGTTTAATCGGAGGTCTTGGCTTTGCTACCTCTGCTCAGTTCAATCCCGAAAGTGGTGTGGCTGTTTTTGAACCCACCCATGGATCAGCTCCGAAATACGCCGATTATGAAGTGTCGATTGTTAATCCAATCGCCATGGTGTTATCGGCCGTAATGATGCTTGAGCACCTGAACGAAAACGATATGGCCAACCGAATCCGCAAAGCTGTGGCCGATGTGGTCGCCGAAGGCAAAGTGCGCGCATACGATATGCTGAAAATGAAGGGAAGTCAGGATGTGGTCACTAAAGGTGCCGCTTCGACAAAACAAATGGCCGATGCCATCATTGCCAAACTGAAATAAAACCATATATGAATATTGAACAAAAATTCATTGATCAGGCACGTGAATTGTGGCCTGAGCTGGAATGGATTCAGGATGCTGATCTTCGCGAGAAAACCACCAACACCTGGGCTTTGGCTCTTCAAAAAAGTGTGCTTACTCCCGACGACCTGCGCACTATTCCTTTCACCCTGCTGGCTGGCCCCGATCTGAAAGTTAGTTTCATGGATCATAAGCGTGCCGTCGTACATATTGCTCGCGATGCCGGCTTGAAATGTGGTGAGTTTTTCCGAACCGATTTACCTGTCAACATGGATGTTCTGATTGCCGGCGCCATTTTGGCCGATGTCGGAAAGTTGCTTGAGTATGAAATGAAAGACGGTAAGTCAGTGCAGGGGAAATATGGAAAATATCTACGTCATCCTTTTAGCGGAGTTTCTTTGGCCGAGCAATGTGGTGTTTCGGCCGACGTGTGCCATATCATCGCTACGCATGCCGGAGAAGGAGATATGGTGAAAAGAACAACCGAGGCATTTATTGTGCATCATGCCGATTTCATGACTTTTGAACCATTCAAAGACCGGCTGAAATAACCGGTCGTTGTTATCATTGCAAAACAGGCTGTCTTTTCAGACAGCCTGTTTTTTATACATGACTCAGAAATGTGACTAGTTGAAAATGAGTTCGTAAATACCTTCGCCCGAATCGCCCACTGTATAATACACCGCTCGGGTTTCATCGGGTGACATGCGGTAATACAGGTCATCTTTCTCCGAATTAATTGGCTCGCCGAGCCTGTCGGGAGTGCCCCAAACGCCATCATCACCCTGGGTCACAATATAGATGTCGAAATTACCGTTGCTTTCGTGACCTTTTGAACTAAAATAAAGAGTCATCCCGTCTTTCATCATGAAAGGACTTTGCTCGTCATTGGCGGTATTAATCTCACTACCAATATTTTTCGGATCACTCCATTTGTTCTTTCCAATCATTTCGGTTTCATAAATATCAAAACCACCCTGTCCACCGGGACGATCGGATGAGAAATATATCTTTTCACCATCGTTGCTGAATGTGCCATTAATTTCGTTATAGTCGCTGTTCAATCCTAACTTAACGGGCTTGGCAAAAACACCACTCGAAAACTCAACCATATAAAGATCGCTGTTTTCCTTTCCTTCAACACTGATTAAAAACTTTCCTGTGGTATTGCTGAAATTGTTGTAACCATCAGTGTCCTGAAAATAAACCCCTTCGACTTTGCCATTACGGATCGGACTGATAAAATATTCAATCTGATCAAGATCCTTGGCACACATGGTTGATCCATTCTGACTGAAACGTGCTCCAAAAAGCAGTTGGTTGTTGTCGGCAAAACCAACTGGAATGGAAATGCTTTTGTCCTTGAAGGCAATAAAAACACTTTTTGACTTGACGTTCTCCGGATTTTCCTGCTTAACTGCATCTTGATTACCCGAATCATCTGAGATGATATTGTCTCCATTGTCGCCTAAGGCCGGAATGGCCAGCAACAAAAACGGAAGAAGCACGTTAAAAAACTTCATGTGTTAATATTTTTTCAGGTGATGTATACGGTGCTTTCGTTAAATTC
>CAZLHV010000187.1:0-6433 GCA_964559205.1 uncultured Bacteroidaceae bacterium
GATTCAGCTCACTGTTCTCGGTTGTGGTAAATTTGAGGACGGACCGAAAATTAGTATGCGCTCCATTGAAAAACGAATATATGGTAAGTATAGAATCGAATATTTTTCAAAAAATGAGACTAACATGACTGATTATTGGAATCAATACTACAATCTGACGTTTGATTTCCATTTTGATGAAACCGGATCGTATCCGGATATTCATGGGGCTTCAGTCACAGGTTATATTGATTCGCTTGGTTATATGAAATATTACAATGTTTCTTATCATTTGGGCATTAAAGAAGGTGATGTTGTTAAGATTTGTATGTATAATTCCCTGCCAGACACAGCTGCATATCCAAACCGGTTACTATATCCGATAATAACAATTGGTTATCCGCCACTTTTTACAATAACCCGCCTTACCAATGATGAAATGTGGTTAAGGCTTGATAAAGATGGTGATTTGTATGAAATACATTTTAATGAATGATTTATGAAACACACATTGGTATTTATCACGGTATTAGCATTTTGTCAGCAGATAGCAGTCTCGCAGACCTTATCTGAGGAAGCCCTGAAATATTGGTATTATAGAGACAGGTTGCAAAATTTTGTTTATCCGGGGACAGCAGAAGGGTGTTCTGTTTTGATGACAACCAGAAACTCCAATGGAAATGAAAATAGCGGCCCTGTTGGTCAGTAAAATGGTGCGGAATGGGGACAAACCGGAAAAATCAATGGATATTATATCGGACTTTTGGCAACTGAATACAGGTTGTTGAAAAATAACGGACAATATACGGATGCAAGCAGAACATTAGAGGAGCTTAACCTTGCCCTGGATGCCCTGATCAGGATGGATAAATGTGAAGATCTGGAACCCTGGAATGCAAGTGAACGCTTCGACGGTTTTTTTATACGCAATGATGTACCTCCTGTTTTGTCGAAAGGCATGACTGATTATTTAAATGACGGCTTACTGACAGGGTCCTATTCAGACTATGTAAATGCTTATTTAGATAAACCAGGAATGCCATTTTCAATTAATTCAAATGTAGTTCTTTGCCACAGGAAATTTACAAATTCAAATAATTACTACTATAATTACTTTTACAACAGTTTTGACCCAGTCTTTGATTTTCAAGATTATACTTCGCAAGGTGAAACATACGAAACCTATTGGAAATCAGATAAATTTACCAGCAATGATGAGATAATTGGCTTGTATATGGGTTTGGCGCTGGTTGGTAAGTATGTCGATGATGAGACAGTTTTACAGAAAGCAAGAGATATTGCGACAAACATGAAGAACTTTGCAATCCTTAATATATGTGGGGCAGCATTGAATAGAATATTTATAATGCATTATCCAGATTGTGAACGAATAACAGATGAAAATGGCGGAAATTCTGTAGGCTATATTTATGGATTGCTTGGAGCTTGGGCAAAGATAAACGATAGTAACATGTCCTTAGCCTCATTGTTTAATAGTTTGAATCTGCCATATACTATTACTATGGGAGCTTATGCATCGGGTGTTGCAACATATACAAATTTTGATGATCCCATCGATATCACAATTCAACTTCCAACTGACCTCGATATTCCACTTTCATTTCATTTGGCTTCTTACAACAGACCATTGTATTCAATTTTGGTTGCTATTTCTGATAGGACGGGAAATTTTGTCAAAGCCTATGAGGCTCTTAAAAGCATGGGTAATGAGCATCAGTATGATACATTTTACATGTTACTTTGGGCTGCAATAAACGATAAAGACTTGAGAATGAGTAAATATGGGTTTAGAAAAGAGATTTTATTGGAGCAATTATTATCTGCACCTTGTGAAGGGCCATATCATTATAATTTTCCAAACAATCAGTTCCCAGCTGGATGGGCTTGTGAGTATAAATTCGGGGCTTCGTTGGAGGGTCAAAATGGTGCAAGTGATCGCACAGGTGTTTTCTCTGGTGCTGACTATATGCTCCTTTACAACCTAGCCTGTCTTGCTTTTCCAAATGGGTTTGAATACAATGGTGAAACGTACAAATTCCCACTGTACAGCAACCAAATAAACAGGAGTGCAAATAACTTGAGTTATCCGTTTTTTGTTTTACAACATCATTTTAATATTGGGCAGAATCCGCCAACTATTATTGATATTTTATTTGGCAATAGTCTTCCTGATATTGAAATTACTTATGAGTCTGCATTACAAGGTACTATTGCTGATCCAGAAATAATCAAAGCAATAACATCAATTACGTCCAATATGGTTGTAAAAAATCACTACGATTTTCCTTCAAACATGCCTCCCAGCATTCCAGTGCCTCCGAATCTGCCTGGAGATGTATCTCTAATTGCAGGAGAAAATATACTCCTTACCGATGGCTTCCGTGTCGATGCAGGTGCACATTTTTTGGCAAGAATTGAAAGTTATAGCTGTGATGGCAAATCATACAAAAACATGCAAGCTCCTCCTTGGGAGAGCAGTTACAGTACATGTTTTTTTGACACCATATCAAGTAATCCGCAAAGAGGCAGAACTCCAATTTACACCGACAACGATGATTATTCGAAATACAATGATGAATTTGATACACCGCTGTGGGACGATTATTACTATCCCAACGATACAACGGCCTCCCCTGAGCTTGCGGTTGGTGTGTGGCTCAATCCCAATCCTTGTCGGAATTCAAGTATGCTTTCATTGGTTTCGGAAAACGACACCTACATCACCATTGAACTGTTCGACATGGGCGGGCAAAAACGAGCCACTCTTTTCGAAGGCCAAAGCGGCACTTCCAGCTTCGAATTAAACATCGACATGAGCCTTTTTGCCAAAGGAATGTATGTTGTTCGAATTATTGGCAATGGCGGAACCAAGGTGCTGAAGTTGGTGAAGGAGTAATTTGGTTTTTCACAAGTGAGGCTTTTAAAGATGCCCTTGAACCATTGTTTCAGCAAATTGCTTTTTGCCTGTTATCGTTTTAAAGGACGCAAAAATGTCAACATATTTTTGTATCTTTGGAGTAAATTATTCGCAATGAACGAGCATGTGAGATACTGGACTGATTTGTCAGATTATGACATGGAAACGGCTCAGGCTATGCTTCAAAGCAAGCGTTTTCTATATGTTGGGTTCATGTGTCATCAGACCATTGAAAAAATATTTAAAGCTTATTATACATTTTTATTATCCGATGTTCCGCCTTTTTCTCATAGTTTGTCGTATTTGGCAAAAAAAGGCAACTTTTATGAGCTTTTTAGCGAAATTCAAAAAGACTTCATTGACCAGATTGAACCTTTGAACATCGAGGCTCGCTATCCTTCACACAAAGAGCGTTTGCTCAAAAGTCTTACGGAAGAAAAGTGTAACGAAATTATTAACGGCACTAAAGAATTGCAATTATGGATAAAAGCGAAGCTATAAGCATTGTGCAAAAGTATAGCGTATTGCTCAAGAAGTATTTTACTCTTGAGAAAGTTTATCTTTTTGGGTCGTATGCAAACAATACATTCCGAGAAGATAGTGATATTGATGTTGCGATCGTTGTCAGTCGTATAGATGGCGATTTCTTTTCTATACAGCCCTTGTTGTGGAAGCTGCGCAGACAAATCGACGACAGGATCGAACCCATTCTAATCGAGAGAGAAAACGATCATGGTGAATTCCTGAAGGAAATTCAAAAACATGGCATTGAGGTTGAATAATGAAAGTATTCATCGCTTGATTTTATCCTCACCAACTATTTCTTTACATTTGTTGCAAACCACTAAAGATAGTCTCTAATACCGACGAGAATTATATTTTATTCCAATTAATTCTGTCGGCATTTACCAATTATTAAAATATATAAAAGTCCTTTGGCCTATCATATATTTCAAATTGGTATAAAAACCCTTTAGTCACCTTTTGTTGGCAAACAGGGCAAGTATGACTGAATAAACTGAGGTATGGCAATGGGATTACAGGTGAACCTATTTAGAGAAGCGCTCAATTTTATAAATCAATGTTTGCTTTTCGGTGCCAAATAGCGGAAGCCAGTATTCTGCATCATCAGTCGCAGCCACTCTTCGCCATAGCCGGGATGCGTTATTTTTTTCGGAATGCCTTTGTTGTTTCCATTGTCTAGCAGCTGGCGGTCGGCCGATTCTTTCACATTGCCATCCATGTATTTCATGAATAAATATTGAAAAAACAGACGCCAGTCCTGCACCAGCTTGTTGCCGGTGTTGCAGCTGTAATCGGTCAGATACTGCCGCGCTTTTTCAGGATCTGTTTTCAGTAAAGTGGTTGCCATGGCATCCGTTTCAGACACTTTCACAAAATATCCGTTTTCAAGTTCGCTTTGGTATTGTTCAACCTCGGGGTGAATCAAGTCGTAGCGCGTATAACACCAATTGGTCACCAGATTGAAAACCCAGAAAGCGCTGCTGTCGTTCCATTCAATCATAGAGCCCGTTTCAAAAGCATACGACGATGGAATTTTCGAAATGCTGGCATACATAGGCGCATACACACAGCCATCGGCATCGTCAACGCCAAACCAGTAAATGCCACCAATCACGTCATCGAGCCACGAGCGGCTTTGTGCCACAAAACTGTAACCGGTTTGCTGCGTGGCAATGGCACGTTCGTGAACATAATTCACACTGTCAATTTGAAAGGTCATCGGGCGCCAGCGATACGGGCAATGCCACGGGCCAGCACCGATGCCATCGCGCATGTCGAGCGGCGTGTCTTCGTAATGGTCGCGCATGGTGGCCATCACCAATTGAATATCGATGGGCGCATCGGGCTTAATCCACAGTGGCAGACGATTGCTGCAGAATTTGTTTGGATTTGCCGTACCACAAAGAAAAGTCGGTTCATATTGCAATTTTCCCAGAGCATATCCGGTATAGGTTTCGCTGCTGCGGATTCCGGCATTGACTTTTCGAAAAAAGCTCCACACGCGTGCATCGCAAAAGCGTGCTCCATCGAAAGTGATGGGATTGTACACATCGGAAAAGCTGAAAGTGGCATCAGCGCCTTTGTAGAATCCATGTGCTTTGGCAAACGAAATCACATCGGGACTGTGATACACTTCTTGTTTCAGATTGCTCCAGTCGTTTTTTTTCTGAAAAGGGAAAGTGGTGATGCGTGCCTGGTTGGCATGCGCCGAAACATAACCGTCGGGAATGCGCATGGCCACCCACACAGCGCCTTTTTCGTATTTGCCCTTGCCAATGATTTCCATAATCCAGGCTTCGTTCTTGTCGCTGATCGAAAACGATTCGCCACTGCTGGCATAACCATATTTTTCAACGAGTTCGGCAATAATCTGAATGGCTTCGCGAGCAGTTTTGGCGCGTTGCAAGGCCAGTTTCATTAGCGAGCCATAATCGGGCAGAGCGCCGGGCTGCGACTGCAGGCTGTCGAGGCCGCCAAAAGTGGTTTCGCCTATGGCCACCTGATGTTCGTTCATTAAACCCACCACATTATACGTGTGAGCCACTTCGGGAATTTGCCCCAGCCATTTGCCGTTTTCGTAGTGAAACAGATCGACCATATCGCCGGCTTTGTGGTCGGCAGCAGGATGGTGAAACAAATAGCCAAAACGACGGTGCGAATCGGCTGCATAAGTAATCATCACCGAACCATCTTTCGATGCGCCTTTGGTAATGATCAGGTTTGTACACGCAAACGCCGGAGCGATGCTGAGAAAGAGCAAAAGAATTGTGATGCGGAGCATAGATTGGTTTTGAGGGGTAAAAATAAGAAGAAAAACAACAATTGAAGAAAATTAGCTCACCCACTTTAGTTCATATTTTATGACAATTTTCGAGTCGGCGATACGCCAGCGAGTACCTGCACCTGAACTCCATTCACCTAATGACCAGCAATACTTTTCCTTAATAATAAACGATGCGTTTTCTTTTGTTTCTTCATTGAATATGATAATTCTTTTGAAAAACAGCAGTCTGTGAACAGCGTAGTTAATGGTGAAATCCTGAAACGAGGAAATTGAAAAGTCAGTATTGTTTTTCAAGGTGTCAGAAAAGTGCTCAGGGAGGTTGGAGTTGGATGATTCTTTTATTGACATGCCATAAATTAAGCCACCGCTGTTGCCAATATTCGACTGAATTTCAATGAATAAAGTGTCTTTAAATCCCTCATACTTGTCTAATACTGTAAAGTGTTTTGACATGTGGTTGATATAATTCTTGCCTTCCATCAGCAATGAGTACTTTTCATTCACTGTAACTTTAACTGTGCTTTTAAAGGAAATACAATCTTTGAGCTTATATTTCCTAATAAAGATACTTGTGTCAGAGCTGCTGGCAATTGAGCAGAAAGAATAAAGTATCAATATTTGAATGACAAAAACTTTTCTCATGGCTTCGACTTCTATAAAATTCGAGTTATTCAGCGCCTGCACGACGGACGTAAGCTGTACTCGAC
>CAZLHV010000188.1:0-6427 GCA_964559205.1 uncultured Bacteroidaceae bacterium
GCCTGGCATATTCTTCATTTTGCAACGAAGATTAATTCGGAGTCGTTTCCGGAAAATATTTAGTGTTAATTGAATATGTTTCAGCGATTAATTGTAATATTGTTGTCATAATTCAAAGCCTATGAAGCAATACGAGCTGATAGAGCTTCGCGAAAAAGTACTCAAACGCATTAGAAATGCTTTGATCAATAAGGCGGAAATCTCCGCTGAACAACAAAACATCGAGGTGTCGGCCTTCCGAGTACCGGTCGATCAGCCTGAAATGGAATTTGCACAACAGTTTACTGCTGCAGGTGGCTTCTTTTATTACTCTGAGTCTCGTCAGGAATTGAAACTTGCTCTTAATGCAATGCTGAAAGAGAAAAACTACACTTCGGTCTATTGCAGCAATGAAGAAATAGCAGATCTCATCAATACAGGTGTGGTTGCCGTGGTTGATCAACTAGATGATTTACCTTCAGCCCCAGTTGTGATCACAGAATGTGAATTGCTGTGTGCCCGAACTGGAACCGTATTACTAAGCAGCTTTCTGAGCTGCGGTCGACGTGGGATGGCCAGCAACGATGCCCTGATTGTGGTGGCTCGTCTCGATCAGATTGTACCCGATATTCAGGATGCCTTGAATGAGATGAGCATGAAGTATACCGACGAGTTTCCAAGCCAATTGTCGTTTATCACCGGTCCAAGCAGAACAGCCGATATCGAGAAACAGGTAGTTATGGGAGCTCATGGGCCTGCCGAATTATATGTATTTGTTTACTGACATGAACAAATTTTTAATCAGAGCAATTGCAGGAACGATTTACGCAGCATTGTGGCTAAGCGGATCATTGTTCTTTCCGCCATTATTAAATACCATGCTTTTAGCATTTATTCCTTTGGCCATGAATGAGTTATTCATGCTCAGCGGAGTAAAGCAGTCGCATTTACAGTTTTCGCTCATTGCAATGGGCTGGCTATTGGCATTGTTGCTATTTGTACAGGCTTTCGATCTGGATGTGACTTCCTCATTTCACTCGATTTATATCATTTTACTGATGGTTGTCGTATTTATAACTCAGTGGATTGTTGCAGTGTTTTCTCATCAACCTGTACGTCAGTACTTTTTGGCTGTATCCGGATCCTTTGTTTATATTCTACTGCCAATTATCTCCATTTACTTGCTGCAACAGATTCCTTTTAATAAAAACATTTCATGGTTGCCAGTCATCCTTGGTTTAATCTGGATCAATGATACCATGGCATATATTACAGGTAGCCTGCTAGGTAAACATAAACTCATTGAACGGGTATCACCTGGCAAAACCATTGAAGGCTTCATCGGAGGTGTCGTTTTTACCCTGATCGCCGTCTTTGTTGTCGGTCTGATTTTCAAAGCTCAGATAACTCCAGTGTTTTACCTGATTGCTATTGTTGTAACCATTGCGGGAACACTTGGAGATTTGCTCGAATCAAAACTGAAACGTGAAGCCGGTGTGAAAGATTCAGGGCATCTCATGCCTGGGCATGGTGGCATTTTGGATCGACTCGACAGCTTGTTAATTGCCGCTCCTGTGGCATTTGTGCTCATTATCATTTTTATTGAAACCTAATTATGCGAATACATCCGGCCGGGAAGGAACCTTTGGCGTTGGTGGCACTAATTCTTGGTGTAGCAGCACTGTCAGGAATTATGTTCATTCCACGTACACATTTTGAGTGGGTTTGGATTTGGTTATTTCTGCTTTGCATTCCTGCTGTTTGGGCCTTGTCGTTTTTCAGATACCCCAAACGCAGACTTCTTCACCCAAACCCTACAACTGTCTATTCGGTCGCCGATGGGAAAGTTGTGGTTGTAGAAAAAATCAGCACAAACGAATTTCCCGAAGGTGAGGCATGGCAGGTTTCGGTTTTCATGAGCATATATTCAGTGCATATTAATTATATCCCAATTACCGGAACAATTACTTCAGTTAATCACCGCAAAGGCTTGCATATGATGGCAATAAAGCCAAAAGCATCACTCGAAAATGAGCAAGCTGAAACATGGATCATGACCCCTGAATCAGGTAAAGTGATGGTACGCCAAATAGCCGGTGCCGCTGCCCGCAGGGTACTCACATTTGTTGAGCCAAACCAAAAAGTTGAAGCTGGTGACGAGCTTGGATTTATACGATTTGGCAGTCGGGTCGATCACATTTTACCTCTTAGCGCCGAGATATTGGTGAAGCCAGGAATGAAAGTCCGCGGATGCAGCAGTCCTATTGCGTTGTTGAAACAAAAGAATTCAGACTAACGCGAGTACCAGAGAATTGTTCGGCGTACCACAGCCTTACATGCTTCACAAAAGAAGTTGTATCGAACCGATTTCATGGTACAGTCGCAGGCTGGTCTGTAAATCCCTTTTGCTGAATACCCGCCACCTTCAAAAACGCCGATTCTTCCGCAGTTTTTTCCTTCAATAGGAGTCGGAACCGGAGTGTTGTCATCGAGCAAAGAATCCCACTTTGATGAAAAATCAACCAATGTGGTTAAATTAGGCTCCCAGGGCTCAGCCAAACTGTTGTAAAAGCTGTTATAAGCCACATCGCTTGTGTAATACTCATCCCCTAAACCAGATAGGCCATGCCCCATTTCGTGCTGGATAAGAAAATTGGTATAGACATTATGAGCTGAAGCCAGCGAGAAAAAGTTGTAAAATCCGCCGCCGCCATAATCTCCATCGTTCACAAGAATGACAATGTGGTCGGCAGGTGCGGCTGAAGCTACATCCATTACTTTATGATAGGAAAAAGTGGTCAGATAACGCTCGGTACCAAAAGTGTTGTATGAAGAATTTAGTAAAGTATTCTTAATCACCCCTTTATGAGGATAATCAGTTCCGCTTTCGACCGATGGGGCTAATACAGCCCGAAAAGATATTCGCTCCTTAAAATCATTAAATGGCTGTGATCCGAGTATGCTTTTCATTGCATTTTCACAATCATCCTTAAAAAGATTCATTTCATTTTTGGTATATCCGTCAGGAACAAATAGAATATCAAGCTTTTTATCCGCAGGGCCATTCACCTGCAATTCTTTTACTGGATAAGCCTTTAAGTTTTTAAATTGAATGGCCTTCTTAGCAGGAATTGACACAGATTTCTGGAAGTGCCAGCGATCGAGCGAATCGCGCATTGAAAAAACAATCCAGGACAAATTCTCATCGTATGGAATGAGCACTGACTCTTCGAATTTCCGATAGGATGTAAGTGCTTCACTGGTTGTTTTCCATTCATTAAAAAGCGAGCTGTAACCACGCCTGAAATAGCATGTTGAATCTGACTTATATGCTTCAATCCGATATTCACCATAATTAAAAGCATCGAGATAGGCTTCAGGGCCAATAGACCCATTTTGCTGCATAAACATTTCTTTGATCTCAATACTGTCGGTGCGAAAATCACCACATCGAAAGAAATCGACCCGCAATACAAGTTGCTGCTGTGCCACTAGTTGCAAAGGAAACAGAACCGCAATCAAAATAGATCGCGAGAATAGCTTACATGACTTCATTCTGCCAAATCATGAATTGTACAAACGACCATTTACATGATCCAAATTGAATACGCGCGTGGCAGAAAACTGACTGATGGCTATGAGTGCCTTTTCAGAAGGCTCACAACTCTTGCCCGACAAAGAGAGCATTGCTTCGGCTTCTTTTTCAAAAAGAGTGAGTAAATACTCGTCCTGAAAAATGTGGTTGAAGGTTTCTTCATCGCAGGTGTTCTGCGGATTGAAATAAAGAAAATCAACCAAAGACTGTGGGGTAAAAACATCGTGCATAGGCAGAATTAATTTCTACTCTAACGCTCGATATTCATTTGATATTGTATGATCTCAGGAAATTAACACTTCTTCCTTATCCCTGATCATTCTTCTAATGTTAATTAATGCGTAGCGCATTCTTCCCAACGCCGTATTAATACTCACATTCGTTTCCTCGGCAATGTCCTTGAAGCTCATATCGTAATAAATGCGCATTTTGAGTACTTCACGCTGATCTTCAGGCAATTGCTCGACCAAATAACCCAAGGTGCTGTGAATCTGATCCGTGATCATTCGTTCTTCCACATTGGGATCTTCGCTTGAAATAAAAGTGAATACGTCGTCCTCTTCTGAAGGAGTTGCAGTAACCTGCTGAAACTTACTTCCTTTTCGGAAATAGTCAATAATCTGATTATGAGCAATTCTCATAATCCACTGAATAAACTTACCTTCTTCCCTGTATGTCCCCGACTGAAGTGTAGTCACTACTTTCAGAAAGGTTTCCTGAAATAAATCATCAGCCACCATGGCATCTTTCACAGCTACATATATGTAACCATAAAGCTTGCGCCTGTACCTTTTTACTAAAAGCTGAAAACTGCTGTGATCGCCGTTCAGATAGTTGTGAACCAGAAGTTCATCACTCATAGGTTGGGCTTTCATATGACCTCCTTTTTAATGAGTGTAAACTTCCTCTATAGGCAATCCTCCTTGAGTTTGGGTGAATGTAATGTGACTAAGAACCAAATGATTCAAGTTACAAAGATAATGGTATATTCCAAAATGAACAAGAATTTGATTAAAAAAATAATAATGCCATGCCTTCACAATTTTGTTAGCGCCTGTTAATTAACATTTTAAGCATTTATCTTTTCTTTTTTAGTAATAAAAAATTTTTAAGAATTTAACAAAAAAGCGGTTTCATGAAATATGAAACCGCTTTCAAATCTACAAAACTATTTCTATTTTTCCTTCACAAGTCGGTAGGTCAATACAGAAGAACCAGACACAATATTAAGCTGGTAAACTGCATCAGGCTGATGACCCAAATCAATTGTTGTTTGCTGAGATACATCATCAACCCGCATGACAAGCTCTCCAATCATGTTGTATACCAACAAATAAACTTCATCATCTAATGTCTGATCGAAACGAATGACGAATACACCATCTGAAGGATTTGGGAAAATTTCAGGCGCCGTTGCAAATTCAAATAAAGCATCGAACACGAAAGAAAACACCTCAGACGGATCTGATACACAACCATTTGAATCAGTGTAGATGACATAATAGTCGCCATCACTCACCGGCACAAGGAAATGATTAATCTCTCCTGGCATCAGTCCACCCACATCATACCATTGATTGCCTACCGGGTAACTTGAATAAAGAGTATCTCCAGACTGAGTAATCACTGGCGCTGCTGGAATTGGATGTACGATGACAGTGATCACTGGAGAGAATACAGATGCAGCAGAAACACAGGTTTCGCTGGAAATAAGCTCAGCATAAACCTGATCACCATTCATTGGCATCATTAACGTATAGGATAACCCGCTTGAAGCGAGAATTCCATTAAGATACCAGTTCACTACAGGATTAGTGCCTCCATTGATCACTGTGGCATTAAACACTACTGAGGAACCTGAACATACAGATGCAATTGAGTCGTATCCAACTTCAATTTCCGGAGTGACCAGCAAGCTGGGTGCAATCATTAATGTCTGATCAGGACTTGATCCACATGCAGTTTGCGCATTGACAGAAATCATTCCGCCAGCTGCACCAATGATTACATCAATACTTGCTGTCCCCTGGCCTGCAATGATGGTGTATCCGGCTGGAACTGACCAAGTATATGTTATGCCCCCAATTGAGACAACAGAATATGATTGTAAGCTTCCTTCACAAGGACTGACCTGACCCGAAATAGACGAAGGCATGGCTGGTGCCGATTCCGGATTAACAGACAGAGTCTGCATGGTTCCTGAACCACATAAATTGGATGGTGTAACTGAAATAGTGCCGCTTCCACTCACAACATCGACAAGAATTGCCGAAGTTCCTTGTCCGGAAAGAATGCTCCACCCCGCAGGAACGACCCAATTGTAGTTTACACCTGGCTCGTTAATGACGCTGTATGAATGCCCACTAATACTAATACAAGGTGCCAAATCACCACTAATAGTAGAAGGTTGTGCAGGAACAGCGTTTGTCGTAATGATAAGACTCTGTGACAGGCCATTGCCACATCCATTTGATGGGGTAACTGTAATTACACCTCCTGATGTTCCCGCCTGCACTGCAATAAGACCCGATCCCTGACCCGCAATAATGCTCCAGCCAGCTGGCAAGTTCCACGTGTAAGTCACTCCTGACACTTCTGTAATGCTATATGTTAGGCCGAATTCATTCTCACAAACCGTCGTGCTTCCTGTAATGGCCGAAGGCTGTGCTGGCGTTGTGGTGGTCGTAACCGCTAATGTCTGCGCAGTTCCGTTGCCACAGGCATTGCTTGGGGTCACGGTGATGTTGCCCGCTGCTGAACCAGCTGTTACGGTGATGCTGTTGGTTCCCTGTCCTGCAGTAATGCTCCAGCCGGTGGGTACGGCCCAGGTGTAGGTCACACCCGATACGTTGG
>CAZLHV010000189.1:0-6421 GCA_964559205.1 uncultured Bacteroidaceae bacterium
ACGTACCATGGCTTGGGTTGGGATAAATGCTGACATTCAGCTCCTTTTCATCGATGCCGACATTGTAGTCAATCTGAATAGGCAACACAAGTGAACATCCTTGTGCATCGGTAACAGTCACCGAGTAAGTGCCTGGCAGAAGACCAGAAACGGTCGCTGTGGTATCTCCATTGCTCCAAGCATAGGAATATGGTGCATAACCACCCGTAGGGGTAATCGTTGCCGAACCATCAGGGCAGGTTTGACATGTGGCGTCTACAACATTGTCACTTGCTGAAAACGAAGCGCAAGGGTCTGAAACATTGAGTCTGAGTATACTGGCGCGTGCAAATTGCCCGCCGAATGCTTCCATGTGACTCCAGTCTCCTGAAGGAATGGTTGGCCAATAAACCCATGAATGACCGCTTGTAAAAATATCGAGCGTTTGGCCAAGTTGAATGGTACTGTCAAACTCAATCATGGTCAAAGCGTAGGTTCCGGGAGGGAGCATGATGTTTCCGGTTGGCGACGCCATGTTAATGGTGTAATACCGGGCCGAATCATCTATGTAAAGTAAGGTGTCGGTCGAAGCAACGATCGAATCAGGTTTTCCAGATGACATGCTCCATAAAACTGCTGCAAGCTGACGACCAGTATATCCATTGGTTACATATAACGTCACCGAAGACACGTTGGCAGGTTGTGGCAAATGGAAATCCTGACCAACATAACCCCCATTCCCTGCTCCGATGCCAACGCCACCAGCAACAACTCCATTATCGCGGGCATACACTGAATCCGTAATAACAAAACCTGCAATTGCCAGCGAATCATTGATCATGTTCTGATCGCCTTCTGTCATCCATGCATGATAATGAATGGTATATGAACCGGTAGCCAAAGGAGTGAAGGGCGACGTGGTGATATGGGCAGTTGCTGAAGGGGTGAGTGTTGCCGGACCAGAGGCTGTTTCGTTATATACAACGATGCCGGAGGCGTCTTTGATGATCACATCAAGACTTACATTGGTCAAATCAAGAAGTCCATTGTTACGTACTGTTGCACCTGGTATGCAAACATCATCGGCCTGAGGAAGTGGTATCAAGGTGTACTGTGATGCAGTGTCTGCTGCGTCGATGGCGATGTCGTAATTAATGACCTGCTCAACCACCACATCATCAATCAAAAGCAGAAACATGTTATTTGAAATATTGCGAAAGCCAATATATACGGTCATGCCAGAATACGCTGAAAGATCAACTTCGCGTGCAGACCATGTGGTCGTTTCGGCTGCAATGCTGAATAACAGGGTTGAAGATGACACCATATTGCCCAGGTTTCCGGTGGTTCCAGTAGGCATTGTGGTCATAATCCGAACTTCATATCCATCAGGATAGGAAGGATCGTAGGTGACAGCATTCCATTTTAACTTGCTATTGACAGGAAGTGGCCCGATAGCAGGTGTCCACATCCAGTCATCGGCTGCGCCCACCGGTGAATACCACGAGGTACTAAAGGCGCATGAGTCGGTTACACTGTTTGCAAAATCCTCTCGACGCTCCCATGCTGCATTAACATATGCTACCGCTGCATCAGGCGTCCGGTTATCGACATTGACCAATGTCCATCCAGAAGGGAAAGTATATGTGCCAGCGCCACCTGCTGTGGGTCCGCCAACACCGTCAAAGTCCTCGGAGAAAATGATTTGCGCATTCAGATGTAGCGCTCCGAGAATAAAAATTAACGAAAGTAGTTTTGATTTCATAGGTACAGTTTTGATAATACAAAATTAGCAATCAATCTCCCGCTTATGGTTATTTATTTGCAAAATCATTGAAAAATGGGATATAACAAAGTCAAATCATTGATTACATGATATTTGCGAAAATTGATAAATATCAGGCCAATTTCAAATTGTTCAAAAAAAATAAAATCTCGCATTGTCATCAATGTTCACTATCTTTGCAGCCGGTTGAGAGTTATCATTGCAATTCTTATTGACATCCAATCTGGTTTGTTTTCATTGCTTTCAATCCTAAACATCATTTACAAAACCAGAAAATGAACATTTACATTTCAAACCTGAGTTATCGTCTGAAAGACGAGGACTTAAGAACTCTTTTTGAAGAGTATGGCGAAGTTTCTTC
Source organism: uncultured Bacteroidaceae bacterium (assembly GCA_964559205.1). Taxonomy (GTDB): domain Bacteria; phylum Bacteroidota; class Bacteroidia; order Bacteroidales; family DTU049; genus GWF2-43-63. The sequence continues at coordinate 2,127 of CAZLHV010000189.1, forward strand.
TGCCAAAATTATTATGGACAACATGACCGGCCGCTCTCGTGGATTCGGATTTGTGGAAATGTCAGACAACGAAGCTGCCACAAAAGCCATCCGCGAACTTAACGAAGCGGAATACGACGGCAAAGTGATACGCGTCAACGAAGCACGTCCACGTGAAGATCGTCCAAAAAGCAACTCCGGCGACAACCGCGGTGGCGGATTCAGACAAAAACGCTGGTAAATAAACTTGCAAGAGTCTATAAATCACAATCCTGAAGGGTTGTGATTTTTTTTATTGAATGATTCATGACTTTGAGTTGAATAAAAAGCCGTGGTTGAAGTATCCGAATCGAAGTTGAAAGCTTGTTTCTAACTTCGATTTTATGCTTCAAAACAGACACACCGAAGGTTGAGGCTGTATAGTGCAGGGCTTCTAAAAGACAATTTTTCAGCGTTTCTCTGCGCAAAACTCGATGCTGTCTGCGGTTGGTAAAAAATTAAAATCCAAGCTAAAATAAGAAATAACAAAATTTAGACAGTTACTGAGCGTAAATGAATTAATATTACTTATTTGTGTGAATCTTTTATTCACATTATTCAATAATATATACGCTTAATATATTGTCCTTCAACTATATATATTTGTAATTTAGTTGAAGAAATACCAACAGATGGTCGTTCCATAAAATACAATCTGAAGGATGATAAGCCTGCAAGTGAAATTATTTATTTGATCTCACAATCAAATGAAGTCTTTCAAGCTGCCTGTTAATGAAACAATTAATCAGTTCTACTTTTTCAGAAACAATACTTCCTGATGTGATACGTCATGATCGCCTGACTCGGATTTCTTTTTGAGCAAAGCATTGGCGACCACTTCGGCAATGTCGAGTACCTTATTGCCGGCATGAGGCGCAAGGGTCTTTTTGCATAGCGGGCAAGCTGTAACAATGCAATCGGGCTGATTTTCGTTTAGCGTTTCTACCGCTGCCCTTGCCATATTGTTTCTCGATTCATACGAAACCTTCAGATTGGAAATGCTTCCACCACAACACAGGGCCTTTTCGTTCTGCTGCGAACACTGTGTTAAACTGCCATATTGAGAGAGCACATTTCGGGGGGCTTCATACACGCCGCTTCCCCGCCCCAGCTCGCAGGGATCATGATAAACAAGCTTATCACCTGATGCATCTGTTGTAAGGCGCTTACCTTCAAGCAAAATGCTGATCAACTCGGCATGATGCATCACGTGCATTTTGAGATGATAATCCTCTTTGAATGTCTTGTAGCAAATAGGACATGAGGTTACCAGAATCATCGATTTCTTCGAACGGATCAACTCCGTGTTCTTTTGCTGCAATTGCAAAGCGGCTTCGTTCATTCCTGCCTGACGCAGCGGGCGTCCGCAGCAAATGCTTCCATCGCGGTCAATAAATTCGTAGCTGACGCCAGCTTCTTTAAAAATGGTTTTCATGGCTCGTGGAATGGAAGGCGTCAGGTGTGACATGCATCCGGCAAAATACAAAACATTCACTTCGTTTTGAGCGATTGCCTGTGCCGGGGCCGGCAAATAGTCGTAATTGAACGAGGCTGCCTCGTTGGCCAGTCCGCGGGTTATTTTCCGCATATTTGTGACATCGATTCCAACCGGACAATATACATTGCAACGGCCACACATCAGACAATTGAGGTATTTCTGTTCAAAATTGAATTTATATCGTACGCTTTGAATGAAATAGGCTGGCTGCACATCAGAAATACCAGCATCAGCACTTAATTGACACTTATCGATACATATTCCGCAACGACTGCAGGCATTGATTTCGAATCGGGTATATCCCTGTAAATTAGTAGCAGGTTTCAGTCCCAGATTTCGAAAAAGGATCACAAAGGGCTCGGTTAAAATGTGCATATAGCGCGAAAAAGGCATGGATACCATGAATACAGCCAGCACTGCGGAATATGCCCACCACGAAGGATACTCAAGTGTTTGGGTAGGCAGAACCGAAGCTAGTGCATCGCCCAGAGGCTGAGTCATGAAGCCGCCATTCTGATGATTGGCTGCATTGAACGATTCGGCCAGAAGCCTTGCGGGGAAAATGAGCCATAATGAATACAAAGCCAGCCGATCAAAAGGCATGAGTCTGGTGGTTTTTTTCATGCCCATCAGACGCGAATAAAATCTTTTTACCACGGCAATCAGCACAGCCACAAGCACCACCAGCAGTAAAAAATCCATCATGAATGTGAAAAACTCCGTGTATTGATGACCGTGCTTGTCAGGTTCGAAAAAGTTAAAGAAAATCGGATCCCACGGCATGTTGAAAACATCTTTCTGCCCATATTTTGACTCAACTGATCCCACAACAATCAGCAAAAACCAGCCAAAGGCAAGACTCATGTGCATGTAGCCAAGTACCGGATTGATTTTGAATATCTTACGATGAATCAGGCACTCTAACACCGATTCCTTTATTGCTTTGAAGGTGCGGAATGTGAAAATATTCCTGAACATCATGCGTCGGTCTGAAACCGGAATTTGCTCGAGCCACACAAAATACTTCCAGATGAGCACAATGCCCATGATGAGGATGCCAAAAAAGAAAGGCAGCACAAAAGGATCAAAATTAACGTCCATCGAAGTGCTTCTTTAAGTGAAACAAAATATGGCGGGTATTCACATTACGCGGACAAACCAGCGTGCATTTTCCACACATCATGCACCTTGAAATTTCCTTTTCAATCTCATCGTTCAGACCCCGTCTGAGCGAGACCGACAATCGTCGAAAACTGAACGAAGTAAACTGACCGGCAGAACATGTGGCAGCACAACTTCCGCAAAAAATACAAACATTCAGGCTGGGTTCTGACATCAGAATCTTTTTGAATAGCTGCTGATCGGCAGTATCCATGTTGATCTGCTGAGACTTATTGATGCTGAATCCAAATTCAGGGCACATAATGATAAATTACTTGAGTACTACCGTTGTTCTGCCTTACTCCCGTTAAGATAACCTGCCACCCGCAGAGCGGTACTTCGGGCATCGAGTATGCTGTTTGTTATGGTACGCGGTGCCGAACAGGTTCCTGCCAGAAAAACGCCCGGAACCGATGTCATTCCTGTGCCGGTATGCTCGTCGGAACTATGCAGAAACCTATTGTCATTAAAAGTGAGGCCAAACAATTCACCCATTTTTCGTGTGCCTGCCGAAGGTTTAAACCCAACCAGCAACACCAGTAAATCGACCGACATTTTTAAAGGTCGGTTGGTCAAGGTGTCTTCAACTTTAACCACAACACTTCCGTCAGCATTTTCCGAAGCCTCGCTCAAACGGCCGCGAATAAACTGAACACCATGTTTTTCCTGTGCCTCCTTATACAATTCTTCGAAATGCATCCCAAACATGCGCAAGTCCATATAGAAACAAAACACTTCGGCATCAGGAAGCTCTTGTTTAAGCTCAATGGCCTGCTTGACGCCGGTAACACAACAAACCTTACTGCAGTAAATATTTCCTGCTTTTTCGTCGCGCGAGCCCACGCAATGCACAATGCCTATTTTCTTAACCGGCTGACCATCATGACGCGTGATGGATTTGTGCTCTCTGAAAAGTTGTTCCAGATCCTTGCTCGTAATCACATTGTCGTAAATGCCATAACCGTACTCTTCCTTTCGGCGTGCATCAAACACATCGAAACCCGTGGCAATCACAACAGCATCGGCATCGAGCAGCTCACCCCCCGACGTAAGCAGCCGCATCGGTTTCGAAAGTCTTTCCACTTTGTCAATTTCCTGATTCAGCATCACCTTTACCCCGGCAAGTTCATTTCCTTTTTCAAGATATGATTTCACTTCCATTCCTAGTCTCATGCTGGGAAACAAACGATCCCAATGATTCAGTTTGCCTCCTGTGTGGGCTTCCTTTTCAATCAAACTGACATCGAAACCAAGTTCGGCAAGATAGGTTGCCGATTCCATTCCTGCGGGTCCACCGCCAATAACCACAACTTTTTTACCCATCAACAATGAATATTTAATGTTAGCGGATCAACCGGTCTGCCCAAGTCATGTCCTGTAGCAGATTGATATTTTCCATTGGGATCATACGTGTATCCCATTTTCTTCAACAATGGCTCTACCGAGACCTGGTGCATCTGAAGCCCAAGTTCCCATGGATCGTAGCCGAGAACAAGCCCGGCCAATTCTTCGTACGTAAGCACCGGAATGCCCATGCCGTTTTCGCCATAGGTCTTGCCTTCGGTTTCGGCAATAAAATACTGCCAGCGGTCAAGAAACATGGGGCAACCCGGACAAT
>CAZLHV010000190.1:0-6416 GCA_964559205.1 uncultured Bacteroidaceae bacterium
CGTCGGCTGCCCACGAATGATACAGTCCGGCGTTGAAAGGCTTCTCGCAGCCCGAAAACAAGACACTTTCTGTAGAAAATTCCACTTGGGTGCAGCTGCCGTGAAAAACTGTTTTGAGGTTGATGATGCGACCTCCATGAGCCATCACAATGGCTTGTAATCCAAGACAGACACCCAATACTTTCACTTTACCTGACAGCAACTGAACACATTCAGGCAAGCCATTTTCATCAGGAGTACCCGGACCGGGAGAAATAACCACACCTTTGCAGCCTGCGTCAAGATCCGGAAGCTTAAATTGTTGCACAGGAATAACCCGCACCTGCGAAATACCGGCAAGCAGAAGACTCTCCCTAAGCATCCAGGTGAAACTGTCGTTGTTGTCAATAAGCACTACATGGTCATGAGGCATATGCAAAAGTAGCAAGTATTTTCAATGCAACGGACACCATGAAATGGCTTGTTTATTCGCAATTCTTAATTGAAAATACGTACCTTTGACATGGAAAATCTTTCATTTATGAATCAAACAACTAAAAGCAGGTAATGGATATTCTGATTACGGGTTGTGGCCGGGGAATTGGCCGGGGAATAACCGAAGAAGCGCTGGGGGGAAATGACAATCGGGTGATTGGGATCAGTCGTTCCGATACGTCGTTTGAATCATTGCAGGCTTTTTCAGCCCGGGTTGGAGCGAATGCAACTTTTCACGGAATGTCGGCGGACTTGTCGAATGACCAGTACCTGCCCGATTTGATTCGCATGATGGTTACCTTGAATTTCAAACCTCGCATTGTGATCAATAATGCCGGTATGCTGGTGAAAAAGCCTTTTGCGGAAATGACTGAAGGCGATTATGAGCGCTGCTTCCGATTGAATTTCTGGACCCCATTTCGTCTTATTCAGGCCATGCTGCCGTACATGGATCAGGGTTCGCATATACTGAATATCAGTAGCATGGGAGGATTTCAGGGTAGTCAGAAATTTGCCGGATTAAGTGTTTATAGCGCTTCAAAAGCAGCGGTGGCAAATTTGACCGAATCGCTGGCCGTCGAGCTTGCCCCATTGGGTATTATGGTCAATGCCATTGCCCCCGGAGCCGTTCAAACCGACATGCTGGCAGCGGCTTTTCCGGGATTCAAAGCCAGGGTTGAACCAAAGGATGCCGGTGCCTACATTTTTCGTTTTGCCGCCGAGGCAGGTCATTTCATGAACGGAAAGATTATTCCTTTATCAATTGACAATCCCTGATTATGGAACGTATTGAGCACGACGGGATGGTGACTGCCATTCATGATCATGAAATTGAAGTGGCGGTGATTTCGAAAGCCGCCTGTGTTTCATGCCAGATTAAATCGGTCTGCAACCCTTCTGATGTTAAAGAAAAAGTATTTAAGGTGCCAGTAAACAATTCTTCGGAATTCACAATTGGAGACACTGTCACCCTGTCGATTTCGGAAGGAAGTGGAATGTTGGCCGTGTTGTTGGGGCTTGGTTTCCCGGTGATGATTCTGCTTGCCGGTTTTTTCTCCTCAACTGCCGCCGGATTGTCCGAACCTCTTTCAGCACTGATTGCGGTTGTCTCTACGGCATTTTATTATCTGATTTTATATCTAACTCGCAAACGTGCTGAAAAACGATTTGCATTTACCATTTCGCGTCATGATCATTGATCGTCATGTTGACTTAAAGCCGTTTAATACATTTGGCATTGAAGCCACAGCTGCATGCCTGATTCATGTCAATGATCCGGCGGAACTGCCGTCACTGCATGAAATGAATCTGAATGAGCCGTTTTTTTGTGTGGGTATGGGAAGCAACCTTCTGTTTACCAAAGACTTTGAAGGCACTCTGATCCGCATGGAGAACTGTGAGCTCGAAGTGATTGAGCGCAACAAACAGCATGTTCTGCTTCGGGCAGGAGCCGGCATCGAATGGGATCACCTTGTTGATACATCGCTGGCCATGGGATGTTATGGTCTTGAAAATCTCTCATTGATTCCGGGAACTGTAGGCAGTGCGCCTGTTCAAAACATTGGAGCATATGGTGCCGAAGCTGCACAATTTATCAGCGAAGTGCAGTGCTTCAATATCAGAGATCATTCATTCGTTACTTTGCCCGCCGAAGATTGTTGTTTCGGATACCGGCAAAGTATTTTTAAAAGTCAGCCGGAATACATTGTAACTTCAGTTACCTTTCGCTTACATTCACAGGCAGCAGCGAACCCGAATTACCGAGCGCTGATTGAGTACATGGAAAGGCTTCAACTCGACCTAAACGATCCGCATATGGTTCGTAAGGCCGTAATGGAGATTAGAAATTCAAAACTACCAGATTATAAGCTGTTTGGTAATGCCGGTAGCTTTTTTAAAAATCCGGTGGTCAGCAAAAGTATATTTGAAGCCATTCAGGCAAAGCATCCCGAAGTGCCGTTTTTTGCGGAAGAGGGCGACATGGTAAAGATTCCGGCAGCCTGGCTTATTGAAAAGGCGGGTTGGAAAGGGCACAGGCAAGGTCGCGTGGGTGTTCACGAACAGCAGCCTTTGGTGCTGATTAACCTTGGAGGGGCAAGTGGATCTGAGGTGGTGGAACTGGCCAGATTGATACAGGATAGCATAAAAAATAACTTCGGAATACAGTTGCATCCCGAAGTTATCTATATATAGGTAAAAAATCGATTTACTTCTTGAAGAAGGTCTGAGCCTCGTCAGCAGGAAGAATGCGCTGTTTGAAACAGTATGCGCCGGTTTTTTCGCTTTTGACCATTTTAATCACCTTGGTGTATCCACGGGTCTGGCCGGTTTTCAGGGTTGCAACTACTTTCTTTGCCATGACTCAGCTTATTTGATTTCCTTGTGAACAGTGTATTTTTTCAGAATCGGGTTGTACTTTTTCAGTTCCATGCGTTCAGGAGTATTCTTTTTATTCTTGACCGTCACGTAACGCGAAGTACCCGGCATTCCGGAATTCTTGTGCTCGGTGCACTCCAGAATGACCTGAACACGCGCTTCCTTGTTTTTCTTTGCCATTTCTGTATTTTTTGGGACTGCAAAAGTAGAGAATAATTTTGAATTGGCCAAATCATTCTGAATTTTTCTTTAAAAATGTCCATATTTTCACCACGAGTAAGCAGTACTCAATCAATCAGGTTGTTACACTTTTTAATGATACGATATGTCATTCCACAATCAAATCGTTATTTTTGCCAAAAAAAATGATTCGGGAGAAAGCTGTTATATTGCTTGATCAATACATAAAGCAGCCCAAAATGAGGGCACATTGTCTGGCTTCTGAAACCGTGATGCGTGCTTTGGCTGGGCATTTTGGCGAAAATGAAGACCTGTGGGGACTGGCCGGTTTGCTACACGATCTGGATGTTGAAATCACCGGAGCTGATCCGTTGACGCACGGACAGGTTTGTGTGCCCCTGTTGCGTGAAGCCGGTCTTGAAGAAGAGACCATTGAAGCGATCAGTTTACACAACGAAGTTTCGGCACCTGCAAAGCGATCGAAGCGTTTTCATTATGCGTTGGCGGCTGGAGAAACTGTCACAGGTTTAATATTTGCAACCGCCTTGGTGTATCCCGACAAAAAAATCAGCAGTGTGAAGCCTGCATCGGTGATCAAACGCATGAAGGAGAAACATTTTGCCGCAAGTGTCAAGCGCGAAAACATTTTAGAATGCGAACAGGCAGGCCTTTCACTCGAAGCATTTGTTGGCATTGCTCTCGAAGCCATGAAGGCCGATGAAGCCAGCTACGGATTATAAATCATCAGACGGTTTTTCGGCGGCTTTTGGTTGAATACCCACAATCAGGCTGCTGTATTCTTTCACCTTCCAGATGCCTTTGTCGTTTTTTACCAGCGTGGCAGGCCTTGGACTCGAGGCTCCCGAACAATCAACAAACACTTTAATGCGCCCGCTTTCGATGTCGCCGCTGTAGCTGTTGGTTGAAAAACTGAACGATAGCTGACGTTCATTCAGAACGTAGTTGTTTTGGGGTGTGGCTCCATTAAAGTACGACATTGGAAGATAGGGCTGTTTGGAGAGCTGGTTTCGGGTGAAATAGAGCTCGTTGGTGCCAAGCGTATAGCCTTTGTAGTTACCTGAAGCTGTTGACGTGACAAGATCTTCGTGCGCACGGGTAATCACCAGCATTTCGAGCCCCTGAGGATGACCTTCGGCAAAATGCTTCAATGCAATGATGAAACAGGCGAGGCCGCCTTCGGGGGTTATGGCCACTTTGTTGCGAAGTGCAACAAGATCTTCGGTGCTTTGTGGGATATTTTCAATATTCATCGGGTTGTTTTTGTAAAAGTAATCATTTAGCATGAATGTTGACCCTTTGCCCTTGAGGTAGAATTTTAGTTAAGTTGACTATCAGAGATATAAAACAGTTTACAATGAATTAATGTGGTTTTATTTAGAAAACATGCAACCGAAATGAATGTTTTTAGTCTAAACCAGCAGTTGAACACATCACCATGAAAATTCTTATTTCGATTTGCCTGTGGGCAATGGTATCTCATGCCAATGCCCAGATTCAGGTGCTGAGCGACATTACATGTTATGGCGACAGCACCGGCGCACTCATTGCTGTGCCAGTGGGAGGAACCCCGCCCCATACCTTTTTATGGAACACCGGAGCGGTAACTCCTGCCATTCACGATCTGGTTACTGGGAACTATTCGGTCACTATCACCGATGCCGCAGCTGCCACCACTGTTTTAAATTATTTTCTTTCGGAACCAGCGCTGATTCAGATCAGCACAACCGGCATAACCCCCAGCACCTGCGATGGATTTAACAATGGTGCAGCCGACATCACTGTAAGCGGAGGCGTACCGGTTTATACCTACCAATGGTTACATCTTGTTTCCGATTCAGTTTATACCACGCAGGATATCAGCAATGTACGTGGTGGAGCCTACCGCATCGAAGCAACAGATAGCTGGGGATGCATGGTGGCCGACACCATTACCATTCCGAACACTGACACCATCCCATACATCACCACACTCGAAGATTATGTTTGCAATGGTTTAAGGGGAAATGTGTCAGTCACGGCCACCGAAGCAGCTGCCGGCTATTACTTTACCTATGAATGGAGCACGCCTTTCGAAAGCGGATTGTTTAACACTACCGATCTGTTGTTCACCGGATCCGTTGCGTTGATTGCCGGCACATACACCATTTCAGTGACCGATCAGCAAACCCTATGTCAGGCTTATTACGATTTCACCATCCATCAGTCGGCGACACCCATGGTGGTTGCCGAAACCATTGTGCATAATCCCTGCGATGATGACATGTTTGGTACTATTTCGCTTGAATTAACAGGAGGCGATCCACACCCGACATATCATGTATCATGGACTGGCCCTGCCGGCTACTCCATGGCCGATGCCACCACAATCAGCGGACTCGCCTGTGGCGATTACCAATATATAGCCACCGATGACAGCGCTTGTGTGACTCATGCAACGGTAACCATTCAAAGCATCAATGGTGATTGCTTCACACTGCCAAATCTGGTGACCCCAAACGGCGATGGGTACAACGATACCTACTTTGTAGAAGGCGCCTGCAATTACACCGGTTTCTTCATGCAAATTTATGATTCATGGGGAAAACTGATTTTCGAAACCACCGATTGTGCGGCAGCATGGGACCCGCTGGCCGACGACGCTCAGCCCAACAGCGTGTACTATTACCTGATTCGCCTGGACGACGGCACGCTAGAGAAAGAATACAAAAGCAGCATTGACATTAAATTCTGAGCCATGAAAAAACAAGTACTTCTTTTTGCGATGCTGCTCATGGTCTTTGACCTGCAGGCACAGTTTCAATTGGGTCAGATGGTCATGCCCTTTCAGAACATTGCTCCCGAGGCACAAAATCCTGCATTAACGCAATGGTATGGTGTGCCACAACTCAACTTCAGTGCTGGGACCCGCATTGATGGTTTTGGAAACCGCCCTGCGTATCAAAATCTTGTGCTAAGTGCTCCTACAGGAAACAGCACAGGGGCAGCATTAAGTCTGCAACGCGAGGCGGCCGGTCTGAGCAATTACATTTCGGCGGGATTTTCATTTCTTTATTCACTGAATATTGCGCCCGAAAAAGCTACGCGCCTTGTTTTTCATGGAACAGGCGTGGTAAGCCAGATGAGCTTTAACATGGATGATGCTGTTGTGAATCATGCATCTGATCCCATTCTTGCCGGTGGAACCACCCATCAGCCAGCAGGAAATGCCTCGGCTGGTTTGGCGCTGGTGAGCCAGAACAAGTATTATGCAGGCATCAGTGCTTCACAGCTGATTCCGGTGAGATATTCATTTATGAACCAACTTGGAGACAACGAAACACACATGGTGTTTTCGTTTCAGGGTGCCTATGTTTTCGCTCTCGACC